>CAZOSW010000033.1:0-2174 GCA_964582765.1 uncultured Planctomycetales bacterium | reverse complement strand
GGATTATTTAAATCATTCGGAGAGTATTGATTATAGTGGCTACTTGCCGATTTAAAATCATCTTGCTCGGCATATGCAAAAGATACAAATACTGCTGATATTATTACTATAGCAAGAATAAAATGTTTTATTCTAGGCTTCACTTCCCAAACCAAAACACCCCCCTCTCTCCGCGCTGCTTCCAGCAAAATCAATTATAACCTTAGAATGGCCCTAAAACAATAAAAAACCGCTAAATCCCTATTGAGTTAACCTTAGCTGAAATACCCTACCTACCCGTCCGTCAGGTCTACCTGCCAACAGTTAAACAAAACAGGCTTCACTTTGGGGCAATTTAAAAATTTAGTTAGATGGCGATAGCAAATTGACGGCCGGCCTAGCTACCACTCCAATGGCGACAATAGCAGCGCATACTATAGCTAAAATAATTACATATTCCAACGTGCTTTGCCCTCTTTTAACTTTCTTCATTTCCCATCCTTTCTATAATCATACATCTCCTCTATTTCTCTCTCCTCTTTACTGCTTCCAGCACTAGTTACCTTAAATCAATTATAACCTTAGAATGGCTCTAAAACAATAAAAAACCCGCTCTTTTTCAAGCGGGTTATCTATGATCCTACTTTTCCCCTTTTGTATAAATATACGGTAGGGCTTCGTAGGATTTCCTTAAATGCGCCTTCGGCGCATTGTTGTGTTCAATTGCGGGGGCCCGATTTGAACGGACGACCTCAAAGTTACGAACCGAGAAAAACAGAAATTCTAGGAGGTTTAGTGCTACCTTTTACGCTTCCTCCTTTCTGTTAATAGATTAATTAAACTGCTCTTACACCTTACTAATCTTCACAACCAAGAATTTTTATTACCTTGAGTTTTTAAGAAGCGAGGAATCCTTCTTTGATAGCTCTTGTAATAATATTTGTGTTAACTTATTACCAAATGCTTTATTAGCTTGAGCATTAGCCTTAATAATCCCTTGTTCTACAATCTTACTAAACCAACTACCAATATCAGATTCCAAAAACTTTATATATTGTTCCAGCTCTTCATTTGAAAGAGAGCGATATGCGTAAAGCGATTTAATAAGGACAGCATCCTTCACAGGTTGCTGTAATCGGGTTTTCATATCACGAGCCTCCGTTTCAATTACTCCATCTTTTATACGCCTATCTTTAGGTAATGCCGCTTCAGTTGCTTTAGTAATCTCTGCATACGTATTAGTGGCTATTTCTATTAGCTTCCGTGTCTCATTTTTGGCTGAATCTAATCTCTGCATTAAAACTATCCTATCTCTAAATGCAGGATTAGATATTACTGTTTTAGAAAAATCTTGAAATCTTTGTTGAGATGCAGGAGTTAAAAATTCTACTTCTAATTGAGTTATCTTTTTAGATAATGGCGAACGTAACCATTCTAAAATATCCTGAAAATGTTTTTGGTCAAAGTTTTCCTTCAGGGTATCTGCTATAACCTTATTAGCTAAATCTGAATTATAAGACTCCTGGATACTATTAAGTATAAGCGCATAAGTTTCAGGGTCAGTATTCGTTTTAAACTCTTCAGCATACTGGTTTTCTTTAAGCTTTAAATCCTGCTCTAGTTGTTTTTTAGTTCCACTTATTTCTAAGATTTCCTCGGTTACTTTATTTTTATCAATACTTTCATTGAGGTTTTTCTCTTTAGAAAAATCTAATTCTTGAGCTGACTTTAAAGCTGGATTTACCCCATCAATACTATCAATCTCATCAAAGTAATATGTCAGCGAAACACCCTGAAAATCTATTTTTATATAATTATTAGTCTTTTCAATTAACTTGCCTTCTACGGTTTTACCTGATTTAAGAAGAATGGTTTCAGCAAAAGTTGAAATAGGAAAACATAAAGTTAATAGCAGCAAAATGAATAGAAATCTCTTCTTCTCCATCGCTCCTCCTATCCTTCCCTCCGCTATTTACAGCATCATAAAAATAGATTTATTCGAATTATTATATCACTTCTGTTGCCAAAAAGTAATAAAAAACCCGCCTATTATAGCGGGTTTAGTTAGCTTCGTTTCGCTTTTCTCACGGGATTTCATTAAATGGGCCAGCAAAATACTGCTGGCCCATTTTGTGTTCAATTGCGGGGGCCCGATTTGAACGGACGACCTCAAGGTTATGCTTACTACTTCAGCT
>CAZOSW010000032.1:0-11813 GCA_964582765.1 uncultured Planctomycetales bacterium | reverse complement strand
TTTGCTCAAGGCCCATACCGCACTTCGGACAATCTCCCGGCTTATTCTGTTCAATTTCCGGATGCATAGGGCAAGTATAAGCCTCTACTTGCCTATCGCCAGAGGCACTTTTCTTATTAATATTACCGGCCTTTATTTCATTCATAAATTTATTCCTGCAACTAATGCTGCAAAAGTAATACATCCTGCCATTTTTCTCTAGCTTTATGGCCTTGCTTTCATCCACTTCCATTGCGCAAATCGGATCTTTTGTCATATAATAACGCTTTCTCGCTTGCCTACTGTTTATTTCTATCGTAACAAAACCTCTTCTCATCACTTGCTTGTGGGGTGATTAAAAAACTACTTTTTCCTTTTTAAGCAATTCCCGTTTCATTTTTGTGCCACCTTGAAAACCGCCAAGTTGGCCGTCTGAACAAATCACCCGATGACAAGGTATCAAAATAGGAAACGAGTTTTTTGCCAAAGCATTACCTACGGCACGGATAGCATTCTTTTTCCCTAAATACCTGGCGATTAGTTTATAGGTACTGATACTGCCCTTTGGGATCTGATTTACTGCACGCAGTACAGCCTCTTGAAATGCAGAGAGCTGCTTAAAATCCAGGAGATCAAGCGAAAACAAAATATCCGTTCCCCTTAGACGCTGCTTGATATTATTAGCAATAAGGCCAATTTCCCTGCAGGAAGACGATACTAAACTTGGGAATAATTTTGACGCCTGCCCCTGAGAAGCGGATAAAGGTTTTGGAATAAATATTCGCATGACCTTTGGCAAACCATTAAATTTATCCCAGACGATAACCACTGGCCCGAAAGGAGTCGGCCTTACAATCACTTTCTTCATCTTGACCCTGGAAATCTGAAACTCTCATTAACAATTCATTTAAATTTTCCGAAGAAATAAAAAATTATTGACAATAAAACACTGAGGATAATACAGGTAGCTATCGGGAAGTAAAAAGAAAATCTCTCTTTTGAGACGATGACATCTCCGGGCAACCTTCCTAAATGAATATGCAACTTCTGCAATAGAAGCAGCGCTATTCCCGTTATAATAAGGATTGCGCCGGCCAATATAAATAGCTTATAAAGATTATTCATTTATAAGTACATCCTCTTTAAAAATAAACCCCCCGCCATAAAACTTGGCGGAGGGTTTATTTATATTAAACAACAAAGACATTACTTTTTCTTTAATTTCTCCACAAATTCTGAAACGAATTTTCCGGCAATATCTTTACACCCTAGGCCAAAAGCCAAAGCAAGGGCTAAGCCGATTGAACCTAAAATTATAGCCAGGGTTAATTCAGTTATGCTAATTCCGATTTTTAATTGCTCTAATCCTACAAAAATCGCAAAAACGATAACTATTGTTTCAACTACCTGAGATAAAATTTTAGCCTGGCTCAATCCAGCGTTACTAGCTGCAGTTTGAACGATATTTTTCAATATAGTCGATGTAAACATCCCTAAAACCAGAATAAATAGCGCAGCAATAATATTAGGAATATAAAGAACTACCTGGTTTAATAAATCAGCGGCAACGGTTAAACCTATGGCATTTACTGCAACCATAAATGTTATTAACAGCCCCAGCCAATAACAAATTACAGCGATTAAATCAGACAAAGAATAAGTTATTCCGCCTTTACCAAGTAACTTGTCTAATTCAATGCGGCGAGAAATTTCATCAATTTTAACTAGCTTAAGAGCTTTGCCTACAATAGCCTTAATAACCCTAGAAAGCAACCAACCAATGATCAGGATAAGGATCACCAGCAACGCGTTAATCACGAATTGGCTAATCTGAGCCAAAACAGCACGCGCAGGTTCTAATAACACTATTTGCCAACTACTCATATACCCTCCTTTTTTACTGTTGCTATTTGTATAACTCTATCACAACTAACCAGTTAAGTCAAGAATTTTTGGCACAAATTTCAACTATATACGGCCAGAGGGATAGTTAACATCTATTCTAACCATTTCTTTTTCAGTTCAGTATTTATCTTCTGCATCGCTGAGTAAGTTAATTTAAAATCAGCTGGATCTAATCCTGCGGCAGAATTAAACTTATTGTTCTTCTTTCCACAAACAAACTCCTCTATCCCGTTAATCCGCGCATGCAATAACCTGCTGGCCAATTGCACCTGCCTATCATCAGAAACTACAATAATATTGCAGGGACAAGCCGATTCTTCAACTATTTTTTTTATCAATTCGTCGGCTTCAAGTTTGCGCGAAAACATGCAGACTAAACCTTCCCCTTCCGGAATATCATGCCCGGCTGGCGGGTATCCGTCAAAAACAAGTATCGTCCTATTATTTTTACTCCCAGTTAATTTATTTATTTTGATAAAATCGACAAGGCAATGCTGAATATTTACGGCTGGCTTTACCGCTTTAAACCGATGATGATTGATTAGATTGTATGCGTCGATGATGTATTGTAAGGACATAAATTAGCCCTCCGATGGCTCCGTAAAGTACGACAGAAGAAAATGATAGTATCGACATAGCCAAAGCTAATTGTTTTATTACGCCGGCTTTGGCAAAATAAAGAACAAATAGGCCTTCCCTTAAGCCTAAACCACCGGCAGCAATAGGAAGCAAAGTAATCGCTCCAATCATAGGCAAAAAGATGAGAAAATAAATAAAATCTATCCTGACCCCCAAAGAAAGCCCGATAAAATAAACACTAATAGGGTTAATTAGCTGGATAAAAAAAGATACCAACAGATTACCGGCAATCGTTTTCTTACGATAGCGAAAGACATGTATCTCCTGATGCATGTTTTTAATCGTCTCTTTTATTTTTCCTGCTCCCGGAGCGGATAAAAATTTGGTAATCTTAGAATATATAGTATTATTAAATAAAATCAAAAGGACCAGGATTAAGACAAGAGTAATTATAGAAACAGAACTAATAACAACCCTATCTAAAACTAAATTCCTGCCCAAGAAAAGGCTCGGTAGAATTACGCAGACTAAGCCTATATAGCCGCTTAACCTGTCTAAAAATACAGTGGCAATAACTTCTTTTGCCTTTTTAGTATGGTCAGCAAGATCAACTGTCCTGACAAAATCTCCTCCAATAGTGGAAGGCAAAAAGATACTAAAAAATACCCCTCCTGAAAAAGAACTAATTAATCTTTTTAAAGGAATATTGATCCCTGCGGCATTAAGCAACATTCTCCAGCGTAAAAAACCTAGTACATAACTAGCAAATAACACCGCAAAACCTATAGTCAAAAAAAGCTTATCTGTATCTTTTATATCATTAATCAAAGACCTGATATCAATTTTATTAAACTTGAATAGGAAAACCAAAAGTAAAACACTAATACTTATTCTTAATAACAGGACTAACATATCTTTAAGTTTAGCCACTTTACTTAAGCTCTCTTCCTGTTAATTTATGATAAGCATCCAAATATTTTTCTCTTGTTCTTTTAATTATTTCTTCAGGTAATCCTGGGGCAGGAGGAGTTTTATCCCAATCCAAAGTCTCTAGGTAATCACGAACAAATTGTTTATCAAAACTCGGCTGGGAAACTCCCGGCTGGTATTTCTCAAGCGGCCAGAAACGTGAGGAATCCGGAGTAAGCACTTCATCAATAATAATCAACTCATTAGCGTGAATACCGAATTCAAACTTGGTATCAGCAATAATGATCCCTCTCTCTAAGGCATAATCACTGGCAAGCTTATAAACATCTATACTTATTTTTTTTAAACGCTCAGCAGTATCAAAGCCTACGAAATCCTGGACATATTTCTGGTTAATGTTCTGGTCATGCCCAACATCGGCCTTTGTCGATGGAGTAAAAATCGGTTCAGGTAATTTATCCGATTCCTTTAACCCCTTAGGTAAATTAATTCCGCAAATCGACTGTTTTTCCTTATATTCCTTCCAGCCTGAACCAGAAAGATACCCCCTTACTACACATTCTACTGCTAAAGGCTTGGTTTTTAAAACCAGCATCGAGCGGCCGTCTAACTCTGATTTATATTTTTTTAGTTCAGGCGGATACTTATCAATATCTACGCTAACCAGATGGTGGGCGATTATATCCTTGATAAGATCAAACCAGAAAACGGATACATTGGTTAAAACCCTCCCCTTATCCGGTATCCCGCAAGGCAAAACAACATCAAAACAGGAAATACGGTCAGTTGAAATAATCAAAAGCTT
Organism: uncultured Planctomycetales bacterium; assembly: GCA_964582765.1. Lineage (GTDB taxonomy): Bacteria > Omnitrophota > Gorgyraeia > Gygaellales > Profunditerraquicolaceae > UBA6249. The sequence goes on along the minus strand of CAZOSW010000032.1, from coordinate 7,615 downwards.
ATCTCCCAAATCATAAACATCCCTGACCTTGCCTCTGCGAAAGAGTTTTAAATCCTTAAAATCTGTTTTTAACAAAACCTTACTTTCCATATTTTTTAATTCTCTCTAACAATGCATCATGTTCATCCCAGAGCTCTTTGGGCAGGTCTTTTTTAAAAATACTAAAGAATTTATTTATACCTTTTAACTCCTCCAGCCACTCCTCTTTGTTAACCTTAAACAAAGTAGCCATTGTCTCATCAGAAAGTTTAAGCCCGGTCAAATCAATATCAAACGGATAAGGCAGATAGCCAATAGGAGTCTGCATAGCGTTCACTTTATTGCTACAACGGTCTAATATCCATTCTAATATCCTTAGATTTTCACAGAATCCCGGCCATAAAAATTTACCGTCTTTATCAGTCCTAAACCAGTTAACATGGAAAATTTTAGGCGGCTTTGCCATTAGCTTACCCATATTTAACCAATGTTTAAAGTATTCAGCCATATTATAACCGCAAAAAGGTAACATGGCCATTGGGTCGCGACGAACCTGGCCAAGCTTTCCTACCTGCGCCGCGGTTAGCTCTGAACCCATCGTCGCCCCTACAAATACTCCATGTTGCCAATTAAATGATTCGTAAATTAAAGGCGCCACATGCTGGCGCCTCCCGCCAAAAATGATTGCAGAAATCGGAACTCCGTGATGCTGTTCCAGCCTAAATGAGGCCGAAGGACAATTAATAATCGGCGCGGTAAAACGTGCATTAGGATGCGCACCCTTAATTGTCTTACCTTCTGCGTCCAATGTATTTGGTTTCCAAGGGTTACCTTTCCAATCAATTCCTTGAGTAGGGGCTTCTCCATCAGCACCCTCCCACCAAACAGTATTATCATGTTTTAAAAGTACATTTGTATAAATAGTGTTTTTCTTAATCGTTTCCACCATATTTGGATTTGCTCTGGAATTTGTCCCGGGAGCAACTCCAAAAAAACCTGTTTCAGGATTAATCGCCCAAAGCGAACCATCGGAATCCACTCGCATCCAAGAAATATCATCACCTACTGTCCAAATACGGTAACCTTTCCTTCTAAGGCCTTCCGGCGGGACGAGCATCGCTAAGTTTGTTTTACCGCAGGCACTAGGAAAAGCAGCAGCAATATATTCAACATGGCCGTTAGGTTCCTCAATACCCATAATCAGCATATGCTCTGCCATCCACTTCTCTTTTTTTGCTACATAACTGGCAATACGAAGAGAAAGACATTTCTTCCCCAGGAGGACATTTCCGCCGTATCCGGAACCAACACTCCAAATAGTATTATCTTCCGGAAAATGCAGAATTAATCTTTTCTTAATATCTAACTGGGCTTTAGAATGAAGGCATTTAGTAAAATCATCATCTTTTTCAAGCTGCCTTAATACTGCTTGTCCGCAGCGAGTCATAATTAACATATTTAAAACAACATATCGCGAATCAGTCAGCTCGACCCCGATTTTACTAAAAGGCGAACCAACCGGCCCCATAGAAAAAGGAATAACATACATGGTTCTGGCAGCCATAGCGGATTTAAATATTTTTTTTGCTTTTCGATATGCAACTAAAGGCGCCATCCAGTTGTTATTCGGCCCAACATCTTGCTTTTTCTTAGTGCAGATAAAAGTTAAATGCTCTGTACGCGCCACATCATCATGGGCAGTGCGATGCAAGAAACAACCCGGCAGCTTCTCCTGATTTAAACGGATTAATTCACCACTATTGACTGACTCTTTTTCTAAAGCCAGTTTTTGCTCTTCGGAGCCGTCAATCCATACAATGCGCTCTGGCCCACAAAGCTTAACCATTTTATTTACCCAATCAATCAGCTTTTTACTTGTCGTAGGCGTCTTTTTCATTTATTTACCTTTATTTGCTATAAATTTGTAGGCAGAATCAGCTGCCACTGCACCATCTGCGCAGGCACAAACCACTTGATATAACCCTTTTTTACGGCAGTCACCGCAGGCAAATATCCCTTGCGCTGAAGTAACCATATTCTCATCGGCTATTATAAACCCGGTTTCATCAATCTGCAGCTTTCCTTTTAAAAATGTAGTTTCAGGCTCATAACCAATATAAATAAAGACCCCGTCACAATTAAAATCACGAACTTCGCCTTTTAAAAGGCCCTTAATCGTAACTGCTTCTACTTTCTGCGTACCCTTAACCTCTGTAACTATGCTATTTAAAATAAAATTTATTTTTTTATTTTGCTGTAATCTCTCCTGGAGTATTGCTGATGCGCGCAAGTCAGCTCGGCGATGAATTATGTTTACATCAGCCGCAAAACGGCTCAAATAGATTGCTTCTTCAGCGACAGCATTGCCGCCGCCGACAATCACTATTTTCTTGTCTTTAAAAAAGGGGGCGTCGCATGTTGCGCAATAAGAAACACCACGGCCGGTATATTGATCCTCCCCCGGTATATTTAATTTTCTTGGGCGCGCTCCGCTTGCAATAATAATAGCTCCAGCTTCATGACTTGCTTCAGAAAGCTTAACTGTTCTTTCTGCGCAATCTATATCAACCACCTCGCCACTTATAATTTCTACCCCCAATTCTCTAACCTGAGCCTCCAGGCGGCCCATTAGATCGTGCGTAGAAATGCCTCCGGGAAAACCCGGATAGTTTTCGATAGTTTCACTCATGAGTATCCGGCCGCCAACGGACATTTTTTCAATCAATAAAGTATTTAGGCGGCTTCGACCTGCATAGAGGCCAGAAGTCAACCCTGCCGGTCCTGCGCCGATAATAATTAAATCATACTTTGCCATATTATTTTTGAAATTATAGCCGCAATTTACAAGTTTTATCTTTTGTTTTTAGCACTACTAACTTTCTTTTAATACGAATTTTTTCTAAAAATGATGCGTAATCAATAATAAGTTTACCTTTGAGATGGTCAATCTCATGTTGTAAAACACAGGCAAAAAGGTCTTTGGCTTCAATTCTTACCGCATTATTATTTTCATCTTTAGCTTCTACCCAAACTCTCTTTGAACGCTTAACCTTTATACAAATACCCGGGACACTCAGGCAACCCTCAGTAATTGCCTGAAATCCTTCTCTTTTCACAATTCTAGGATTAATTAATTTATAAAGGCCCTCTCCGATATCTACAACAATTAATTGGCTGCTTATACCAATCTGTGGAGCAGCTAAACCAATCCCGGAATCTTCATACATGGACTTAGCCATCTGGCTTAAGATTTCTCGATGTTCTGAAGTAACCTTTCCAACTGGCTTGGCTTTTTTCCTTAAAACAGGGTCACCGAATACTTTAATCTTTGATTTGGTTTCTTGCATTTACTTTAATAATTTTAGGTTTAATAGTTTTTGCCTCTTTGTCTTCAAGTAAAACATATGAAACGATTATTACCTGATCACCGGTACATGCGCCGCGGGCAGCAGGCCCATTCAAACAAACAATCCCACTGCCGGACTTGCCTTTAATTACATAAGTCTCAAGGCGCAAACCATTATTCAAATTCAACACTTCTACTTTTTCATTTTCCAAAATATCAGCCGCCCTGATTAAATCTTCGTCAAGAGTAATACTGCCTTCATAATAAAGATTAGCTTCAGTTACCGTTGCCCTATGAATTTTTGATTTCAGCATAGTCCTTAACATATCAGTTTCTCCTTAATGAGTGCATAACTTGGGTGAGTGAAACAAACTTAAGTTATGCGCGCCAATCCATCACCTGTATCCTTTATCAAACGCGGTCTTTGCAAGCTAGGTGAACAAGGATGAATCCTGCTAACTGCAAACAATTTTCTTCAAAACTTACGAAACAGTTACTTACGATAATCTAATTAATTTATAAGCCTGCTGAGCAATCATGAGTTCTTCATTTGTAGGAATTACCAAAATCTTTGGTTTTTTCCCTAGACAATCAAATAACCCACGGCAGACTTTTTCTCGAATTCCGGCTTGATTTTCTCCGATTCCCGCCGTAAATATCAAGGCATCAAGCCCGCGCAAGACCGCCATATAAGCACCGATATATTTTCTAATCCGGTAAACAAAAATATCTACCGCCAGCTTAGCTCTCCTATTTCCTTCAGCTGCTTTTTGTTCGAGTAAACGCATATCGTTACTAATGCCGGATATTCCTTTTAAGCCGCTTTCTTTATTCAAAATATAGTCCATTTGTTTTGTATCTAATCTCCTCTTGTGCATAATATGCGTAATTAATGCAGGATCGATATCCCCGCAACGCGTGCCCATAACTAAACCTTCCAGAGGAGTAAACCCCATGCTTGTATCCACGGATTTTCCCTTCTCAATAGCGGTTATACTGCTGCCGTTGCCTAAATGACAAGTAATTAATTTTAATTTATTAAGCGGCCTTTTTAAGATACGGCTGGCCTCTAAGGCAACATACTCATGGCTTGTGCCATGAAACCCATATTTCCTGATACCTGATTTTAGATAGTAATCATACGGCAGTCCGTATATAAAAGCATGCTCCGGAAGGCTTTGGTGAAATGCTGTGTCAAAAACAGCGACTTGTTTTATTTTAGGTAAAAGTTTCTGGCATGCCATTATCCCGGATAAATTAGCCGGATTATGCAAAGGAGCGATCTCGCAACACTTTTTAATTTCCTTAATTACATTCTGATCAACGATAACCGGTTTTTTGAATTTCTCAGCACCATGCACTACGCGATGCCCCACTACTTGGACAAGCTTAATTTCATCCAGTATAATTTTTAAGCCGGAATAATGATCGCTAAATTTTGAGCCTTCTTCGCCTATATGATCGATTTCGCCCTTGGAAACCAAGCGCGCAGTCGGCATATCAAAAAGTTTATATTTAATTGAAGAACTTCCGCTGTTAATTACCAGTATTCTCATTATTGTGCCCTTACTGCTGTAACTGCCACACTATCGACAATATCTTCAGCAAAACAACCGCGCGATAGATCGCTGGCTGGTTTATTTAAACCTAAAAATAACGGGCCTATTGCCCGACAGCCGCTTAAGCGCTGAACAAGTTTATAACTAATATTGCCAGCCTCTAGGTTCGGAAAAATCAGTACATTGGCTTTTCCATTAATAGGGCTATCCGGGCATTTTATTTCAGCAACCTCCGGGACAATAGCCGCATCCCCTTGCATTTCTCCATCAGCCAATATTGATGGCGAAAGAGTTTTAAGTAAAATCAAGGCCTCAGAAATTTTTTCTGCAGATCTAGTCCTAGCTGAGCCTTTAGTTGAATAACTCAAAAAGGCAACCCTAGGAGTAATATTTAATACTTTAGCAGCTAATTCCGCGGCAGTAAAGGCAATACAGGATAATTGACGCGCATTAGGATCAGGAATCACTCCGCAATCTGCAAATATAAACGTCCCATTATCGCCATACTGGCAATCTGGGACATCCATAATAAAACAGCTTGAGGCAATAGTAAAACGTTCATCTAAACCGATGCAACGAATACAGGCTCTGGCTACATCGGCAGTAGTATGCACCGCTCCGGCTACTAAACCATCGGCATTGCCTTCCCGTGTCATCATCGCCGCATAATAAAGATTATCGGAAAAAAGCTTTTTTACCGTATCTAAATCGATATCCTTAGATTGATAAAGCTCGTAATATTGCTGGATATATTTTTCTTTCTGATTTTTATCAATCATTTCAGGAGTCAAAACTATCACCTTAGCCAAAGCTTCCTTGCGAATAATCTCTGCTGCTTCCAGGGTACGGGCATCATCATATTCCGGCAGAACGATTGTCTTTATTTTTCCTGCCGCATTCTTACGAATTTTGTCTATAGCATTCATTCTAAATCCCTTTCAAAATTTTTTTGAAATCTACATTTTCCTTAATTAATTTTACAACTGCATTAATCTTATCTTTATCGCATGTCCTGATTTTTACTGTTATATCGTGCACGCAGGTTGCCACATCATAAGTATCTGATTTAGCAAGCAAGACTGGAATCTGGGCTTTAGTCAAAAGCTCCATAATTGCCGCCTGCGGAGTTATACCGCATGTCAAAACTATGCCACAAATTTTTAATTTCGTATTGGCGCTGTCGCGGAAACAATTAAGGGCAATCATAATCATGTCTTCCCTATCACCGGGAGTAATCATAAGGCTATCTTCGCTGATATAACGCTGGGCATCGCGCGGCTCCATTGCCGCAACAATTACCTTAGCCACAGACCGCTCTAAATATTCCTTTCCGCAAAGAACTTGAAAATCTGTTTCCTCTAAAATCTGCTCTATGGTAGGCCTTGCAAGCATTGGATCATAAGGCAGGACACCCAATACATCGACTCCTTTTCTTTCCAAGCCTTTTCTGACTAAACGGCTAATCTTATCAAATTTATTCGGCAAAACCTTATTTACAATCACACCTAAAACCTTAACTCCCTCTTTTTCAAAAAGAGCCTTATTTAAGATAATTTCATCAATCGGCCGACCAATTCCACCTGAAGAAATAATAATTACCTTGGCACCTAAAAGTTTTGCCACTGTGGCATTAGAATGATCAAATACCGAACCCACTCCGGCATGCCCCGTTCCTTCGATTACCACTAACTCCTGTTTTTTTGAAATCCTGCGGAAAGAATCCTTGATTTGATTAGAAATGTTGTTTTTATCCGGCTTTGTAATATATTTTTCAGTAAATCCTTTTTCCACTGCAATCGGGCTCATATCTTTAAGCCCGCATTTTATTCCGCAGACCTCCTCAATAAGGATAGAATCTTCATCGATCTTCTGGCCCTCCTCCTGAAGGTAACGCTGGCCAATGGGCTTAATAAAACCAACTTTGCCGAATTTCTCCTGTAAATTCCGAATTATCCCCAAAGAAACAGTGGTCTTACCGTCATTCTGTTTGGTAGCGGCAATAAAAATTTTACGCATCAGAGATTTTCTTCTATTTTATGTTTTAAGTCGAGTCTGCTAACTACACCTACCAGCTGGCTCATAATCTTACCTTTTTTGAAAAATATAATTGTCGGTATCGACATTATTCCGTATTGAGTGGCAACTTTAGAATTCGCATCAACGTCCACTTTTCCAATTTTCATCTTACCAGCGTATTCCTTGGCCAACTCCTCAATTAGAGGTGCAATCATTTTACAAGGGCCGCACCAGGCAGCCCAAAAATCAACCAAAACCGGCAGGTCTGACTCCAATACTTCTTTCTTAAAATTAGCATCCGTAAAATGTAGCGTACTCATTCTTTAATCCTTCGCCTAAAATGGGTTAATAAAATTGGTAGGTTTCATTAAATTAACACAAACGCCTGTCAAATGCAAGAAAAAAGTCGAAACTGTTTCCTGCATGCCTCCTGCCTGACGGCAGTCAGGACAGACAGGCGCAGCTAATCGGGAAACGGAGCATTACTGGGAAGATATTTAACTTTACGCCTTAGGCGCAAGTTGCCGTAATTGCTCCGAATAATATCCGGCTGTAAGTGAATCTAAGGAAGCTGTTAATTCTTCAAGTTTTAACTGTTTATCAAACCTTTTATTCCTATCCTCAATAGCCAAATTATCCAATTCAGATTTTACTCTCAAGCGTTCAAAATAAAGTTTGTTTACCTGATCTAATATATCATCCCGCAGCTCGACCA
>CAZOSW010000031.1:0-12597 GCA_964582765.1 uncultured Planctomycetales bacterium | reverse complement strand
TTTTTTCATTTTGCGCGATTTTTGGCGTAGAGGCTATAGCAACTTCAGCCGCTATTGGGCCCTCTGCGATATTCTGGTGGCTGATATGTATTGTCGGCTATTTTCTCCCCTTTGGTTTGATCGCCGCTGAATTAGGTTCTACCTACACTGAGCAAGGTGGTATTTATATCTGGATTAAAAGAGGATTAGGGAAAAAATGGGCAGCACGAAGTATTTGGTATTACTGGGTTGCTTTACCATTGTGGGTGCCTGCAATATATATTGCGATTGCGGAAATTATTGGACATATGTTTTTTCCGAGTATGAACCTTTGGGTGCAAATATTAATAGGGATTATAATGATTTGGGTAGCGGTCGGGATAAATTTATTGCCCCTTGGAGTTTCAAAATGGATACCTAATTTTGGTGCTATTACAAGGCTTGTGGTAATAATCGGGATGCTGGTTACAGCAATAATTTATTTTTTAAAGAATGGGTGTTTTGCCAATGAGATCAATCTGGCGAATATGATGCCGAATTTAAACACGGCCATCGTATTTATTCCGATAATTATATATAACCTGGAAGGTTGTGAACTTATATCCGCAGCTTCCGGGGAAATGAAGAATCCTGCACGCGATATCCCGAAAGCAGTTATCTTGTCGGCTGTTGTGATAGCTTCATTGTATTTGATTACAACATTTGCGGTTTGGGTTGTTATTCCTATTTCCGAAATAAATGTTGCCAGTGGAATACTCCAAGTATTTACAATCACATTTAGTGGCCATTGGATGCAGCAGGTTATCACTGTGGTTCTGGGCCTTCTTATCTCATCTACTCTTTTTGCGGAAATAGTAACATGGAATTTAGGAGAAAACCGGACAGTTGCCGAAGCCGCTAAAAATGGAGAATTACCCAAAATATTAGGCAAGGTGACTAAGCGTATGGCACCCATTGGCGCTTCGATCGTATCAGGGGTAATCTCGACCGCTGTGATTATTATTTACGGGTTTATAGCTAAGAACGCAGGGGAGCTATTTTGGCATGTGGTTTCTTTTAGCCTGGTTATCGGACTATTTTCATATTTAATGCTTTTTCCAAGTTTTATTGCTTCAAGAATCAAAGATAAAAATATTAAAAGGCCTTATCGGGTGCCGGGTACGAATTGGTTTGCAATACTTCTGGCGGTGATGGCAGAAATATTTATTTTGATTGCGTTATCGGTTTTGATTATACAACCGGGGCATGATTTTATGAGGTCTGCTTTGCCGATTATTATTGGAGTGCTGGTAACCGTTATTGCCGGAGAAATCTTAGTAACTTATTCATCCAGAGGCCATGAATTGTGTAATAAATGTGGATGATAAAGATAAATTATGAAGAAAAAAAGTTTTCATTGAAACTTTCTGATGGCAGATAGATTAAGTTGATTTTTGTGCCAAAAATGTGTCCATTCGAGTGAAAGCAATCTGAGAAACTGTATGATTTCTGCATACCAAGAGGGTTATATTAACATAAGCTGTTGATTGTAATTACCTTGTGAGCGTCAGGGTTTATTTCCTTACTTCCGTATTTTTTTTGAGCACGATTTAATTATTTAACCTTGTGGATAATTTAATACTACAGTAAGGAAAATCAAGGCGTTACAAAGTAAGGAGAATAAATCTTACAGTTTTTGGTGGTGAAATTGGTGGTGAAATGGCATTTTGAGCACAAAAGAGTTAATAGTTTTTCCTCTAATTATAACAATTCAAGCCCTTGTGTTTATTATCTCTGAGCAGAAGGGCTTGAATTTTGTGCGGGTGACATAGAAAAAAGTTATGGGAAAATTCAAGATTCTATTGAAGAAAAAAATAGGATTGTTTTTTTTGGGGGTTATTGTAACGGCTGTGTGCCTTGAACTTTTAATCCGGGTCTTTGGTGTCGGCTATTTACTCTATCAAAGAGGATTTCACGGTAGCGCTAAAAATGATACATCTGTTTATAAAATCTTATGTTTAGGTGATTCTTTCACTCTCGGCGTTGGCGCGGGGAAGTATGAGGGCTATCCTGCGCAATTGGAAAATATGCTTAAAGAAGTTAAATCTCAAAAAAGGTTTGATGTAATCAATGAAGGAATAGGAGGGCAGAATTCTTCTGAACTACTTTATTTTCTGGATAGAAATCTGGATAAGTATAAGCCTAATATGGTTGTTTTAATGATTGGGATAAATGATGGGCACAACACACATTTAGATAACTGGGCATTAGGACAGAGAGGATTGTATACAAAATTATTTTTTTGGATTACAGGATTAAGGATTTACAAGTTATGTAATTTTGCCAGGTTATCGATTGAAAAATTACATAATAAGCAGGAATTTAAACCAGAAGTGGATTTAAGTGTAAGGAACATCGGGAAAGATAGCAGTGGAATTGCTTATCGTAGCTCTTCCCTTAATAGTACAGAGCAAGAAACGAATTCGATATTAAATGAAGTAAGGGGACTATTTAAAAACGGCCAAAATGAGAAAGCGCAGAGTTTGCTTATAGGGATTAGCAATAAAGAAAATATATGGGAGTGTTTGAATATAGCTGAAGAATACAATGTGTATGAAACAGAAGAATATATTATTAAAAAAATCATGAGTACGGGTGATAAGGATGAATGGTTGAGTTTTACTTTAGGTAAAATTTATCTAGTCCAAAATAAATTTGATGATGCCAAGAGAGTTTTTAAGTCTATTCTTGAAAACAATCCAAGTAATAATTACATAAGATTCGACCTTGCGGGGGTATATATGAGTCAAAAAAGATACCATGACGCAGAGGAATTATTAAAAGATGCAGTCAAAATTCAGGGAAAATCACCTAGAGCAAAAAGGATGCTTTTTGATTGTTATCGGGCTCTAGGGAGAAAAGCCCAAGCAGATAACATGCAGGAAGAATCGGATTTTTATAATAAAATAACTGACCTCAATTTTTCTGCAATAAAAAATAAAATTTTAGTAAGAAACATAAGGTTAATTGTTATGAATTATCCGCAAAGACAGTGCATATCTGAGAATCTTATGCAAGGAGTTACCGTTATCGATAATATGAACAGTTTTAGTAGGTGTTCCGTTCTCGAAAAAGCTAAATTATTCTCAGCTGATTCTCTTCATTGTAACGCGGGAGGATACAAGGTCATTGCCAGAAACCTGTTTAATTATATTTTAGATAGGAGCGATTTTTAAAATATAATTAAGAATATCTACATTATTCGTCAGTGAGTTGTAGGGCGATAAAAAATATTACATGATCATGTGCCCAATTTGAGCCTATCTAATATAGAAGTATCCGCAAAAGCAACACTAAGCATTTTGATTGTATGGTTCGTTGACAAAAAAACATATTAGCATTATAATATTACAAGAAACGAGAATATAGTAGTTTACTTAATAGCCTTCCCCGTTTTCCCAATAAATTAATAGTGAGGCCAATCTAAGAAAATGTTTGAACAACTAACCGATACCGTTAATAAAATATCCAGCGTTCATTTGAACGCGTTATTTTTGCTTGGGCTTATTCTATTTGTCGGAACAATGGGAGCGAAGGTATTCCAAAAAATGCGAATACCACAAGTTGTCGGTTATATTATTGCAGGTATTCTGTTTGGACAGTCAGGATTAAATGTTATTAATAAAGATATAATCGAAGCCTTAGTGCCTTTTAATTATTTTGCATTAGGAATTATAGGTTTTATGATTGGGGGAGAGCTTAGGAGTGAGGTTTTCCGCCGTTATGGCAAACAGTTTTTGGCGATATTATTGGCTGAGGGCTTAGTTGCATTTTTTGTAGTTTTTATTCTTGTGGGCTTACTCGGGAGCCTTATTTTTGGAAATAGCATTTATTATTGGGCGCTTGGGCTATTGTTAGGGGCTATTGCTTCTGCTACAGCTCCTGCTGCTACTACTGATGTTCTTTGGGAATATAAAACCCGTGGTCCATTAACCACTACAGTGTTGGGAATAGTAGCTTTAGATGATGGCTTGGCGCTAATTTTATTTGCCCTTGCTAGCAGTATTGCTCCTGTGATATTGGGGGCACATCCTTCAGTATTTTCTGCAATTACCAGGCCAATTTATGAAATTGGGATGGGGATTTTTATTGGATTATTATCTAGTTTAGCCCTTATAAAAATCCTTAGGAAATATGCGGATAAGGATAAGATTTTAGTTTTTTCTTTATGCAGCTTACTTTTTGCTCTGGGCTTAGCATTAATAATGCGAGTGGATATGCTTTTGGCAGTAATGACTATGGGCGTTGTCATGATAAATAGGGAGGTCCGTCTTAGCAAAGAAGTATTTAAGCTGGTCTCAGGTTTTGCAACGCCATTTTATATATTGTTTTTTGTTCTGGTTGGGGCAAAATTCGATTTACATACTACAACCGTAAGCGCAGTTATTATCGCTGTTATTTATCTTGTCGGCAGGACACTTGGTAAAATGATAGGAGCCCGTTTAGGGGCAAAATTTTCCGGCGCACCCAAGACAGTTACTCGATATCTTCCGTTTTGTCTTTTTAGTCAAGCAGGTGTGGCTATTGGCCTTTCAATCCTTGCGTCTCAAGTATTCCCGGGACCGATTGGAAACTCTATAATAGTTATTGTGACCCTTACGACATTTGTAGTCCAACTCTTAGGGCCCTCTTGTGTTAAATATGCTGTTGTAGGAGCTCAGGAAGTGGGATTGAATATAACAGAGGAGGACGTGCTGCGTAAAACTAATGTTAGTTGTGTAATCGATAAAAATCCGCCTTATGTCTATGAGAATATGTCATTAAAGGATATTTTAAATATTTTTAGCCAAAGCAGTTACCATACCTATCCGGTGGTGGATAGAGAAAAAAGGCTCAAAGGAGTTATTACTATCGAAAGTATAAGAAAATCATTCGCCTACAGCGAAACGGGAAACCTTTTTATTGCCCATGATATTATGGAGCCTGTAATAACTAAAAAGATATCCCCGGATTCTTCTTTATTGGAAGCGGAAGAGATTATTGATAAATATAACGTTGATTATTTGCCAATTGTTAATAGCGATTCATTGCTTTTAGGTTTTATGGAGAAAGAAGCTATAGATAAGTTTGTTTCTTCTAGATTAATTGAAGCCGAAGAAAAAGTGGCTTCAATGGGTTAATGCTTAGAATATCCTTGCGGCTAAAGCTGTAGGATTCCCGGATATAATATCTATTAACAATTAGCCAATCCTTTAAAAAAGAAAACTACTTTGTTCCTAAATAGTGACTATTTTTGAACAAGGTATTCTAAATTGCTTATTTTTTTAAAAATATGGTGGTATAATTAAAGAGTATTCTCATATACTATAAATGGCGTAACGAAGGTAAAGATAGGATAAAAGATGATACAACAACTTGCAAGCCAGATGTTTTGGGGAAATAATATCTTAGATTATTTGATATTTGTGTCAATATTCTTTATAGGATTTCTGGTTGTTAAAACATTTGAGCTCATAATTCTTAGTCGTTTAAAAAAGTGGGCAGAAAAAACAGCTACCACTTTTGATGATTTTATTATAAGGGTAATTAAAAAAATAGGGGTTCCATTAGCTTATTTTGGAGTTTTTTATCTAGGAATAAATATATTAACCTTAGATCCTTTATTCAGAAAGATCATCGATATTACTGCTATAGGTATCTTGACTTTATCGGCTGTGCGTTTTGTCATAGCTTCGGTAAGTCATGGGTTTGAAGTTTATCTATCCAAAAGAGGAAAAAATAAAGCTTTAAAGCGCAGTTTGGATGGGATTCTGATAGTATTAAAGGTGCTTATTTGGGGATTAGCGGTTGTCTTTTTTCTGGACAACCTGGGTTTTAAGATTTCGGCGGTTATTGCCGGTTTGGGGATCGGGGGCGTAGCAGTAGCTTTAGCTGCACAGGCGGTCCTAGGAGATTTATTCAGCTATTTTGCCATATTATTTGACCGTCCATTTGAAATCGGAGATTTTATTATAACCGGAGATTATTTAGGGACAGTTGAGCATGTCGGCATAAAAACTACTCGTATACGTAGCCTTGGCGGAGAGCAACTGATATTCTCTAATACTGATCTTACAAATTCCAGAGTCCGTAATTATAAAAGAATGGATAAAAGAAGGGTTGTGTTTAAGCTTGGAGTTACTTATCAGACTACTTCTAAACAGGTAAAAGCCATTCCCGGGATAATCGAGAATATTATTAAGAATGTTCAGGATACTTTTTTTGACCGGGCGCATTTTTTTTCCTATGGTGATTTTTCCCTAATTTTTGAAATCGTATATTATGTTATGGGAAGCGACTACAACAAATATATGGATATTCAGCAGGAGATTAATTTTGCCATAAAAGAAAAATTTGAAACACAAGGTATTGAATTTGCTTATCCTACCCAGACGCTATTTATAAATAAGGCCTCTGCATAAACCTTCCGTGAATATTCCTGTAACTAATTGAAATTGTGTTAAATTCAAGCCCTGTTAAACTATAGAGTTTTTACTTGATGAGCGTTAATGAATATTAGCGTCCGCTATTATTTATAATGGGCGTCATTTCGATTGTTTGCCACTTATCTTCTAACCACCTCTTGTTATACATTAATCCGTTTACTAAATTGTTTACGATTTTTCAATTTGTAATAGAATATATTGTAGCTGGTTTTGTATTTTAAAAAAAAAGTGAGATAGATAAGATATGAGAGCTTAAGCATCATTAAATAAACTAAACAGCCAGGCTGCTTAATTCATTGACAATAAGGGGGTTAGATTTATAATAGCTTGTAGCGACAAAGGTTAGGGAAATATGCCTGGCAGATTTCCAGTCTCTGCGAATTAATTTTTTCCATCCAGCTATCATTATTAAAGTATTCGACGTTTGTTTAAACACGTTATTTTTACTCATACGATTGGAGTTTTTAAGTTTAGATAGCCCGGTTTTATTATTTTTTATTTGAAATTTAAATTAAATATGTACAAGAAATATTTAGCCCTGCTCCTTTTACTTCTAACTACTATTTTTTCCGGTTGCGCTACGCGGGTTAGCGGTATAGGGAGAATGCCATCCGGACAATTTGAGCAATCTCAAGCCGGTTCCCTGCAGAATCCGATTATCGACAGCAGTATCACATTATCTGAGGCGTTAAAGAAATATGCCCCACCTGAATTCAAAGGAAAGCAAGGGTTTGTAGAAGTGCTATACTATTCATTTGACGGCAAAATACACAAGGGGCAACTCGTTATAGATAAAAGGCTAATAGAAGATATCCGTGAAGTATTCCGAGTAGCTTTAGAAAATAAGTTTCCCATTGCCTCCGTTATTCCTATTTCTTCCGGCCGGTTCTTTAAGAATGGAAAATGGAATGAGGATGATCAGTCCATGCTCGCCAATAATACTTCCGCATTTAATTATAGAACAGTAACCGGGGGGAAATCTCTTTCTAAGCATGCCTATGGTTTTGCTATTGATATTAATCCTGTGCAAAATCCTTATATTAAAGGAAGTATTGTATTGCCTCCTGGTGCAGTATACGATAAACGTAAGCCGGGAACGCTTAGCTGCGATTCTCCTGTTGTAAAAAGTTTTATACGTTTAGGCTGGACTTGGGGAGGTAACTGGAAATCTTTGAAAGATTACCAGCATTTTGAGAAAGTCCTGTTGAATTAGCGGCCATTTTCTTTGTAAGTTTTTTTAGGCGTATTTAATTATTTAGGAGAAACATGAAGAGGGTTTTAAATTTTTGGATAATTATAAGTTTAACGGTTATTTTAAGTTCTTGCGTAAGGGCACCAATTAAACCGATTGTTTCTCCTACTCAAGAGATTTATCCGCAGCAAACCGGCCCCATCTTGAGGCAGAATATTTTCCATGTGGTAGCTCCCGGAGAAACGGTTTGGCGTATAAGTAAGATGTATAATGTTAAAATAAAAGATATTATCCGGGCAAACAATCTAAAGAAACCCGAAGAATTAGAAATGGGGCAGCGTCTACTTATCCCGCAAGCAGCGCCCATAAGGCCGGTAGTTGCTTTGTATCGCTCGAATAAATGGAAATATATTATTATTCACCATAGCGCAACGGATGAAGGTAGCTCACTTAATTTTAATGAATTGCATAAGCGCAGGGGCTGGGTGGGTATAGGGTATGATTTTGTTATAGATAACGGAACCGATGGCAAGGAGGATGGGCAGATTGAGGTTTCACCGCGCTGGATAAAACAAGAGAAAGGCGCCCATTGCCAGGTCTCAGGCATGAATTCTAAAGGGATAGGCATTTGTCTCGTGGGTAATTTTAGCAACGAAAGAGTTCCTGAGAAACAGATGGCCTCGTTAGTTTATTTGGTAAATATTTTAAGAAAATATTATAAGATTCCTAAGGATCATATTATTGGGCATGGCCAGGTTCCCGGGGCTAAGACTGAGTGCCCCGGAAAATATTTTCCTTGGCGAGAATTCTATAATAAGCTAAACTAAAATATTCAATAAATTTCTAACTTTAAAACGAAGAATTAGATTAAGTAATTCTGAGTCTATCTAATAAAGAAACAACACTAAACAAGCTAAAGGCTCTGACATTATAATCCGTTGACATTAAAAGTGCTAGCATTATAATATGTTCTAGCGACGAGAGTTAGGGAAATACACTTGTCAGATTCTCTGCTTCTTAGAAATATGAGGTAATAAGAATAAGTCTTTTTAGTTTTTTAATGGTAAGATAAAGATGCAAAAAAGAAAAATAATAAAATTAACCCGCAGAGGATTTTCATTAATTGAGTTAATGTTCGGTGTTTCTATTTTATTAGTTACTATTATCGCAGCCTTGTCCTCAACTATCAACTCTATGTTTCTAAGTGAATCTAGCAGAAATCTCGTTACAGCATCCAATGATGCACAGTATGTATTGGAGCAAATAAAAACACAAAGTTTTAGTAACATTCCAACCTATATTTCAAGCATTTCTTCTTCGAAATTTAATAATTTATCAGGAGAAACAGTTACTTTCCCCGGCCCCGCGTATACTTCGAATTTAGATACGATAACCGTACAAATTAACTGGAATGAAAGAAATGCTACAAGAACATTCTCAATTACTACCCGTTTCGCACAATAAGGTAAAGGGCTTTACTATGGTGGAAACGCTCTTTGTTGTCCTTATTATAGGCGTTATTGTAGGAGTATTTTTTTACGCCGTGAGTGCAGTACAGCTTTCTTTTACTTTAAGCTCGGCAAGAGGTAATCTCCAGTCAGAAGTAAGGCGTACAATTGGTTGGATAATAAAGGATGCCCGTCAGGCTGTTAGCTGGGTATAGCCAATAATAATCCCACTCCAAGTTATATTAAATTTAGACAGGTTATAGGATGGGATACCGCGAATAATACTTTTTTATTAAGTGATTATTATATAGAGTATACATATAATTCCATTAATAATACAATCATCCGTAGAACAAGCGACTTAAGCAATAATACTATAGGATTGTGGACTCTAAATGATGTAATTGCTCTGCCTTTCTCTACTATAAATTCTTTAGAGGATATTGTCCCATTGAATAATATCGATTTGTTAACTAGTAAGCGGTTAGTTATTACTATATCCGGACAAAGTAATGTGTCAGGAATGCAAAATACAACCTATAGCTTAACTGAAGAGGTGCAAATAAGAAATGGTTAATAACCGCGGCGTAGTCTTGGTCTATTCTCTTTTAGTAACTATGGTTTTATCTGTTTTACTTGGGTCGTTATATCTTGGTAGTATAAATGAAAATCTGCAGGCTAAACAATACGTAAACTCTCTGCGTGCTTTTTGGCTGGCTGAGGCAGGGATCGCTACCGTGAAAGCTAACCCGGGGCTTAGTGCAGTAAGCGGCAATCTTGGAGGCTCTAATTATACTTACAATGTGGCTTCGCCTCAGGCTGTACCGGGTACGGGTAATGTATATTGGATTATAAATTCTACAGGTACTGTAACGCTGCCGAGCGGTTCTATTATAAGCAGGACCCTGGTTGTTACAATAAAAACAGCGGGTGCTGATTCCTCAAAGTTTCCATATGCGATAGATACGACTGCTGACTTAGTTATCAAAGGGAGCGTGAGCATAAATGGTACTTCAAAACAAAATGATAATACCATTAATTTTACCAATATGTTTGGCGTTTCGAAAGCAACTATGAAATCCGGAGCAAATCATCTCTACACCGATTCTAATTTTAATACGCCTGTTGATGGCATAACTTGGGTAGATGTGGCTTCGGGTAATACTCTCGGTATATCCGGAAATCTTACTGGAAGCGGAATTTTGGTTATAAACGGTGATATACATATATCCGGCACAGTGAATTTTGACGGTATAATTTATGTTATAGGAACATTAACCATGACAGGTGATGTGACAACCGGCGGCAGTGTTATTGCCGAGAGTTCTGCAACAGCAGATACTACATTAAAAGGTAATGTTACGATGAACTTTAGTCTTTCGAAGATAGAAAATGCATTGACTAACGTACAGCTCTTAAACAAACAGATAGTTGCTTGGAGAGAGCAATAAGTTTATGGTTACTCAATTAGAAGTGATTTTTAGTAGTAAAATTGGTGGCAAAAGGGGCATTTTAAGCACAAAAGGATTAATATTCTGCCGCTCAATTTGAGCCTGCGTCCGAGAAGCAAATGAAAAGTAGCTAATTTTTTAACCCTTTGTGATAGAATTATTGCAGAGGGTTTTATTTGGGATAAAACAACGGGGAAAAATGAAACTACAGGGTTTAAGAGTGACAATGCTTGTTTTAATAGGAGTTTTATTTTTAAGTGTCTCTTTTGTATGTGCTGAGACTGCGGAAGAATATTCTTTACGCACCGGCAATACCTATGTCATTAAAGAAGGTCAATTATCCCAAGTTACCGCTGATTATTCTGAGGGTATTGAAACCGCGGAAGAATATGTTAGACGAGCAATTGCCAATGGTGAACAGGGTAACATTACCCAGGTCATTGCTGATTGTACTAAAGCCATTGAAATAAATCCTCACTACGCACCGGCCTATAACTACCGTGGACTTGCTTATGCCAGTCAAGGCAACTTTAAGCAGTCTATCTCTGAATCTACCAAAGCCATTGAAATAGATCCTAATTATGCAGTGGTCTATAACAATCGCGGGCTTGATTATTATATGATAAAAGAATACGATAAAGCCTGGGCAGATGTGCATAAGGCACAAGTCTTAGGTTATGCTGTTGACCCTGTATTTCTTAATGCACTTAAAAAAGTAACAGGAAGGGATAAATAGTTCCTCTATCATTAGAAAAGTTCTAAATTCGTCCTCGATAGGGAGTTTTACTTGCTACTCCTCTGTGATAAAATAAATTGTAAATGTTTTTTATTTGGAATAAAAACAAACAAGGGTTATAAATATGAAATTACATAGTTTCAGAATAATGATGTTGGTCTTAACGGGAATGTTATTTTTAAATGTTTCTTCTGTATGTGCTAAGACTGCGGAAGAATATTTAAACAGTGGCAAAGCTTATTATAGCCAAAGCAACTTCACTCAGGCTATCTTAGAGTTTACCAAGGCCATTGAAATAAATCCTAATTTTTCAGAAGTTTATTATAACCGCGGGCTTGCCTATCTTTCTCAAGGTAACTCTACTCAAGCTATTTCTGATTGTACTAAAGCCATTGAAATTAATCTTGGCTATGCAATAGCCTATTCTATTCGCGGGCTTGCCTATTTTTCCCAAGGCAATTTTGCTCAAGCAGTCTCTGATTGTACTAAAGCCATTGAAATAAGTCCTAACGATACAGATGCCTATTTAAAACGCGGTTCTGTCTACGCCCTACAAGGAAATTCCACTCAAGCCATCTTAGACTTTACAAAAGCCATTGAAATAAACCCAAATTTTGCAGATGCCTACAATAACCGTGGAATTCAATATTATATAATAAAAGAATACGACAAGGCCTGGATAGATGTGTATAAAACAGAAGCATTAGGGTATACTGTTAAGCCCGAATTCCTCTATGCGCTTAAAAGAGCATCAGGTAGAGAAAAATAATTACATAATTTTGTGCTCAAATATTCCCATCCAAGTGAAAAATATCAGGTAACATTCAGGCTCGAAGTAACCCTTGCGATAAAAAGTTGACTATTGCAATAACGCTTCAATTTGCCCATAGGGCATGTGTCTACTTAAAAGGAGTGATGATATGGATAAAAATGAATTGATTGACGCGATAGCCTTCACGTCCAAGTTGACTAAGGCTGATTCTAGGAAAGCGTTGGATGCTATAATAAAGGTCACTGTGAGTGTTTTAAAAAGGGGTGGCGCATTAGCGTTGGTCGGTTTTGGTGAGCTGGAAGTACATCAGCACAAAAAACGAAGCTGGAAGACCCGCAGTGGTAAGGTTGTTACTATCCCCGCGCATAAAACAGTATTTTTTCATCCAGGAGAGGACCTAAAAGATTGTTTGAATATATAGCCGGTTAAGAAGAAAAAGCTTCCATTAAGATAGAAGCATAAGTTTTGTCCGCAAAATGTGACATTCAGCATAGAAATATCACTAAGCAAACCTTAACAAAACTAAACTTCCGGGCAACTTAATTCATTGACAAT
>CAZOSW010000030.1:5187-14797 GCA_964582765.1 uncultured Planctomycetales bacterium | reverse complement strand
CACTCTTGGTAAGCGTAAAATGAAGGCTTCCTAGAAAAATCCCAACGTATCAATCCAAAATAATCTACCCCATTATTCCAGTGGTTTTTGGTATCTCTAAAAAAGGCCCAGAAGATTTTCTCAACCCGCTGATTTTTTAACAATTCGCTATACACTGCTTTTACCCAAGCAGATTGCTCATCTTCGCCGGGATTAGCGCCTAACCACCAATTATCTACTTTTAACCCCGGTTTTACCCCGGGGCAACCAATTTCAGTAATCCATATTTTCTTATCCCTGTCACCGTTACGCACCATCACCTTATAGGCAAGTTTAGGATAACTGGCTACGGCTGCTAAGGAATTTTTCCCCAGTAAGGGGTTTTGAAAGAAATGGATGTTTAATATATCAAAATAACCTTTTGCTCCGTTATCATAAAGATGATTTATGCTTGAAACGCCGTTAGCAAGCCCGCCGTTTAGAATCTTACAATCGGGATCGATCTCTTTGGCGGCGATATAGACTTCTTTTAATAACTGACAGTAGGATTTAAGGCCATCCTGCTGTTGCCAGTAAGTAGAAGAATCCGGCTCATTCCAAATCTCCCAGTATTTAACCTGATCCTTATAACGCCGGATAACTTTACACACGTAGTTGACGAATAAAGCATTATCTTTAGGGGGGCAATTCCATTTCCCACATGCAGAAGCCCAATCCGCGCTGTAATGCAAAACACCCAGGATATGGATTCCTTTTTTCCTAAGTAACTTAACTATATTATCATATTTGGCAAAATCGAACTTTCCTTCCCGGGCTTCGATATCTTCCCAGAGAAAATCCAATCTTATCCAGCCAACTCCGGCGCTCTGCATTAGTAAAATAGCTTTTTCCAAAGCAGGATCATCGGAATATTTATAATTGTTCCAGGGGTGGTTCCAATGCAAGAATTCTAATGCTCCAAAAGGATTATTAAAGTTATCCCAGCTTAAGGCGGCCGAGGCTGAGTCATCATTCATATCTGATTTTTGCATAATTACTCCTGCATAAAGATTGGTAAAAATCAACAAAAACGCAAGCAACAAACAAGTTGCTCTATTTATGAGGCTCTTGTTCAATATTAATATAATCATTAAAATTAATTCCCTCACCTATCTCCTGCTTAACTACCCTGATTCTATCAGGAACATAAGGATGGGTTTTATAATATGACCTTTCTTCTAGAGGCATTCTTCGATGCATATCCTGCAGTTTAAGCAAAAAGGTAATCATGGCATGCGGATCGAAACCTGCGAGCTTGGCATAACGCGCCCCTAGCTGGTCCGCAAGCAACTCATCTTCGCGGCTATAGCCAAGGAGAAACTGGGTAAAAGCAGCATCCGCGGCATTACCAACCTCGGCTGACTGGGGCGCTACCGCAACTAAAAGCCTGAGAACAGAATAACTTTGCATAGCCTGAAGTTTTTTAATACTATGTCGAGCGACAATATGCCCTACTTCATGCGCTAAGATACAAGCCAACTCATCGTCATTAGAAACTTTATCCAATAACCCACTGTTTACATAAACATAGCCTCCGGGCAGCGAAACAGCATTCACCTCATCGTCATCTAAAACCTGAAAATAATAATCAATCTCTTTCCTATCGCTTACTGCGGCAATTTTTTTACCTATGTCTTCCACGCGTTTTTTACTTAAAGGATCGTCGGAAAATTTCAATTCTTTTCCTACCCTTATGTTAATTGCCCGACCCATCTGCACCTCACTGTCCGTACTATAATAATACTTTTCCTCCTGTCTAGTAGCTAAGTTATATTCGGTAGAACAACCGGATAAAAAAACAGTAGTTAGCAAATAGAAAACAGTGGTTAGGAAAAACGAAAATAGCTTTAAGTCTAGTTTTTTAAACATTAAATTCAATTTCCTTAAAGGTAAGCCGATAACATTATAGAAACAGCCGTCTATTTTTTTAATAAAAAATACCCCTTTACCCTGTATGTCAAAACCTCCCGCCTTATCCAACGGAGAAACGTTTTTGAAATAATTATTAATTTGTGCGTCATTTAATTTATCCATATGAACTTTTGTCTTCTCATAGCCGAGTTCAATTTTTTCCCTACCTTTACTCTTTTTTATAACTGCCAGGCCGGTATAAAGCCATTGCGGCTTACTCGATAGCCTTTTCAGCATCGCCTGAGCTTCCGGTATATTTTTCGGCTTGCCAAATATTTTTCCATTTTGCACACAAATAGTGTCAGCGGCGATAATAATACCCTCGCTTACTTTTGTAGCGACATCTCTCGCCTTATTTCTCGCATTACCCTTAACCAAGGCCGCATAGGATAAATTCCCTCGAGCCTTCTTTTCCTTAAAATTCGAAGGCAAGACTTTAAATCTTAGGCCAAACCTCTCCAATAATTTTTTCCTAGCTTTAGATTTGGAAGCTAAATAAATTTTCATATTAATTAGGGACGGTTCTTAAAACAAAGCAAAACTGTCCCCTTTCTATGGGGACAGTTTTGCTTTAAGTTGAGAACCGTCCCTAGGTTTTGCAGCGCTCTCTCCTGCCAGATACCCGGTTGAAAAAGCTGCCTGAAGGTTAAATCCGCCGGTATCCGCGTCAACATCAATCATCTCCCCGCAAAAATATAACCACTTAATCAGGCGTGATTCCATAGTGCGAGGATTTATCTCTTTTAAACTAACTCCCCCCCGCGTAACCATCCCTTCTTCAATAGGCCGAGGTCCGGAGACCTCCATTCTAAAACCTTTAAGCAAAGAAATTATCTGCTTTCTTTCTTCTTGCGTAATCTGGCTGCATTTTTTAAGGGGTTGGATTGCG
Organism: uncultured Planctomycetales bacterium; assembly: GCA_964582765.1. Taxonomy (GTDB): domain Bacteria; phylum Omnitrophota; class Gorgyraeia; order Gygaellales; family Profunditerraquicolaceae; genus UBA6249. The sequence continues at coordinate 11,979 of CAZOSW010000030.1, read as the reverse complement.
GCAGTATCTATAAAAACTTTAATTAGACGCAAGGGTAATAATTCTTTGAGTACGTTCTTAATACTTTTTTGTGAGTTAGATTTAAATTCGCGAAGCAAACGGCTATCTAGTTGATCAATAGATAAGGCTGGTTTCAAATCTATTTTAACAAAAATATTCTTAACCCGCGCAAGTAAATCTATTATTCTAGCGCTGTGAGTAATCACCAACGGCCCGGATATGCCGCTAGATGTAAAGATCAGCTCGCCTACTTCAGAAACAACCTCTGTTTTCCCGCTATAAAACTCAAGTTTAATATTGCGCAGGGTCAAGCCTTCTAATTTTTTAGGGTAATCCTGCTTTACATCAAGAGCAACTAAACCCGCCCTTAAAGGCACAACCTTATGCCCAAGTTTTTTAGCAATATTTATTCCTGAAGCATCAGAACCGGTAAAGCTATAACTTGCTCCTCCCGAAGCCATGATTATCCGGTCACATTCAATCTCCTGCCCATTCTCAAGACGAACCCCCCTTGCTTTGCCGTCTATCACAAGTAAATCAACTACTTTACTTTTATAAATAATCCGCACATTATTCTTTTCTAATTCTTTTTTTAAAACATCAAGGACACCGCTAGACCGGTCTACTTGCGGAAATACGCGCATCTGACGTTCAACTTTTAGTTTTAAACCGCGCTCCTCAAAAAAAGAGGTTAATTCAGGTTGAAAGAATTTTTTAAAGGCATCCCTTAAAAAATCACCGCCATTATTAAAGCGTTTTAGAAAATACTGAAGGTCTTCTGTATTAGTAAGATTACAGCGGCCCTTGCCGCTTAGGAGGAGTTTGTTACCAAGGGAGCTCTTCTTTTCAAGGATAGTGACATCCCGGCTAAAACTAGCTGCCCGGATTGCCGCCATCATCCCGGATGGCCCACCGCCGACTACCACTATTCTTATTTTTTTCACAGAAAGACCTATAGACCGAAATCCGCGATCGAAAAAATTGACTCTAACTTTAAACCTGCTTTGGCTAAATTTTGACTGGCGCCTTGCTTGCGGTCGACAATTACAATCACCTTATCAACGACTACTCCAATTTTATCTAATGCCAGTTTGGCCTCTAGAATTGCCTTGCCGCTGGTAGCTACATCATCTACGAGAATTACCCGATTACCCCTTAAAAGAGGCGGCCCTTCTACCTGCTGTTGCATCCCATGCTCTTTAGACTGTTTACGCACAATAAAAGTTTTAATCGGCTGTTTATTAATATAGCTTAAAGCAGCTAATGCCCCTACAATCGGATCAGCCCCTAGCGTCGGCCCGCCAACAGCATCCGGTAGATTGTCTTTAATCATATCTAATATTAGGCTAGCGACCAAATAAGCGCCTTCGGGAGTAAGGGTAATTATACGTCCATCAAGATAATAATTACTCTCTTTACCGCTAGAAAGCACAAACTTACCCCTTTTCAATGCCTCATTATTTAGTAATTTAAATAATTTCTTCTTAAGTTCTAACGGATTTTCTTCTTCCATAATATTTATTTTACTATTTCAACAGCCGACTGTCAATTACTTTGACAAACCTATCTTTCATTGATATTATATCTTTATGTTGGCAGGTTTATTTAGGGGCTTAAAGGATTTAATTTATCCAAATCTCTGCCTAGCTTGCAAAAACAAAATAGAATTAAATGAGGGGCAAAACTTAGTCTGTATTAATTGTTTAGATAAAATTGAAAAGAACCTTCCTCCTTTTTGCGCTACTTGCGGCAGGCATTTAGATATCGAGGCAATAAATAAAAATACCTGCAAGGGTTGTAAAAATACGAAATTTTATTTTGATCGGGCATTTAGCCCTTGTGTATATACAGGTATAATGAAAAACCTAATACATAAATTTAAATACTCAGGCAGCGACTATTTGGGAGAATATTTTGGCTCTATCATGAGTACGTTTATTCAGGATTATAGCTTACCTATCCAATATCTTGATTATATCATCCCTGTACCGCTACATAAAAGCCGCTTGAGAGAAAGAGAATTCAATCAGGCGCAAATTTTGAGCCAGCAGGTGGCAAAAAAATTTGATAAAAAACTCCTGACTGGTGTGCTTATCCGCAATAAACCGACCAAAACCCAAACTGAGCTCACGCTTAAAGAACGCGGGCAAAATGTAAAAGACAGTTTCCTGGTTGCTAAGCCTGAGCTAATTAAGGATGCAAATTTATTACTGATTGACGATGTATTAACTACGGCAGCAACTTCAAATGAAGCGGCAAAATGCCTAAAAAGTGCCGGCGCAAAAGCCGTGATTCTTCTGACCCTGGCTAACTAAACATGAAAATTTTACGCAACTATATCTTAAGAGAATTTACCGGCCCATTGCTATTGTGTCTTGGGGTTTTAACATTCCTTATGGTATTAATCGGGAATTTAAAACGTATTGCCGAATTAGTAATCAATAAAGGGGTTGATATATTCAGCGTGATCCAGATTTTTATCTACCTTACCCCTTACATAGTTACTTATACCCTGCCGATATCAATACTTGTGGCAGTATTGCTTGCCTTAGGCAGGTTGTCAGGAGATAATGAAGTAATCGCGATACGCGCAAACGGTATAAATTTATTTAAATTAATACTGCCCCTCTTAACTATCGGACTTGCCCTAAGTTTAGCTTTGGCAGTCTTCAACGACCAGGCCGCCTCATACGCACATTTTGCATACCGTAAGACATTGCAGGAAATGGGGATTAAAAACCCTACCGCGGCCTTTGAAGAGGGGGTTTTTATTGATTCGTTTAAAAAATATATCCTTTTTATTTATAAGGTTGACCAGAAAAAAAATCGCCTAAACAACATTCGCATCTATGAGCCGCAGGGTGAAGATAGGCCCACACGCACCATTGTGGCTAAAGCCGGAGAATTTATTACTGTCCCGGGGAAAAGCATTGTAAAATTGAAACTTATAGACGGAACAAGCGATGAACCGGACCCAGAAAATCCCACCAATTTCTATAAGCTTAATTTCCGCACTTACTTTATGGACCTTGATATAGCGCAGATGCAAGATAAGGTGGTCGAAAAAAAATATAAAGAAATGACTATACACGAATTAAAAGCAGAGGCCGCGAAGCTTAAAAACGGAGGAATAAGCCCGGCTCCGCTAATTACAAAAATCCATGAAAAATTGGCTCTAGCATTTTCATGTTTTGTATTTATGCTTCTTGGTTCTTCATTAGGGATTATTACACACAGGCGCGAAAAATCCATTAACATCGGAATTGCCGTATTAATCATTGTCTGCTATTACCCAATGTATATAGGCCTTGTGGCACTGGCCATAGAAGGTCACCTTCCTCCAGTAATTGCCCTCTGGCTGCCAAATATAATATTCGGAAGTATCGGGGGATATTTAACATATAAACTATGCGCATCTTAGACCGTTATATACTAAAATCTATCGTCCTTATATTCTTATCCTGTATTTTTGTTTTTTTATTTCTTTATATCGTTATCGACCTGCTTTCTAATTTAGATGAGGTATTAAAGCATCAGGCCACGCTTATGCTTTTAGTGCGTTATTACTTCTCATATCTGCCGATAATGTTTGTGCAGATCTCTCCTTTTGCCTGCCTCTTGGCATCAGTTTATACGTTTGCTAAACTTAACCATAATAACGAAATTATTGCTATGCGTTCAAGCGGCTTAAGCATACTTGAAATTGCAAGGCAACCTTTGATCTTCGGCCTGCTTATAAGCATGTTGGTATTTTGGGTAAACGACAGGATTGTCCCTGCTTCCATGGCCGAAAATCAAAAGATTAAGATACAAATAGAAGAAGGCTTTATAAAAGGTAGGCCTAAAAAGATCGAAACTATCACCAATCTTTCCATGTATGGCTTAAGGAATAGGTTATTTTTTATTAATAAGTTTTCGCCTTCTACAAAAACTATGGAAGGAATTACGATTTTGGAGCAAGATGAACATCAAAATCTGACTAAAAAAATCATTGCATCAAAAGGAACCTACCGGGATAAGTTATGGAGATTCTCCCAATGCATTACATATAACTTTGACCATAACGGGCAGGTAATCGATGAACCAATCTATCTTGAAGAAGAAATTATGAGCATATCGGAAACCCCTGAAAATTTCGCATCTTTAAGGCAAAAACCTGAACTGATGAATATTCGCCAGATAGAAGATTATATCTGGAGATTATCTAAAAGCGGGGCAACCACTGTAATCAGGAATTTAAAGGTAGACCTCTACCAACGCTTTACCGCTCCATTTACCAGTATAATAATTATATTTTTAGGGATTCCTTTTTCGCTCCTGATGCGCAAACGCGCCACAGGAATGTCTGCTATCGGAGTCTCGATTATCGTAGGATTCCTATATTATGTCCTAGACGCTGTGTGCCTGGCTATAGGAAAATCCGGGCTGCTTATGCCCTCAATAGCTGCATCATTAAGCCACATAATTATTTTATCCGTCAGCCTTTATCTTATCTCAAAATTACCTTAACTTATTTAATTAGGGACAGCGACTATTTTTAGGAGATATAAATTCGCGGGATACGGCTGCCTAAACCGCAGACAATCTCATAGGAAATTGTGCCGGATAAATCCGCAAGTTCTTCAGCAGTAATTTTTTGCCTGCCCTGCCTACCGATTAAAACAACCTCATCGCCGATTTTTGGTTTAAAATTACCGACATCTACCATAATCTGATCCATGCAAATTCTTCCGCTGATCCTAAACCGCCTGCCGGCAATTAAAAGTGGGGCTAAATTGGAGAGATTGCGCGGATAACCATCCCCATAGCCAATAGGCAAAGTAATAATTCGCGTTAGCTTCTTTGTTATATACGTGCGGCCGTAACTTATACCATAACCCGGAGGAACCTGCTTAATAAAAACAACACGGGTCTTAAGAGCTAAAACTGGCCTTAAATTTATACTCAAGTTTTCTTTAGGATACAGGCCATAGATGAATAGGCCGGGCCTAACCATAGTAAAATGGCTGTCTTTATAATCAATTAACCCGATACTATTGGCGGCGTGAACCAAAGGAATGATTATGCCTTTTTTTCTTAGGTCACTAACTAGTTTTTTGAATAAATTAATCTGGGAAACGGTAAATTCACGATTCAGGTCAGCAAATGCAAAATGCGTAAATATCCCTTCGATTATAATATTTTTTAATTTATGTATGTCTTTGACTAATTTAAATGCGTCATTATGCAAAATTCCGATCCTGCCCATTCCTGTATCTACTTTAATATGCAAGCGTATCGGCTTCTTCAAGCGGCCGGCTTTAGTATTAAGGAAGCAAGCCATCTCTTTATCGCAAACAGTAGGGGTAAGCTGGTAGGTAAAAAGCGGCTGGATATCTTTCTTAAGAATAAGGCCGAGCAATAAAATAGGAGTTTTTATGCCCGCTTTTCTTAATTTCACCCCCTCATCAATGGAAGCAACCCCCAGATAGTCTACGCCGCAGGCAGATAACCTTTTAGAGACGGAAATTATGCCGTGGCCATAGGCATCTGCCTTTACCGTAACCAAAACTTTTACCTCGCTAGGCAGAAGTGATTTAACCTCTTTAAAATTATGCTCTAAATTATTCAGGTTAACCTGGGCCCACGTAGGCCGGTAACCTATTGTATTTTTATTTGACATTCTTTAGGATATAAATAAATTGGTTTAACAGTTAAGACAGAGCTGAATTGCCTCGCCTTTATCTTAAGGAGCGCAAGCTCAATAAGATTATGCGCTTTAAGAGCCCAATAATCTTTATCCAGGACAATTGCGCCTTTTATGCGTGCTGATATCTTATCACGATATAAAACTACGGCATCCCCTAAAATTACAGGCTTTGCACAAAACTTTTTAACAAATTCATCTAAGCTTAAAAGCAGGTATTGGCTTTTGCGTATCAAAATATCTCCTTCATATTTATAGGAGCTGCAATAAATAAGGCCCCTCCTTGCATCAAGTGCTGTAACAATCAGGCGGTCTTTTAATTCAACATTTTTGGCTAGGATATCTAACGAAGATATTCCAATAACAGGCCTGTTTTCTACAACGCTTAATCCTTTTATTGTAGCCAAGCCGATACGCATACCAGTAAAAGATCCCGGGCCTAAACCGCAGCAAAAAAAGTCAATGTCTGAGATTTTTAACCCGGCGGCATCCATCACCCTTTTGATTGTCGGAGCCAGTAATGAAGAAAGATTCCTGCCGGCCTTAAGGCTGTATTCATATAATTTTCCGTCAACATATAACCCAAGGCATAAATTTACAGTGGATGTATCAATCCCTAATATCTTCATAAATTTTCTCCAATAATTTTTTATATTTTTCGCCTTTAGCGGTAAAATTAAGAAGTCTTTTATCCTTGTCTTTAAAAAATAGTTTTATTTCTAAAAATTCTTGCGGCAGGAGAAATTTTAACCGCTCCGGCCATTCAATTATAGTTACAGCGTCAGAATAAAGATACTCCTGGTAACCTAAAGCAAAAATCTCCTGCGGACCCCTAATACGATAAAGGTCAAAATGCTGTAATAGATGCCTTCCTTTATGGATACGCAGCAAAACAAATGTCGGGCTGATTATATTATTTTTATTAATCCCTAACCCTTGAGCAATTCCTTTAGCCAAAACCGTCTTGCCTGCGCCAAGCGGGCCGGACAAGAGAATAATCTCCCCTCCGCAGAAATTTTGCGCTAAGCTCTTTCCTATTGCTTGGGTCTGATTAACTGATCTGGATAATTTTTTCATTAAAAATGTCTGTACCCAGCCAAATAGGA
>CAZOSW010000030.1:0-5087 GCA_964582765.1 uncultured Planctomycetales bacterium | reverse complement strand
TGGCTGGTACGCCCCTTTGGTCTGTACCCAGCCAAATAGGACTGGCCGCTACGCCCCTCTACGCTAGGGCCTTTAAGTTTGAATTTAGTATATTTATTTTTATAATCAATTATTCTTAAGCCAAATGATTGCGGCATAATCTCACCAATAACTTTAAAACTATATTTACTGCTTTTAATAATCTTGCTAGCCTGGTCCCTTGAAAGAGTAAAAAGTAATTCAAATTCTTCTCCCGAACAAAGCGCATTTTCTACGCTTTTTGCCTGCTTGCTTTGTGGTATAAGGCTTTCATATAAAACTCCTCCCTTGCAGCTTTGTTCTAGAATATGCCCTAAATCTTGGACTAGGCCATCGGAGACATCAATCATAGAATTAATTTTAAAATTATTCACTAAAAAACGTGCCTCTTTAAGGCGGGGAGTAAATTTTAAATGCTTACCTTTAATTGAGCCGCCAAAATCACCTGTAACCATAATAATATCACCTGCTTTTGCGCCAGAGCGCAAACAAAGTTTATCTTTTTCGACTTTTCCCAACATGCTCACATCAACAACCAACTTTTCTGCTGTGCTAATATCTCCGCCTACAATATTGATCTTATATTTCTGCGCCAAATCAAATAAACCTTCTGTTAAAAGATCAACTTGATTAACCTTCATATTTTTTGACAGCCCTAATGCTACTAACGCATGCCTCGGAATTCCTCCACAAGCAGCAATATCGCTGATTGATATTGCTAAAGCCTTTCTACCTACGAGTTTAAGATTATCGGTTTTCCTAAAATCCACTCCCTCAACTATCATATCACAGGTGAATAGTTGATAATTATCATCATCCAACTTTAAAACCGCACAATCATCCCCACTACCTTTGAAAACCGAAGAATCGTTTTTAATCCTTTTCTGGAATTTTTTAATTAATCCAAATTCTCCGATTTCTCTCAAGCGCATTTATCTTCCTTTAAAAAGTTTCTTAATATTCTTATAAAATGGCGGACTAATAATCCCTTTATCCGTAATAATCCCACTGATTAAATGATTAGGCGTGATATCAAAAGCAGGATTTAACACCTTAGCAGCAATCGGCGCGGCATCTTTCTTTAATAAAATCTTAGTTACTTCAGAAGCTTTACGCATTTCAATTTTAATGAGGCGTCCGCTCTTTATCTTTAAATCAAAAGTACTTTTAGGTGCTGCAATATAAAAAGGTATATTATGGTATTTAGCCAGAATCGCTAAATTTAAAGTACCGACCTTATTGGCAGAATCGCCGTTTGCAGCAATTCTATCTGCTCCCGTAATTACTATATCAATTTCTCCGTCGTGCATAAGCTTGGCGGCAGTATTATCGCCAATCATTACTACGTCAATGCCTTTTTTGTGCAGCTCCCATGTAGTAAGCCGGGCCCCCTGCAGCAGGGGACGGGTTTCAGAAGAAAAAACCTTTATCTTCTTGCCTTGCTTTTTAGCAGAATAAATAACCCCTAAAGCAGTGCCATAGTCAATAGTTGCCAATATCCCGGCATTACAGATTGTTAAAACTCTGCTATTATTCTTAAGCAAGTTCGCGCCATAGGTGCCGATCAAACGGCAAGAGACCATATCCTCCTGCATAATCTTTTTAGCCTCTATCAAAATGGCCTGCTTAATCTTAAAAATAGCCTTATTTTTATTTATTTTAGCAACAGCGCACACTCTTTCTACACCCCAAAAAAGATTCCTGGCTGTGGGCCGAGAGCTAGCAATATATTTTGCCGCTTGATTTAATTTACTCTGGAACCCCTGCCAATCAAAGCCGGGATAATCTTTAATTCCCAGATAAACTCCTAAGGCGGCAGCAGCGCCTAATGCCGGCGCGCCACGCACCTGCATTATTTTAATTGCCTGCCATAAATATTTCACCTTATCAATATCAATATAGGCTAACTTATGCGGCAATTTTGTCTGATCAATTAATCTAACTTTATTATTCTTCCAATCAATTGTGCGTATCTTCATTTTTAATTATAGCCCTATCAACTTAGCCAAGATGCTTTTTTTTACGCTAATAGCCGCTTCAGGACAAGATTCCTGACAGCAAAAACAGGCGATACATTTACTATAATCAAACCGTATTCCATCTTTTAAAAGCGTAATACATTTGCTCGGACAAACTCCCACACAATGCCCGCAGCGGCTGCATTTGGAGGCGAGTGAATAAGGGTAATATTTAATCAAGGCCTTAATTAACCCCTGAATTGATTTTGGCAGATTGACTATCTTTAACCATGCCTTCGGTAAGATAAACGGCCGGATATTTAATTTTTCCAAATCCTGCCCTTCTATCTTAATCTTACCTAACTGGCTCTGGCCTAATCCGCGCAGAGCTGCTTCTTTTGTTGATAGAACCTCGGAATCGGTAATTCCCATTATTTTAGCCATAACAGTATCTAAAGCTACGCAATCAGATCCGCCCAATAAAAGATTAAGGTTGCGGGTTTTACCGCTGGTTGCCGGCCCATCCCCTTCCATAGCCAATATCCCGTCGATAATCGTCAACGCAGGATGAGCCTCCTCATATATGTCTACTAAAATCTTGGCAAATTCAGAAGGTTGAAAATAATTTTTATGCAGTTCGGTTTTATATGTCCCGGAAACCAGGCCAAAAAGATTCTTAATTGCTCCGCTAATCAGTGTAAATTCATGAGTCTTAAATTTAGGCAAATTGATTAAATAATCACATTCATCAAGCGCGACTGTAAGCGGAAATTTATTACGCATCCTGCGCTTATCAAAACTAATTAATTGGACACCTTCCTCCTGGCAAACTTTCCTTATGCCGGTAATACTATAAACCTCATCCAGATTCTCTAAAAACTTACCCCATACACTCGGGCCGTCTCCAATAACGATTTTACAATTTATCTCTTTTAATACATGAATAACCGCCCTAACAACCTCCGGATGAGTAGTAATGCCGTATTCCGGCTCTTTAGACATCAGGAGATTCGGCTTAAGCAATACTCGGCTTTGCGGTTTGACAAAACAAGTTATTCCGCCTAAAAGACTGAGCGTATTTCTTATCGCTTGCTCAACTATTTTCCCCTGGTAACTATTGCATTTGACTATAGCTACCTTAGTATTATTCATTACATCCCAAAAAATCCTTTTGCGTTTTGCGTTGTTTTATCCGCTAATTCGCCAAAACTAACTCCCTTAATCCGGCTTGCCTCTTCTGCCAGTAATTTTATTTGCAGCGGTTCATTACGCTTGCCGCGGAATCCTTCCGGCGATAAATACGGCGCGTCAGTTTCAAGCATAAGCCTCTCCAGTGGAGTAATTTTAAGCATATCCCTTAAATTTTGAGCCTTCTTATAAGTGATATTACAAGTATATGAAATAAAAAAACCGCAATCCAGGCATGCCTTTAAGAAATTTTCGTCTCCTGAAAAACAGTGTATCACTGCACGAATTGGCATTAAAGTTTTTAAAATTTGCATTACCTCTTTTTCCGCCTGGCGGCTGTGTATCACAAGCGGAAGATTTAATTCTTTTGCCAACTTTATCTGCCTGGTAAAAACATGCCTCTGCTTATCCTGGCTTGATAAATTACGGTAATAATCAAGCCCGATTTCTCCGATCGCAACAACTTTATTTTTTTTAGCTAATTCTTTTAATCTATCTTCTGTTTCGCTATCAAAATCATCTGCATCATGCGGATGCACGCCTACAGTCGCATAAACCGAAGGTATTCTTTGTGCTAATTCACACGAAGCAGCCGAAGATTCAAGGGTTGCGCCGATATTTATAAAATAGGATATCCCTGCGCAAGATGCGCGTTCAATAACTAAATTACGGTCCGGATCAAATACGGGAAAATCAAGATGGCAGTGAGTATCAATTAACATAAAAAGAATTACTTCTTTTTGATTTCAATGCGCGGGAATAACGGATCGTCTTTTTTAATCACTTTATCACCCAACTGAAGGATAATAGCTTCTGCCGTCTTAGGCATAAACGGAGCAAGCTCAACTCCGACTATTCTAATCGCCTGAACCAGCAAACGAATAAAAGCTTTAAGCTGTTCGTCTTTGGCTTCTTTAACCAAATTCCAGGGTTTAGTTTCTTCAACATATTTATTCGTTATGCCGATAACTTCCCAGATCTTCTCGAGTGCTAAACTAAAATCATGGCTTAAGCTCAATGGTGCATAAACTGCCTGCTGCAGCTGATTTAACTTCTCTTTTATATTCTCTCCGCTAACATCATATTCAATTTTATATATATCTAATTCCGGAATCATGCCAGAGTAATATTTTTCAATCATCGTAAGCGTGCGATAAATAAGATTCCCTAAATCATTAGCTAAATCGCCATTAAATCTTTTAATTATTGAGTCTTGCGAGAAATTACCATCTAGGCCAAATGGTACATCGCGCAGGAGAAAATACCGATATACATCTATACCGAATTTATCTACCATCTCAAGCGGATTAATTACATTACCGCGCGATTTTGACATCTTATCTTCATTAATCATCCACCAGCCATGGGCAAATATTGTATCCGGCTGCCTTATTCCTAAAGCCTCTAGCATAATCGGCCAGTAAATCGCATGATGCCTTAAAATATCTTTACCGACTAAATGCACAACCTGGACATCCTTACCCCACCAGACAGAACGATAAATATTACTGCTGTCAAATTCTCCTACAGCGCTTATATAATTAATCAAGGCATCAAACCAGACATAAGTAACATGCCTTGAGCTAAACGGCAAAGGTATGCCCCAACTCAACCTCTCTATCGGCCTGGATATACAAAGATCCTCTAACTTATTATTCTCTAAGAAACTTAAAACCTCGTTTCTTCTACTCGCTGGTTGAATATAACGAATATGCCCTGGATCCTTGATATATTTAATCAACCAATCCTGATATTTTGATAATTTGAAGAAAAAATTTGTCTCGCTGATTTTCTCTAAGTGCCGCTTGCAATCCGGACATAAATTATCAGTAACCTGTGTTTGAGGCCAGAATGTTTCGCAAGGAGTGCAATACCATCCTTCATATTTATCTTCGTAAATATCCCCTCTTTCATATACTATCT
>CAZOSW010000029.1:0-14823 GCA_964582765.1 uncultured Planctomycetales bacterium | reverse complement strand
GCACATTGACTTACTCTCCGCCTAAGGCGGATCGTAAGTCAAGTGCTCACTAAAGTTAGAGGTTGACAGCTTCGTTGGTTAGGATTAAAATATTAACGCAAATTTTAGCTTACATGCTGCCCCTATAATATGATAGGGGTATATTTTTACAACCTTTCGAATAATGGAAAAGAATATTCAACTTGATCCTAAAAAATGTATTGTTTTTTTTGATTTTGACAATACCATTGCCACTTGTGATGTTTTTGATAATATGCTTTTGCTTTTTTCTAGGGATGACCGCTGGTTAGAACTGGAAAAAAGATGGAAGAGCGGTAGGATCGGCTCAAAGACCTGTTTAGAAGGCCAGCTCCGAGGGATGAATTTAACTAAAAAGGCCCTGGATGCTTATCTGCCCAAGATAAAATTGGATCCTTACTTTAAGCAGGTTTATAAGTATTTACGGGTTAAAAAAATAAAAACATTTGTTTTAAGCGATAATTACGACTATATAATTAACCGCGTTTTAAAAATCAACGGAATAAACGGACTTAAGGTTTATGCAAATAAATTAAATTTTCTCAAGGAAAAAGTAGTTACGGATTATCCTTTTAAAAGTAAAGATTGCCAAATTTGCGCGCATTGTAAGACGAAAAACCTTTTGGCGAAATCTCCGAAAGGCTCTGTAATAATTTATGTCGGAGATGGCCAGTCAGATGCCTGCCCGGCAAAATATGCGCATGTTATATTCGCAAAAGACCACCTGCTTAGCCACCTTAAAGACAGTAACCTGGATTATATGGATTTTCATAACCTAAAGAATGTTTTTGTTTATTTAAAAAGGAAATTAACATGAGCCCAAAACAAATAACTAAAATGCCAAAGAGTAAAAAGATTTTTTCTTCCAATGAACTGTTGGAGCTAGAGGCAAAATACTGTTCGTGGGGGGATACGGTGCATTATGCCGAAAAATTGGATATATTTAAGAGTGCAGAGGGGAACTATCTTTATGACCGTCAAGGTGTAGGGTATTTAGATTTACAGATGTGGTATTCAGCAGTTAATTTTGGTTACAGGAATCAGCGTTTAAATGAAGCGCTAAAAAAACAAATTGATACCCTGCCACAGCTGGCCTGTCAGTATCTTCATGAGGAAAAAATCCAGCTGGCTACGAAACTGGCGCAAAGAAATCAGCGAACCTTTGAAGAAAAAGGGAGGGTTCATTTTAATGTCGGCGGTTCAAGCGCTTTGGAAGATTCGCTGAAATTAGTGCGCAATCACATTGGCAGGAGCCTTGTTTTTGCTTTCATGGGAGGCTATCATGGCAGGACTCTAGCTGCCTCGGCAATCACCTCAAGCTTTAGATACAGAGAGCGTTTCGGACACTTTGGTGACAGGGCTATGTTTATACCGTATCCTTATTGTTTTAGATGCCCTTATGATAAAAAGAGGGATTTTTGCGATTTATACTGCCTAAAACAATTTGAACGGCTTTTTGACACTGAATATTATTCGGTAGTAAATAAAAAGAATAATAGATGTGAGTTTGCCGCCTTCTATGCCGAGGCAATTCAAGGAACAGGCGGTTATATTGTTCCTCCGCAGGAATATTATTCAAGACTAAAAGATATTTTGGATCACTATGGAATTCTCTTTGTTGATGATGAGATACAGATGGGATTTTTCCGTACGGGTAAATTTTGGGCGATTGAGCATTTTAATATTACCCCAGATATTATTGTTTTTGGTAAAGCCCTGACCAACGGATTAAATCCTATAAGCGGAGTTTGGGCCAAAGAGAAATTAATCTCTCCGGATGTTTTTCCCCCGGGCTCAACCCATTCGACATTTTCGAGCAACCCTCTTGGTACAACTGTGGGCTTAGAGGTAATGAAACTGATTGAGGAGTCAGATTTTTCTACATCTATCCCCAGGAAGGGGCAGTATTTTATTTCGCAGCTTAAGAAATTACAGAAAAAATATCCGCAGATAGGGGATGTGGATGGCATAGGCCTTGCTTTAAGAATGGAGATGTGCGAAAAAGACGGTTATACTCCCAACAAGGAACTTACGGATAAGATTGTGAATTTAGGGTTAAGCGGCTCTCTAAATGCGAAAGGAAAACGCATGGGGTTAATTCTTGATGTTGGGGGGTATTATAAAAATGTCTTTACACTTGCCCCGTCTTTTTATATTACTGAAGAAGAGATTGATTTGGGTGTTGAACTTTTTGAAGAGGCGTTAAATAGGGCGCTAAAGAAGCAATAAAATTTCCTTATGCTGGATAAGGGCATCCGTGTTTTGAATTTTGATAACAGTATTATTTCCCAGCCCAAGCTTTTTTCTAGATACCTAGCAGATGTTATTGATTTTACCGGCCTGGCTCATTGCGCCAGGCTTTTTATGTCAGGAGGCGTGCGTAAGAAAATTTCAGATACCCTCACTCAAGCCGGGAAAAATTATCCTTGTTTTTTAGGTTCCGGAGATTTTCACCATATCAGCGAAATTTTAATCAGCCGGATTGACCAACCTGTTTGTTTGTTTGTTTTTGATTTTCATCCGGATTGGGATATCCTACCTCCTCGTTTTGCCTGCGGCTCGTGGATAAATCAAGCCCTAAAGAATAGAAATATTACTAAATGTATACTTATCGGCGCAGGTTCGCAAGACTTATCTTTTCCTGCGTTACAGGCTGCTAATCTTAGCGCTTTAGCTAGCGGCCGCCTTGAGATTTATCCTTATAGGCATAAACCAAGTCGTCTCTATTTCAGGCATGTTGCGCAGAATCAGTCAATTACCGTTCAAAAAGGTATTTTTTCGAATAAAATTATTTGGAATCAATTAGAAAATGAAGATTTAGCCGTTTTTTTCTTAAAATTAATCAAACGTCTGCCCGCGCATAAAGTTTATGTCTCAATTGACAAGGATTGCTTGCGATGCGATTATGCGCTTACTAATTGGGAAGAAGGCTTCCTGCAGCTGGAGCAACTTTTAACTATGCTAAGGTTGATACGGGAGAATTTGGATATAATTGGCTTGGATGTAGCAGGAGATTATTCTGTGCCTCGGATTTCAGGAAGAATCAAAGCAGCTATCTCTAAGTTTGATCATCCTAAGAAACCGAGTGCACATAATTGTTCAAGTGATTTAATTTCTTCTGTGAATGAACAAGTTAATTTACTGCTCCTTGGAGAAATATTCTCTTAGTCCGCGTGTTTCTTAAAAAACTCTGCAGTAATTTGAGCGACTTTATCTCTTTCCTGGTCCGCGGTAATAATATGATAAGAATTTTCCAAAAACACAATTTCTTTTTCTTCTGAGCTAAGGCGATTATAAATGTAGTAAGAGTTTTTGGGGCTGGTGACATCATCCTGTCTTGCCTGCATCAGTTGTACAGGTGTTTTTATTTTTTTAAGTATCGACTTTACTTTTTTTGCCAGGAGTTCGTTTTGGTACATACAGGATACCGGAATTACCGTATATCCGTAAAGATGAACTTTACTGTAATCGAAAAGTTTAGCCCCTTTATAAAAATTTTCTATTTTTGCTCTTAGGCGCTGGTTTTTTATTCCGTATGGGGATTCTTCTTTAAAATATGTCCAGTATTTGAAAGGAGTTTTATAAGCTAAAGGTAGAAAAATCCTAGATTTAGGATTGCCCCAACCGTCAAAGAAGAGGGTGGGAGAGAAGCAATTTAGGGCTTTTATCTTGTAAGGGAATTCATAAGTTAGCATGATTCCTATTAATGCGCCAAAGGATAGCCCGGCTATAAAGATATTCTCATAATCATTGGCGTATTTAATAAATTCGCTACGGATTGAATTGTAAATAGTCTGCCAGGATGTTCTTTTAAGGCAGGAGATGGATTTATCGTGATTAGCCAATAAAGGACAGGCAACGGAAAATCCCATTTTATTTAGGTGTTGGGCAATAGAGCCCATTTCTTTGGCTGTGCCGGTAAGGCCGTGGACCAAAAAGCAGAGATTTTTATTCCCAGGTAGAAAAAAGCCGGTATCGGGTATTTCGGTAATTAAACGCCTGTCTTCTTTTAATGAAAAAATTATCATATTTTCCTTTAGGTTTCCTTAAGTTTATTAAGTATATTTTTTAAATCAGATTCTTTTAAAAAACCATTCGTGCTTAAAGTTATTGTTTTTTCGCAAAGCCCGCGGCTATTGGGGCAGTCTGTGTCCGGAACAATATTTTTTAAATAAGCATAATCTGTGATTGCCCGCAGGTATATCTGTGATATTCCCAGCCCGGAATTTCTAAAAAAATCCAAGGCGCAGTTTCTTCTTTGAACATTTTCAAAAATAAGAGTAAGATAGGGGTAGCTTGCCTTGGTTTGTTCCAGTTCAACAATAGGTTTTATCCCGGAGATATTTTTTAACCCGTCTAGATAAATATCTGTTTTCTCTCGCTGTTCTTTGATTTTTTCCTCTAATCTTGGAAAGTTAATATGCCCGATATATCCCCTCAAAGCAGAGACTTTATGTAGAGGAAAATCAGGTTCAAAGTACTCACCCATTGCTCTTATTGGGTTATTGCGCAGCTGCCAGAATAATTGCGGTAATCTGAACGCAAACCAAAATAAGGCCGGCCGGTAGAAAATACTATAAGCAAAAAGTTCTATGACTTTTAAAGATTCTGATAAGATATCTCGATGCGCGATTTCTCCATAGGTGCTGTTTAGAATACTGGCATATTCAGGCATATTGGTTACTGCTATGCCTCCTTCATAGATGGTTAGTCCTTTTCCGCGGCAGAGGCTAAAAAATGAGAACTGGCCAAGGGAACCGGTTTCTTTATTATGGTATTTAGCGCCTAAGCTCTGTGCGCAGTCTTCAATAATAAAAGCATTGTAAATTTGGGCGATTTCTTTTAATGCGGAAAAATCAATCGGTAGGCCGCCTAGATGAACGGCGATTATGCCAAGAATATCATTATCCGATGCGCAAATGTTCTTAAGTTTATTTATATCAAAATTAAAATTATCTGTGCCTGTATCGCAGAGTTTTATATTAAGGCCGGCTTTTTTAATTGCCAATGGAATTAGGGGGCAGATAAAGGCCGGGATAATTATGGTTTTTTTACTAGAAATTTTTTTTATGGTTTCTAGGATTAGGTAAAACGCAGCAGTTCCTGAATAGGTAAGTAAGGCATTTGAAGCGCCCAGATATTTTTTAAAGTCTTCTTCTAGTAATCCTTGTGGGTGTTTTCTAAAGCAGGAAGTAATTAAACTTCTGGCTGTAAGCGGCCAACCTGCAGTTGGCGGGATCTCTCGTATAAAGCTCAAATTATAGTTCCTTTTCTATTATTTTATTTATTCATTTTATGCTAAAATAGCCAGAAATGCAAGTTAACTCTCCATGCCTAAAATTAGCTGTAAGATACTAGACAACATAAACAAAATAGATAGAAAACAATGGGATGCTGTTTTTGGGGATATCCCCGAGAGTTATTCTTTTTACAGGACGCTAGAAAACTCAGAGTTCACCGGGTTTAGATTTTATTATCTGGTTATTGAGCGAGACCATGAAATTGTGCTTATCGCACCGCTATTTAGTACTGATTTTAATTTGGATATCGCTGTAGAGGGCTGGTTTTCTAAAGTTATTAGATCTATTCGTAAAGTTTTTCCCCGGTTTCTAATTTTAAAAACACTTTTTTGCGGTTCGCTTTTTGGAGAATATGGGGTTTTGGGGATTAAGTCTGATTTTAAAGAAAATCCGGAGTTCATCCGGTTGTTATCGGATGGAGTAATAAATTTTAGCACTAAAATCAACGCCCCGCTAGTGATCTTTAAAGATTTTCTAAAACAGGATACGTTTTTTCTTGATGCTTTAATGCAGGAAGGATATTCGAAGGTAAAGAGCTTTCCCGCCGTGATTCTAGAGCTTAATTTTGTTTCTTTTGAAGGCTACCTTAAAAGCCTGGGGCGTTCTACCCGTAAGAATTTAAATAAAAAACTAAAACAGGCTTATAGCCAGGGAAAAATAGAAGTTAAGGTTGCTCGAGATGTAGAAAACCAAATTGACAAGATATTTAAGCTCTATGAGAATACTTATTATAAGGGGGATACTAAGTTTGAGCGCCTGAGTAAAAAATTTTTTTTACAGGTTGCTCATGATTTAAATCCGCACACCCATTTTTTCCTTTATTATATAGAGGATAAGTTGGCCGCTTTTAATCTTTGTTTTGTTTATAATGATTTGCTCATTGATAAGTTTGTCGGTTTCGATTATGATATATCTAAACGGTATAACCTGTATTTTGTCAGCTGGGCCTATAATATTAAATGGTGCATCGATAATTCTTTGCGCTATTATTATCCCGGGCAGACTGATTATGAGCCGAAGGCGAGGTTGGGAGGAAAACTCATTTCGCTTTATGCCTATTTAAGGCATAAAAATATATTTTCTAATTTTTTCATAAAGCTACTTATTTTCATCCTTAAGCCGGATAACTTTAATAAGGATATTAGGAAATAAATTATATGTTTAAAAAGAAGGTTACGCTTAAAATATTGCTACTGCTTATCGCCAGCGATATACTTGAAACTGCAGTTCAATTCTTCTTTAAGAAAAGTGCTTTAGCTAAAGATGGTTTTGCCGTGGTTGATATGGCGACTGCTGTGGTTTTTTTTAAAGCAGTTTTTACTTCGCCATTTTTGTGGGCAGGGTTATTTACTGTGGCCGTAGTATTTATTATCTGGTCTATGATTCTTGCTAAAATAGACCTAAGTGTAGCTGTGCCGATTGCCAGCTTCAGCTACATTTTAGTTCCAATAGCTTCTATTATTTTCTTACATGAGCATATTACTGTTTTAAGGTGGGTTGGTATATTGTTTATTCTTATGGGGGTTATATTGGTTTCTTTGAGCAGTAAAGAAAGGATTGTACAGGAAAAATGAAAGAAGGGTTGCTAATAATTCTTTCCTTGATCGCTTTGACTAGTTTATGCGATACCATAAACCAGCTATTCTTAAAATCTGCAATAAATTACTTAAATTTTACGCCCACCTTTAATATTATAAAAATTATTAAGTTTATTTTTCAACTATTAATTAAGCCCCGGATTTGGTTGGGTTTTGTTTTTAGCGTAATATCTTTATGTATCTGGCTGTTTGTGCTTTCAAAGGTAGACCTTAATTTTGCTTTTTCTGCAGATAGCATGCATTATATCTTTATTGCTTTAGCATCCAATTTGATTTTAAAAGAAAAATTTAGTTCTTTGCGTTGGCTGGGCACTGGCCTAATTGTTTGTGGAATTGTTATTGTAAGTTTAAGCTAAAAATTGTGGTTAAATTATGAGCCCTAAAATAATCTCCTTAACTGTATTTTTGTTTGTTTATATATTATTTATACTTCTACCGCATAGGCGTACTGCTGTAGTATTAGCTGGAAGCCTGCTGCTTCTTTTTACCCAAACAATATCCCTAAAAGAGGCCTTCTTTGCGGTTAACTGGAATGTTATGGGCATATTTGTGGGCACCTTGATTATCGCCGATGTTTTTATGCAAAGCCGTGTTCCTGCGTATTTTGCCGAGGTAATTGTTGATAGGGCTAAGAATACGGCTTGGGCGATTTTATTTATTTGTATTTTAACCGGATTTATTTCTGCCTTTGTAGAAAATGTGGCAACAGTATTAATTATCGCTCCCATTGCTTTGGCCTTAGCCAAGAAATTAAAAATTAATCCCACTAAAATGATGATTGCAATTGCAGTTTCCAGCAATCTTCAGGGAGCGGCTACGTTGATTGGGGATCCTCCAAGTATGCTTTTAGGCGGTTTTGCTAAGATGAACTTTGGGGACTTCTTTTTTTATAAAGGGCGCCTAAGTATATTTTTTGCAGTAGAGCTGGGGGCATTAGCTTCTTTCTTTGTGCTTTATTTTATATTCAGGAAACATAAAGAGAAAGCAAAACTTATTCCGATAGAGAGAGTAAAGAGTTGGATACCTACAATTTTATTGGTTAGTTTAATTGTTTTATTAGGGTTATCTTCATTTTTTGATACAGGGTTTAGCCATGCGGCCGGCCAGATTTGTATGATTTTTGGTATTATTGCTTTATTCTGGGAGAAATTTGGAAATAAAGCTTCGGTTGCCTCCGGAATAAAAAAACTTGATTGGGATACTACTTTTTTTCTTTTAGGAGTTTTTATTATTGTCGGTAGTATTTCAATTACTGGTTGGATCGGCGTGCTTGCTGACTATCTGGCCAGCCTTGTTGGCACAAATATATTTTTAGGCTACAGTGCGATAGTATTTTTGTCCGTAATCCTTTCTGCGTTTATTGACAACGTTCCTTTCTTAGCAGCTATGCTCCCGGTAGCTATCGTTATGGCAAATAAGCTGCAGGTTAATCCATCTCTATTTCTTTTTGGTTTGCTTATTGGCGCAAGTTTAGGCGGCAATATAACACCCATCGGCGCATCAGCTAATATTGTTGCTTGCGGCCTGCTTAAGAAAGAAGGTTACCAGGTTAAATTTGGTAATTTTATGAAAATAGGCGTTCCTTTTACTCTTGCTGCTGTTGGCGCTGCTTATCTCTTTGTTTGGTTTATCTGGAGGTAAAAATATCTAAAGGCCGCTGTTTGGAGTTGCGCTGGGAAGAAAGCAGCATTGCCGATGCCGGATGCAACTGTTTCTTAAGATCTTTCATTTCACTAACACTCCTAGGATGATATAAGGAAAAATCCTTGTCCGCTATGCGGACAAGGATTAATTCGGCTAAACAACTTAGCTTTGCTATCGCTGGCTAAATTGTGGCCTAATTAAATTTTACTTGACAAATGATACTAATATGGTATCATTTATTATCTGCTTTTAAAAAGGGAGGTGATTAAGTATGGGGATTACGATTAGATATATGCTAAGGCCGGTGGCTCACTGTAAAGAGGGTTGCAGTAGGTTGTCCTGGGTATGACATTAAACTACCCAAACATTTCTTCGACTATAATGGAGGCTACGTGAAGCTTATTACAAGAAATACCGATTATGCGTTGCGTGCAATTTGTTATATTGCTAAAAAAAATGGCATTGTGGCTGTAGCTGAGCTGGTTAATAAGCTTAGCGTCCCAAAGTCGTTTATGCGAAAAGTCTTGCAGCAGCTAAACAAAGAAAAAATATTAGAATCTTTCAAAGGGCAAGGCGGAGGTTTTAAGCTTAAACTGCCCCCTGATAAAATATATATAATAGAAATAATGCGTATTTTTCAGGGGCATGTGGGTTTAAACGGGTGTTTTCTTAAGAAGAATATCTGTCCTAATAAAGGAAAATGCGTTTTAAGGAAAAAAATACGTTTTATTGAGAAGCATGCGCTTAGGCAGCTTAAAGAAATAAACATAGCGTCTTTATTATAGGGTCAAAAATATGGCATTAAGGAAGATTATTAATATTGTATTGGAAGAGGCCTATGGCCATATTCGTGATAGCTCAGGTTGCCCTAGGGCGAAAATGATGGATTTTAGAAGGTAAGTTCAACGGAGGAAACGGGATAAAATAAGCCTAGATTCGGAATTAGCACAGTGGCCGGTGCAGTTACGCCTGTTCCATCTTATGCTTCATACTTTGATGGTGCAGATATCTTAGCTGTTGCTAATTGCCTACCTTCGCATACTCTGACTTCCATCAGGTTTTGTTAAAAGGAAAAACTCTCTTGGTTTGCTTTCGGTGATTAAGGAGTCTATCAGTAGCCCTGGCAAGGAAATACCGCTTGAAGATATCACTATCACTATTAGTATTAAAGGAGAAAAGCTTCGATGTTTAATAAATGCCCAGGCCAAGATTTCCGTAAGGTGAGCGTGGAAAGTATAACTTGTCCTGGCTGCGGGTACGCCGCTGAGATTTTTAGCGATGAAATTAAAATAAGATGCCCCAGGTGCAATAATCCAATATGTAGAGAGAAAATGCCTTCTTGCCTGGATTGGTGTAAGGCGGCACGGGATTGTATTGGAGAAGAAAAGTGGTATAATCATGGTTAATAGCTTATTGTAATATCCATGGTCTTTGGAAAAGTGAAAAAGAAGTTAAGGTAGAGTAAACAGAAGGAGGGTTAAATGGATAAGAAGCTTCAAAAAACTTTTAATGATCAGATTAAGCATGAACTTTATTCTGCCCACATTTATCTAGCCATGGCGGCATATTTTGAGGACAAAAACTTGCCTGGTTTTGCGCACTGGATGAAGGTTCAGTATAAGGAAGAGGTAGCTCACGCGATGAAGATGTTTGAATTTTTAAACGACCGAGGGGTAAGAGTTGTTTTACAGGCTATACCACAGCCTATCTCGGAATTTAGCTCTAACCTGGAAGTTTTTGAAGAGACATTAAAGCATGAGCAGAAGGTGACGAGTTTAATTAATGTTTTATACGAATTAGCCAAAGAAGTAAAAGACCATGCCTCTGTGGTATTCTTGCAGTGGTTTGTCAGTGAACAGGTTGAGGAAGAAAAAAATGCTACACAGATAATTCAAACCCTAAAGATGGTTAAGTCTGAAGGCGTGCCACAGATCATGCTAGATAGAGAGCTAGCAAAAAGAGAATAATATTAGTTAACCAAGGAGGATGTTATGTATATGTTAAGGCTATCGTATTTGATGGTGATTGTACCGATTGCGGTTTTATTTACTGCCAGTTTCTTTGTTCTCTTTACTCTACGTAAAATAGAAGAAAAATGGCTAAAGGTTTTTGGTTATGTGGTAGTAGGCCTTCTTTGGTTGGCAGCCTTAGTAGTTTTATTAGGAGCAGCCTACAATATGAAAGGCAGCTCTATCGAAATGAAGAGAGCTATGATGAAGCAAAAGATGAAAGCTTACGGTTCTCAACAGATGATGCAGCAGCATAAAATGCCTGATATGGCTATGCCTGGAAAAGGTGCGCCTGTTAGAGATGAAAAGCTTTCTAAATCCCCTAAGTGCGGCAGTAATAAGGGGGTTATTTTTAAGGCAGAATAAATTTTTTATTAGAATTTTTATGCGGGAGGGAAAATGAATAAATACAAATGTTTGGTTTGCGGTTATATCTACGACCCTAGCATAGGTGATGCGGATAACGGAATTACTCCTGGGACAAGTTTCGAAGATTTACCGGATAACTGGGTATGTCCTGAATGCGGCGTAGGTAAGGATCAATTTGAGAAAATAATCTAACAGTTTTTTGTTACAGTGCTGAATTAAAATGCCCCTAGAGATTGAAGCCAGAATAAAAGAAATTATCCAGCGCAACTATAATGTAAAAAGTTTCCGGCTGGATATTGGCGACATTTTGGATTTTAAGGCCGGACAATTCCTTTCTGTATCTATCGGTCCAGATCCAAGACTAAAGAGATATCTCTCTATTTCCAGTTCTCCGACTGAAACATGTTATTTAGAGTTCACCAAGAAATTAAGCGAGAGTGATTTTTCCAAAGCATTGAACAATTTAAAAGCGAAAGATAAATTAACTATCCAGTATCCTTTTGGAAAATTTGTTTTAGATGAGTCTTCGCCCAAAATTGCTTTTTTATCCGGAGGCATAGGGATTACTCCTATACGCAGCATCTGTAAATATGTAGTCGATAAAGGCTTGGGCACGGATGTGGTGTTGATTTATTCAAATCGTTCTATACGTGATATAGTCTTTAAGGATGATTTTGATGCGATGCAAAAGAATTATTCTCTTTTAAGAGTTGCGCATGTATTATGTGAAGCTGAACCTGGTTTTAAGTGTAGAGTTGGCTTAATTGATAAAGGAATAGTAAAGAATGAAATCCCTGATTATCAGGAAAGGAAATTTTATCTTTGCGGCCCGCCGCAGATGGTTGAGGCAATGCATAAGATACTGGCTGAAGAGTTAGGGTTAGGTGAAGAAAGAATAGCCAGGGAAAATTTCCAGGGATATTAGGCTATCTGCCCGGACGGCGAGACGGGCCTAAAGGCAGGGGAGGGGCGATGGCGGCTATAAAAATATTACCGGGTATATATTCCGTAGGGGTAGTGGATTGGAACGTGCGTAACTTTCACGGGCATACCTATACTACGCAAAGAGGCACAACCTATAACGCTTATCTTATTATAGATGAAAAAATTGCTCTTGTTGATACTGTTTATGGCCCATTTGCTCAGGAATTAATCGAAAATATTAAAGAGATTATTCCTCCTGAGGACATTGATTATATCATTGCTAATCACGTTGAGCCCGATCATTCCGGTGCACTACCTAGTATTATGCAGCTTTGCCCAAAAGCTAAAATATTCGGCACTGCTAAGTGTAAAGAAGGCCTATATAAACATTATTATAGAGACTGGGATTTTCAGGTGGTTAAGACCGGGGATGAATTAAAGCTAGGCAAACGTAGCCTTTCTTTTATCGAGGCGCCGATGATCCATTGGCCTGATAGTATGTTTACGTATTGCCCGCTCGATAGCCTGCTTATGCCTAATGATGCCTTTGGCCAGCATCTTGCAACTGGCGAGCGTTTTGATGATCAAGTTGATCAATGCGCGTTAATAGATGAAGCAGAAAAATATTATGCCAATATTCTCTGGCCTCTTGGTTCAGTAATCCTAAAAAAAATCCAAGAAGTCCAGAAATTAAACATACCCATTAAAATGATTGCGCCTAGCCATGGAGTTATCTGGCGGAAAGATCCGAATAGAATAATTAATTCTTACATTTCCTGGAGTAAAGGGGAAACTAAAAATAGGGCAGTAATAGTTTATGAAACAATGTGGGGGGCAACTGAGAAGATGGCCAAGAAGATTGCTCAGGGCATTGAAGCAGAGGGAGTAGAAGTTAAGCTTTATGAAATAGCTCAAAGCGATCGAACTGAAGTGATTACGCGGATGCTATCAGCTAAAGGTTTTCTTTTTGGTTCATCTACTCATGATAATGATATGCTGCCGAATATTGCTGCGTTTTTAGAGATTGTTAAGGGGCTTAAGCCTAAGGGCAGGCAGATTAGTTTTTTTGGTTCATACGGTTGGGCCGCAGGGGCGGTTAAAGAAATGCAGGAGATGCTTCAGAATAGCGGGGCTGATTTTACGATTCCAGGTATATCTTTTAAGTATGTCCCCGATAAAACTGAATTAGAAAATTGTTTTGAATTCGGCAGCCAATTCGCTAAACTCTTAAAATGAAACAGGTTCCCGTAGAAATCATTAATTTCTTTCGCACCCAAAGTTTTGTGATAGTTGCTTCCGTAGACAAGGATGGCTTCCCTCATAGTTCATGCAAAGCTATAGTTAAGAGTGATTCTGTCGGGACAATCTATTTGATCGATGCTTATCATGGGGTAACCTGTGAGAATATAAAGCGCAATCCGTTGGTTAGTATCAGTGCGGTTGATGAATATAAATTCATGGGCTATTGTCTTAAAGGTAAGGCCAGGATTATGCCAAATGATAATATCAGCCAAGAAATAATTAAAAAGTGGGAGAACAATATTACTTCACGCATGGCAAAGAGGCTCTTGACGGATTTATCCAAAGATAAAAGCCACGCTCATCATCCCGAAGCCAGCCTTCCTGAGCCTGAGCATCTTATTGCCGTTGAAGTAGAACAGATAGTTGATCTTTCTGTGCATCACTTAAGAAAGGGGATATAACATGGCTAAAAATGTAAAGATTTATAGTACACCTACTTGTCCTTGGTGTATCCGTGTTAAAGAATTTTTGAAAGAAAATAATATCGAATTTCAGAATTTTGATGTTTCTGAAAAGCTCCTAGCCGATGAGATGGTAAAAAAAAGCGGCCAGATGGGGGTGCCGGTTTTGGATATTGAGGGCCAGATTATCGTTGGGTTTGATAAAGAGAAGATTAAATTAGCACTAGGCTTATAAAAGAACCTGTTCTAATGTAATTTGCCATGCAAATTTATGATTTAATTATTATTGGGGCCGGGCCGGCGGGAATTACCGCTAGTGTTTATGCAGCCAGACAGAAATTAAATTTTCTGGTAATTAGCCTTGATATCGGCGGACAGGCTGCTTGGAGCGGTGATATTGAAAATTATACAGGCTATCAATTTATTACCGGCCCGGAACTTACACAAAAATTCCAAGAACATATGCGTAAATATAATATTTTACTTAAGGAAAATGAAAATGTCCTTGAACTTAAGAAATCCGGCGAAATTATTTTGATAAAAACAAATAAGGCAGATTATCAGGCAAGAAGCGTAATTATCGCTTCTGGGAAAAAATCAAAAGAGTTGGGAGTTGCAGGAGAAATAGAATTTAAGAATCGCGGCCTGACTTATTGCGCGACATGCGATGGCCCATTGTTTGCAGGTAAAGATGTGGCTGTAATTGGGGGAGGTAACTCTGCCTTAGACGCTGCTATTCAGTTAGTTAAAATTGCTAAGCATATCTATATTATAAATAATACGGATCAGTTAAGCGGAGATAAGATAATGCTCCAGAAGATTAAGGAAGCCGGCAATGTTACAATCTTAAATAATTCTCAAATTATAGCTGTGCTTGGCGATAAATTTGTCAGTGCTATTAAGATAAGAAATAACGGCAAAGAGGAGGAATTAGCCGTAGGCGGAGTATTTGTAGAGATTGGGCTTATTCCTAATTCTGAATTTGCAGAAGGACTTGAGAGAAACCAAAAAAAAGAAATAAAAGTTAAGATGGATAACCAAACCAATATTCCTGGGATTTTTGCCGCTGGAGATGTTACGGATGTCCCGGAAAAGCAGATTATTATTGCCGCCGGAGAAGGCGCAACCGCTGCTTTAAGCGTTTTTCAGTATCTGGCCAAAAAAAGGTTTTAGGATAAATAAGTTGCGGGTAATTTTTGCGGTGGTACAATAAAATCGGCCCAGAGGGGCGTGGTTTGTAAACAAATAAACAAAGCCA
>CAZOSW010000028.1:0-16115 GCA_964582765.1 uncultured Planctomycetales bacterium | reverse complement strand
GGGAGGAAAGAAGATGGATACAAAAACTAAAACCAAAGAAGTATTAAGTAACCTTTTAAAAGTGAAAATTGAAGAGTTAAAGGATGATGTATCGTTGATTAACAGCATCGGCGTAGATTCTACGGAGATGGTGGAGTCTGTGATTGCTCTGGAGAAATCATTTGGGGTAAAACTTAACCCAAAAGAGATAACCAAGAACTCGACGATTAACGATATCGCAAACGATATTCAGTCAAAACTAGCCAAATGAGAATAGTAGACTTAAGCCTGCCTATTGATGAAAAAGCCTTTGAGGTGCATAAGGTTAGAATCGAGCGCATAACCCATAAGGCCGGAGTAGAAAAATTCAACCGAGTGATTATGGGTAAAACCTTTCTGGGTAAAATTAAATATGCTTTAGGCCAGCGTATTGTTAAAAAAGAGCAGCTCCCGAATGAGGAATTTCTATCTTTAGAAATTGTGCATGCCCCGGTGCATATCGGCACTCACCTGGATTATTCTTTTCATTACGGATCAAAATCAGAGAACCGGGCTTCAAAAACTGCTGACGAAATTCCCCTGGAGTATTGTTATCAAAATGCAGTTAAGTTAGATTTAAGGCA
This sequence comes from uncultured Planctomycetales bacterium, assembly GCA_964582765.1. Taxonomy (GTDB): domain Bacteria; phylum Omnitrophota; class Gorgyraeia; order Gygaellales; family Profunditerraquicolaceae; genus UBA6249. The sequence goes on along the minus strand of CAZOSW010000028.1, from coordinate 15,513 downwards.
TAAAAAACCAAATGAAATAATTAAGTCACCTGACATCGAAGCTGCTTTAAAGAAGATAAATTATCAGCTTAAGCCTCTGGATATTGTTTTAATACATACAGCAGCGGACAAGCTTTATGGAAGCGCGAAATATTTTGCAGATTATCCCGGAGTTGATGTATCGGCAATAGATTATTTATTAGATAAGGGAGTTAAAATATTTGGCGTAGACACTATGGGCATTGACCGTCCATACAGATTTATGCTTAAAGAGTTTCTTGAAACTAAAGATCCAAAGACATTTTATCCGGCGCATTTTTACGGCCGAAAAAGAGAATTTATTCATATAGAGCGCTTGGCTAATTTAGAAAATTTACCTGATTCCGGGTTTAAAATTATTTGTTTTCCTATACGTATAAAAAATACCGGGGCTGCATGGGCCAGGGTGGTTGCTCTTTTAGATTAATAGCTTAAAACGGGTCCTGTCGAGGATTGTCCTTTGTCGGCAATTGCCTCCAAAGGATCAATCCTCGCCACCCGTTTTTATCAAAATCTAAAAGAGCAAATAATGAAGGAGGGTAGAATGGGACATACATGTAATTCGATAATTATTAATGCTCCTTATGAGTTAGTTTTTGATATCTCTAATGATATCCCGCGCTGGACAGAGTTATTCGGAAGTGAATATAAAAAGGCCGAAATTATAAAGAAGGAAGGCAATAAAATTTTTTTCCGTCTTACCGACGATGAAGAAAAGTCCTGGGTTTCCTGGAGATTATTGCATAAGGATAATTTCTATACTTACGCAGAGCGCCTTGAGCCGAAATTCCCCTTTAATTATATGAAGATTATCTGGTTATATACGCCAAAGCCCGAAGGATCCGTAGAATTAACTTGGATCCAGCACTTTCAGATGGATGCAAAGGCAAAGTTTAAAGATGAGCAGGTTGAGGGATTTATTAATAAGCATTCCAAAGAAAATTTATTGATCTTTAAGAGGATTATTGAAGAAGCAGCTAAATGAAGAAAACTACATTTAGCATTCTTTGTTTAGAGGGGGCAATCTTATCATTTAATGTGGCTGCGGTAGCCGCGCTAGTTCCTTCTATTGCCGCTGATTTTGCTCTTTCTCAATTTCTTGTGGGCAAGATAATTTGGCTATATATGCTTCCGTATGGCGTTGCCGCATTTTTCTATGGGCCGCTTGTGCGCGCAATTGACGCCCGCAAAGTGGAATTATGCTGCATATTTTTATTTTCTTTGGCTAATCTTTTAGCGGGCTTAAGCCGGAATATTACCGTTCTTTTTTTTGCCCGGTTTTTAATGGGGATTTTTGGCGCTTCAGTAATCCCGCTTGGCTTAATCCTCATTGCTAAGCGCATAGAAAAGAATAAGCGCGGTAGTTTTATCGGGATTTTTTTCGGCTCCACCTTTATTGCCTCTTTATTAGGTTTGTTTTTAAGCGGGGTTATTCATTGGCGCCTGATATTTATTATTCCCGCAGTTTTGGGATTAGTCCTCTGGATTTTTATGTATATCTATTTGCCAAGTTTTAAGGAAAGCCTTGAAAATTTTCGTTTTGGGTACTTAAGGGCGTTTAAAGATAAAAAAGTAATCAAAATATTCCTTTACATCTTTTTTATAAGCCTGGTTTATCATGCGGTGCAGCAATGGCTTGGGGTTTATTTTTCTACGCAGCTTTTATTAAATCAGTTTGCCATTAGCATGTTGATCACCTTAACTAGCTTAAGCGGGATATTTGGTGAATTTTGGGGCGGGCATCTTGCCGATAAGTTTAGCCGCCAGAAGGTGGTAAGCATAGGCATCATAGCTATGATTATTTGTATCTTTACGCTCTTATTAAAATTGCCTCTGGTTTTACTTAGCTTGATAATGATCCTTTGGGGGTTAGGTTGGACCTTTAATCATGTAGGGCTGGCGACAATGCTGACTGATCTACCGAATGAATTTTTGAATGAAGCTGCTAGTTTAAACAGCGGAGTACGTTTTATTTCCGGAGGTATTGGCGCAGGTTTGGGCGGTTTGATTATGCATAAGAGTTTTAATTTAGGTTTTATCATTTTCGGAAGTGCGCTTTTTTTACTTTTATCTTTTAATAGGGTCTTTAAATTTAAAAATTAGGCACCCCGCGTTTATAAGCATCCGACGCTAATTAGCAGAGGCACCCAACGCTAAAGAGAAATTGTGTTGGTGTGGCCTTGTGGGCAAACACCCGGCCTTAACGGAGCGGCCGATGTACCCTTGTGGGTAAGGAGGTATATTATGAGTACGGATCTAAAAGGAAAAGTTGCTATTGTTACCGGAGCCAGCCGTGGCATTGGAAAAGCACTTGCTTGCACTGCTGCAAGCTTAGGGATAAATTTAGTTATTGGTGCACGCAACCAGGCTCCTTTAAAAGAAACCGCAGAAGAGATAACCGGTAAATTTAGAGTTCAGGTTTTACCCGTATCTTGCGATGTGACAAAGTTAGAGGACCTGGAGAACTTGGTTAAAAGCGCCAAGGAAAAGTTCGGTAAGATTGATATTCTGATTAATAATGCCGGGGTATCTAGCCAATATCCTTTTCAGGATCAGCCAATCGAGGATTTTGAAAGATTGGCGCATACCAATTATCTGGGCTATGTAAGGCTTATCCGACTGGTAATTAACGATATGATAAAAAATAAGAGCGGGGCAATTATTAATATGGTGTCCGGCTCAACCTTATGCGATCCGCTGCCCAGAAATTTTATTGTTTATAGTTCACTCAAAGTCGGCTTAAGGGCATTTTCTAAAGGATTATTTTGGGAGATGCGGGATTACGGGATTAAGGTAACTTCTATATTACCCGGAGTGACGGATACGGATTTAACCGGTAAATTACAGGAGATTACCGGCAATACCTCGCGCTTAATGACTACTGAAGCTATTGAGAATGCCGTGCGTTTTGCTTTGACTGTACCGGCTAATGTTTGTCCTTTAGAGATCGCCGTAATTAACCAACAAACACCCTGGACTGCTCCGGTTATACCGTTTAAGCAACAACATCCGGAAAAGTAGTCATGAGTCAGGGGCCACGGGGGGGGGTCAGAAGGAGATAATGGTCGGAAAGGGTAGGATATAATGTCCCTATTTTCCGATTAGCTGCGCCTGCCTGCCCTGACTGCTGTCAGGCAGGTGGCAGTCAGGAAACAGTTTTGTATAAGGAAGGAGAAATAAAATGAAAAAATTAGGATTTTTGACAGCAGTGTTAGTTTTTTTGGTGGCGGGAGTTTGTTTGGCAGCAGATAATGATTTATTGCTTGAGGATTTTGAGATTTCAGTGTCGAATGGCCCGGAAGGCACGGTTGATTTTGGCGCAGGCAACGGTTCGATTGTTACAGTAACTGCCGCAAGTGATATCAAGAATAGCGGTAATCAGTCATTAAGAGTTGTCTACGACGCTGTCCCCGGCGGATATATATATGTATCCCGCGGTAGCGGCCTTGATGCAAAGAATGCTAATTGGACGATTAAACCGTCTGATATTAAATGGGAAGATTATAGCGCCATATCATTCTATGTTTATGGGACAGATTCGAAAGGAAAAATTGCCTTTGATATTAAAGATAACGGCGGAGAAATCTGGCGCTTTATTACCGAGGATGATTTTAATGGCTGGAAAAGAGTAGTTTGCAGTTTTGATAAATTTGTCGTGCGGGATGACTGGCAACCGCAAGATGCAGATAAAAACGCTCAGATCGATTTTCCGATTAAAATCTTTCAGTTTGAACCGCTTTCTGAATCAAAAGGCACGCTTTATTTTGACACGGTAGAATTAGTTAAAAAATAAAGGAGGGAAGATGAATAATCAGGATGTTAAGAATTTAAAAAAACGCTATTTTATCTGGCTCTATAAAAATGCAAAGAGCGTTTTTGATAAATACGAGCGCAAGTTTACTCAGGTAGATATTGATAAAGATATCCTGACGGAAATGGAGAAAGAGCTTTTAGGCTCATATCTTCCACATGAAAAAGATACCCTGCAAAAATATATTGACGATTTCCAGAGATATATTGAGAATAAGGAAAAGTCTTGTTCGGAATTCAGGGATCAGGGAAAGAAGATAAATCCGGAGTTTATTTTTTCCGAAATAAAACTTGATGCCGTTGAAAAGGCAATTATTAAAGACTTAGGTAAAAGGGGTTTAGAAGAAATTAAATCTCTTTATGAAAAAGAGATGATCGAGCGTATTTTAAAAAGCACGGAGAATCAGTAAAGATTATATCTTTAACGGATTAAACATTAATGTTAATTGACGCACATAGCCATTGGTTGCCTGATGAGGTAATTTCTAATTCTCATTTTTTCCATAAAGGCTGGGCTGATATCCAAGGCCAGCTTAAGATTATGGATGAGGCAGGTATTGATGCGGCAGTTTTAAGTTACCCTACGACGGACGCCCATCTAAAATTAGGCAGCATAGGCCAGGTCGCGCATATCTATAATGATAATGTTGGCAGGATTTTGAAATCCTACCCTAAAAAATTTATTGGGGCTGCCATTTTACCGGCAGATAACTCTGTTGATATGCTTGGAGAACTTAAACGTGCAACCGGAGAATTGGGATTTAAAGCAATTTCTCTTGCCTCAAGCTATAATGGTATTTATCTGGACGATAAAATGTTCCTACCTATATATAAGGAGGCGCAAGAGAAGGTTATTCCGATATTTGTGCATTCACAGATTGTTAATCCGATAGGTTATGAGCGGGTCAAAGACCCCTTGCTTACCCCGGTTATTGAATATGTTTTTGATACGACGATTTCAGTGGGTAAACTTTTGATGTCGGATATTCTACGCCAGTACCCTAAGGTAAAATTCATTTTTGCCCATTTCGGCGGGGCAATTTGCTACCTTAAGCAGCGTTTTGATGTAACTTATCAGATGTTGCGGAAGATGAACTTTGTTAAAGATTTGCAAGGCTTACCATCGGATTATTTTAAGAATATTTATGTGGATACTAGCGGCGATACCACTAAGGCGAATTTTCTCTTAAGTTTGGAGTTAATGGGGCCTAAACATATTTTATGGGGCAGTGACTGGCCGGCTAAGCAGGATGTTGCCGGTGGCATTAAAGCGGTCAAGGATTTGGATATTACCGAAGACGATAAAGAAAATATTTTGGGTGGAAATTTAGAAAAGATGTTCGTTTAGTGGCTGTTCCCGCAGGTGACTGTCCCTAAACATTTGCTCTTTTAATAATTTAGCGCCTACTGTCTTATCTGGGTTTTCTCGGGAACGCTCGGCGCGCCCCAGCGTGTCGCGCCTTCGCTCGGATCGGCTGCATCGCTCTCCCCGCCTAAGGCGGGGAACCGTGCCGGTTCTTGCCTTTACGTCCTTCGAAATCCCAGCCAATCCAGTATCCGCTAAATCAAAACAGCCAAACAAAAAAGAAACTGTTTCCTGACTGCCGTCAGGCAGGCGCAGCCAATCGGGAAACGGGCTGAAGTTATTTATGGCGGGTGCCGCAGTGGTAGAATTCGCGTTAGCCACTCACGGCGAAAAATTTCAGCGCCGGAAGCAAGAGACGGAAAGCAAGGCGCGTTAACATTAATAAGGAGAAAATTGATATGCAGATGCAGAAAGATGTTCATTTAACCGGCAAAGACTTAACCCAGATGGTCCAGCTGAGGCCGCAGGATGTAGGAAAGTACGCGATTGTACCCGGCCCGCGTGACCGCCTAGAAGTTTTAATGAAAAAATTAAAAAATCCAATAAAGAACTTTTCTTTTATGGAATATACTATGTACACCGGTAGCTATGAGGGTATAAAAATTACCGGGATTAACGGCGGAAGGTTTTCTACGGATACGTCCATTACTACTGAGGTAATGTGCAACGCCGGCATACAAAATATTATTCGTGTCGGCACAGCCGGTTCCCTTGATGAAAATATTAAAGTAGGGGATTTATTTGTTGTAGATGAGGTGATTCGTGGCGACGGAGTAACCCCCTATTATGTGGCCGGGGATTTTAAGACAGTAAGCGATAAGAAGCTTTCGGATCTTTTATTTGAAATTGCTAAAAACATGGGTTTAAATGTACATCGCGGAAAAGCCTGGACCACAGATGCGCTTTTACGCGAGACCCGCGAAATTGTCGAGGTCAAACGTAAAGAAGGGGCAAGGGTAGTAGACATGGTTTCTTCAACGCTTCTAACCATTTGCCAGACCTATAATGTTAAAGCAGGTTCAATTTTAGCGGTGAGCGATAATGTAATTACCGGCGAGATGGGCTTTATGAATCCACTATATTATATGGCAGAAAGCAATTTAATCAAAATAGCACTAGAATTAGTAAAAAAATTAGAGAAAAGCTAGATAGTTGCGGGTGGCTTGGGTGTTTTCGAAGCGCGCAAGCGCCTAGAAAATACCCAAGACAGGACCCGCAAAAAAATAACTATGAAATTTTCCCCATTATTCTGGCCAATTGAACTTAAAGGCAACACTATTTACATCCTTGATGAAACTCAATTGCCGCAGAAATTAGTTTATCTAAAAGCAAGAAATTACCTGGAGGCAGCTAAGGCGATTAAACAGATGAAGACCCGGGCTGTAGGCCAGGTACTTCTGGTAATGTATGCTTTTCTTCTAAGCAAGCAACAGAATAAAGATCTGAGTAAGGTTGCAAAGACGATTAATGCTACGCGTCCGACGCTGTCATTTAAATCTTTAACGGATATGGTTTTGGGTTGGGAAAAGAGCAAAGCGCCTTTAGAGAAAAGCATTTTAGGTTTTTTAGAGATGCTTAAAGCAAAGCGCATAGAGCAGGCAAGGCAAGTGGCTAAACTGCTTAAAGACACAGATGTGATTCTTACGCATTGTAATATCAGCGGGTTAATGCCGTTAATTGCCCAGTTTGCCAAAGAACAAGGTAAGAAAATAAATTTTTATGTTACTGAAACCCGGCCGTATCTGCAGGGCTCACGTCTTACCGCTTGGGAGATTATGCGTGCGGGTTTTGACGTAACTATTATTACAGATAACATGGTCGCTTATTTGTTATCAAAAGGCGCCGTCACTAAGGTTATTGTGGGGGCGGATCACCTGACTTTAAACGGCGATATCGCGAATAAAATCGGCACCTATCAGATTGCGGTAGTTGCCAAGTATTTTAAAATTCCTTTTTATGTAATTTGCCCTCCTGCCTCAAAGTTAAAAAGTGGAAATCAGATAAAGATTGAAATCCGTCCGGAGAATGAGCTAAAGGTTTATCAGGGTTTAGCTCTTGCACCTAAAGAGGTCAGGGCGTATTACCCGGCTTTTGATGTTACGCCGGCAAAATTAATCACTAAGCATATCTATTTGGGGGTTTAAATGTTAGAGCAGGAATTAAGATTAGAAATTGTTCAGGTAGGCAGAAGGCTTTATGCAGCTGGTTTATCGATAGCCAAATCAGGAAATTTAAGCGTGCGAATCGACGATGAGAATATGCTGATTACCGGCACAGGCACATTTTTGGGCCAATTGAAAGAAGGCGATATAGTTAAGGTGAATTTAGCCAATGGTAAATTTGAAGGAAAACTGAAGCCCAGCTCAGAGCTGCCCTTGCACAATATGGTTTATAAAAATTTTACTTCGAAAGTTGTTGTGCATTGTCACCCGCCTTTAATTAACGGATATTTTGCCGTTGCCAAGTCGCTAAAGGCCATGAGTTTTGAAACTAAATTTTATCTTGGGGATGTTCCGGTAGTCCCTCAGGAAACTCCTACGGTTGTCGATCCTGCGCCAGTTATCGCTGCTTTAAAAACTAATAATCTGGTTGTTTTAAAGAATCATGGGACGATTGCGATTGCTGATAAATTCCAAGATGCTTTAAGCATTACCGAGGCATTGGAAGAAGCGGTTAGGAGCGCGGCTGTTGGGCGCCTGTTTGATAAAGGGGTTCTGGACGAGCTGGATGTTGCTTTAAAAAATGATTTAAGGCGCAATGAAGCTGCCTATACTATGTTTAGCCGTAAGCATATTCAGGCAATTGTTGATTTAGTCAACAAAGACGAATTCATCGCGCAAAAAGGAAAAGAATTGGATCTGACTTTAAAACTTGCGATTAAACTTGATAACAGCAATGATGTTTTTAAATTTACTTTTGAAAAAGGAAAAATAATAAAATTGGATACTGATGGCGATGCCCCTTTTATTATTTCGGCCCCTGCTTGTGTATGGGAGCAGGTATTTTTAGGGCGCCTTGATTCATTTGTGGCAGTTACGCAAGGGAAGATGAAATTAAGCGGCCCGTTAGGCCAGCTTTCCAAATGGTATGTTCCGTTTAACCGGCTGTTTGCATTATTCAAAGAGGTAAAGATTGAGCCACAAAATTCTTGAACTAACAAAATCCTCCGCAGTAAAACGTATTAATAATTTTAATGTTTATTTTGTGAAGGAGGGCAAGTGAGCATAGAATACCCGCTTTATATAAACGGCAAATTTATAGAAACCTCAGAAATTCAGAATATTATTAATCCATCGACAGGCAAAGTAATTGCCCAGGCTTGCCTTGCTTCGGTAAAGGAGGTGGAGTTGGCTTTATCTAGCGCAAGAGAGGCTTTTGATCAGGGGCCATGGACGCAGTTTACTCCTACTCAGCGCAAGGAATTCATCTTTAAAATAGCCCAAGGTATTTTAGATAATGCCGCAAGCCTAGCGCAACTAGAGACGCAGAATACCGGTAAACCAATCAAAGAAACTACTTTTATGGATATCCCCTCAAGCGCTAAGACGTTTGAGTTTATGGCTAATAATTTTAATGATTATCTGGGGGATGAAGAATTTAATGTTTCGGATGAAGCAAGGGCTAAAGTGCTTCGCGAGCCTATGGGCGTAGTAGTTTTGATTATCCCTTGGAATTATCCGCTCCTGATTGCCTGTTGGAAATTGGCTCAAGCATTAGCCGCAGGCAACACAATAATTCTTAAGCCCTCCAGCCTTACCCCATTATCAGCTTTGGAGCTAGCAAAAATTATTCATAAAACCGGCCTGCCCGCAGGAGTGGTGAATATAATTAATGGAAGCGGCGCAAAAATCGGAGAAACGCTTTGTGCGGATAAGCGCGTAGATATGATTTCTTTTACCGGAAGCAATGAAGTAGGCAAGCAGATGCTGCAGTATTCTTCTAAGAATGTAAAGAAATCAATTATGGAGCTGGGAGGCAAATCCGCAAGTTTGATATTTAATGACGTCGATTTAGATGTGGCAGTAAACAGCTCTTTAGCCTCTATTTTTTTAAATCAAGGACAGATGTGTACGGCAATGTCCCGAATTTTTGTACAGGATGATATTTATGATAATTTTTTAGTTAGTTTTGTCAGTAAGGCTCAGCGCATAAAATTGGGCCTGGCGGATGATTCCGAAACCCAGATGGGGCCGTTAATCAGCGACGCGCAGCGCAAAAAGGTAATCAGCTATATCGAAAAGGCAAAAGCCGAGGGGGCAAAGGTTATCTGTGGTGGAAAAATTCCGGAGAATGTGGAGTTAAAAAATGGTTATTTTTTTGAGCCTACAGTTTTAGTTGATGTTGGCCCTCACTCGCATATGTTTAAAGAAGAAGTTTTTGGCCCGGTAGTTTTAATCCATAAGTTCTCAGGTAGCGATGAGGCCGCACTTTTAGCTAACAGCGTAGATTTTGGTTTAGCTGCCTGTATCTGGAGTAAGGATTTATTCCTGGCGCAGGAGTTAGCCAAGAAATTAAACGCCGGTACCGTTTGGATTAATACTTATGGCATGTTCTATAATCAGCTTCCTTACGGGGGTTTTAAACAAAGCGGTTTCGGTAAAGAGCTTGGCCGCGAAGGGTTCTTAGAGTATATTCGTTTTAAGAATGTAATCCTGGATCAGTCTAGCGACGGAAAACCTCTGGTTAATTACTGGTATGGATTCTAATGAATGTTGTTAATGTTTTAGATAGCTGCGTAAAAGAGTACGCGCAAAGGCCTGCGATTATTTTTGGCCAAGAGCAAATTTCTTTTGCCCAGCTAAGGGATAAGGTATTTTCTCTTAGTCAAAGCTTGCTTAAGCTCGGGGTCAAGCCTTGCGATAAAGTAGCGATTTATCTTCCCAACTGGCCGGAATATATTTTTAGTTATTTAGCTATCTGGTCCATTGGCGCATGCTGTGTGCCTTTGGATTTTATGCTTACTGAAGATGAAATTGTCTCCTGCTTAGTTCATTCCGAAGCAAAAATCTTGATTACCAAACATAAAGCAAATATTTCATTTACGCGCCTTAAAGCAAATTTACCCCTATTAAAAAATATTATTACCTGTCAGTCAAAAGAAGAAGAGAGCTTAAGCTTTGAAGGGCTCTTGGCGTTTGGATCTAATCGGCCTCCTGAGGTAGAAATTAAAGAAAAAGACCACGCCATAATTTTTTACACCTCGGGCACTACCGGAAAACCCAAAGGCGTTTTAATTAACTTTGCTCAACTGGATGCCCCTCCGAAATCCATGGCATTTTTTGTAAATTCAGATCTAAGTGCAAAAGATATCACGCTCTGTGCCCTGCCCTTTTCGCATATAGGCGGCTTAATCTATATCCAGAATACGATTACTTTTGGCCTGACTATGGTTTTAATGGAACGTTTTATGCCTTTAGATTTTCTAAAGAACGTGCAAAAGTATAAAGTTAATTTCTTCTGGATTGTCCCCTCAATGTATTATGTGCTGCTGCAATTAAAAGAGTTTGAGACCTTTGACTTATCCAGTTTGCGTTGGATTGTGACTTTTGGCGCCTCAAATTCACCGGATGCCTTGCGTCGGTTTCATCAGTTTTGCCCCAAGGCAAGCCTTTTAAATGGTTGGGGTTTGACCGAGACTAACGCTCCAACTGTAGTTTTACCCATGGGTTCAAAAAACATCGAAAGCGTGGGCCGGCCTGCGCCATGGATACAAGTAAAAGTATTTTCAGATAATGACCAGGAGAAGGCCATTGGCCAGGTAGGAGAGGTTGTTGTTAAGAGCTGGGTAGTTTGCGACGGATATTTTAAGGATGAAAAATTAACGCAGGAAACTATCCGCAACGGCTGGTTTTATACAGGGGACCTGGGGAAATTTGATGAACAGGGTTTCCTTTATATTGTCGGCAGGAAAAAGGAGATGATTAAGGTTAGTGGAGAAATAGTTTTTGAACCGGAGGTAGAGGCAAGCCTACAAAAACATCCGGATATTGCCGAAGCTGCTGTAGTCGGAGTGGTTGATAAGCTGAGAGGAGAGGTGCCCAAGGCTTTTTTAGTGGCTAAAGCTGGAAAGAATATTTCCGCAGATGACTTACGTTTTTTCTTACGTCAGCACTTGGCGCATTTTAAGATTCCGCATTATTTTGAGTTTTGTACTGCGCTTCCTAAGAATCGTACCGGCAAGATTGACAAAGATAAACTCAGGGACGGTTCTCGAAATAATCTTAAACTGTCCCCTTAGTGGGGACAGTTTTGCTTTGAGTTGAGAACCGTCCCTATCTATTATGCAAGACATTAAAGAATTAAACTTAAAAGAGCTAGAAGATAAATTGCTTTCTTGGGGTGGCCCTAAATATCATGCCCGGGGGATATTCAATTGGATTTATCAGAAAGGCTCTTATGAGTTTAGCCGGATGAGCAATTTGCCGGTTTCTTTAAGGAAGAGATTGGCAGATGAATTTTATATTTTGGGTTTGGAGCTAGCGGATTTAGAGGAATCCAGTGATGGCACAGCTAAATTTCTCTTTGAGTTAAATGATAAAAACCTGGTTGAGGCAGTAAGTATTCCCGCGGATAGGAGGGTAACCGGCTGTATTTCTTCGCAAGTGGGCTGTAAATTTGTTTGTAATTTCTGTGCAAGCGGTCTTAAGGGTTTTAAGCGTAATTTGGCCAAAGGGGAGATTCTGGATGAGGTTTTATACTTAAAGAATAACCTCAAAAATAAACAGCTTACTCATATTGTATTTATGGGCACAGGTGAGCCGTTTGATAATTATGAAAATGTGCTTGAAGCAATCCATATAATTAATTCTCCGCTTGCTTTTAATATCGGTGCAAGGCGTATTACTATTTCAACTTGTGGGATTATTCCGGCGATAGAGAGGTTAAAATCCGAGGATTTGCAGGTTGAGCTTTCTATATCTTTGCATGCCCCAGATGACAAAATACGCAGCCAGCTTATGCCGATAAATAAAAAATACCCCCTAGCAGCATTGATGAAATGCTGCCATGAGTATATTGCTAAAACTAACCGTCAGATCACTTTTGAATATATCTTAATTAAGGGTATTAATTCTAATTTGGCTTGCGCACAAAAATTAGTTACGCTTTTAAAAGATTTAAGGTTGGCTAAGGTTAATTTAATACCGGCAAATCTTATTCCCGAATTAAAGATTATGCCTCCTTCTTTGAAAGAAATAAATTCTTTTAAAGAAGATTTGTTTAAGGCCGGCATTAATGTTACATTAAGGAAGGAGCGCGGGCAGGATATTGACGCTGCTTGCGGACAATTGAGGTTGCAATATGAGAAAAAACAATTTTAGTTTTTTGGTGTTAGGCCTTAGGTCGTTGGCCGGCGTATTAGTTCTTGTATTAGTGGCCAGTTGCGCAAAACCAGAAATTAAGAACCTTGATTCCAAAGGTTCAACTATTATTTGTTTCGGCGATAGTATTACCTTTGGTTACGGAGCGGGACCGAAAGAGGATTATCCTTACGCATTAGCCAAGTTATTAAAATTGCCTGTAATAAACGCCGGGGTAGACGGGGACACTACATTTGCTGCTTTAGGGCGCCTTGAGAGCGATGTTTTAGCTAAAAACCCGCGCTTGGTTATTGTGGAGTTTTGCGGGAATGATTTTCTTAAGAAGATCCCCAGAGAGGATACGGTTAAAAATTTAAGCAAGATTATAGATCGCATACAGGACAGGGGGGCAATGGTAGCTTTGGTAGATATCAGTGCAGGAATGTTTCTTCAGGAATATAGGGCGGCTTTTAAGAGGCTGGCGGTTAAGAAAAAAGCAATATTTATCTCCGCTGTTTTAAGCAAGATTATTACTAATCCTGCGATGAAAAGCGATTTTTTCCATCCTAACGGCCGCGGATATCAAGTAGTTGCGCGGCGCATAGACCGCGCAATCTCTCCGTATATAAAATAGGAAAATTATGCCGGAGAAGAAAATAATTTTCCTATTTTAACTGTGTGATTCTCTAGAGGTTTACTCCTCCTGGGGTAGGAAGGGGTTTTTTAATACCCCTAAAAGGTTAACATATTGGTCAGTCCAGGGCTTGATTCTTTTAGTGTATTCTCCCGGCGTACTTTTCCATCCGTACTTTTGGAGCGCATCCTTTATTGCCCCGGGGTCAAGGCATAAAACCATCCACGTGCATATATCAGCGTCTTGGTTTTCTATATCTTCATCGCTGGTATTTTCGAATACAAATAACCCCTCTTTTTCACCGGCGCTATAAATAATTGGTCTAAGGTCGAAAATCCTATTGGAGATATGCATCAGCAATACCCCTTTTGGTTTTAGTACTCTTTTATATTCACGAATTGCTTCTGCTGTCAATAGATGTGGTGGGATTGAGTCGTTATTAAAAACATCGATGATCAATAAATCATATGCGGCTGGGGGCACCTTGCCTAAGGAAATCCGACCATCCCCGAAAACATACTTTAAGATAACCCCCTTTTCTTCGGCTTGTTTTAAGTAGCTGAAAAACCTATCTGCGATCTTTAGAGTATCAGGGTCTAGCTCATAAACCGTTAATCGCTGACCGCTTTTTAGGTACATTGATAAAGCGCCGGTGCCAAGGCCTATCATGGCGCTGGAGTTAAATCTGGAAGCCTTAGCGGTAAGCAGTTTTCCGACGCAAGTCGAAGGATGATAGTAACCAAGAGGAATTGCTGTTTTTGGCCCGCTTAAATATTGCCTGCCATGCAAAGTTGAACCATGCTGTAAAAAGCGCAAATCCCCTTTATCGTACACAAAATTAATACCGTAAAAGTTTCTTAACTTGAATGTTTTGTTTAGATTTAAAGAGATCTTTTCCGTCCATTGGGAAAATAAAAGAACGCTTAAAAGAACCAGCACAAACCGGGCAGGATGGCTATTTGCCAGGCGCAGCAGCAGGGATATTAAAAAAGTAACCAAGACCATAATTACTTTTAAGTCTAAATTAAAAGATTGGGTTAAGATTTCAGGCAGCCAGACTAAAACAAAAACCGCGCCTGACAAAAGAAAAATGGTTTTTAAGGCCCAGGATGATCTTTTATTTGTTTTGGCCTTTTCTAAAGGTAAGGACATGGCTACAGCCGCGATAAAAAAAGAAGCCGGGTATTCGAACAGTGAATTTGTATATAAGGGGAAAATCATTCCGACTAGGAAGCTGGCTGTAAAACCTCCTGCAGCAAGTATAAAATAAAAAAGGGTCAATTTATTCTTTTGTGGAGGTTTCAATTGTGCTAACCTGCCATGGCAGTTAATGCAGACGATAAAAAGGATGGTTACTTCCGAAACCAAGTCCAGGGCTAACGGCAAGCCCATTCTGAAAATGCTCATCAAAAATTTCAGGATCCCGAAGGCTAAAGCCCAATTAAACGCGTATTTTATCCATTCCGGATACCAGGTGTTTCGCTTAAAAACCAGCACAAAACTGAGCAGGTAAACGCTTAATGGCAGGCACCAAAGAAAAGGGACAACCACAATGTTAACGGTAAGAAAATTTGTGCTGGATAAAAGCATAAAACAACCAGCCATGCTTAAAAGGAACCATTGGAATATTTGTTTAGGAAAAAGTGCCGTACTTGTTTTACTTACTTGAATATCATGTTTTGGAAATTTTCCGGGCAGGCACAAAGCGCATAGAATAAAAAGGATTAAATAACCTGTCCACCAGATATAACCTTGTTGATTGAGGTTAAATAAAGGCTCAAAAACCGTAGGGTAGGTCAATAGCGCCAACATTGCCCCCGAGTTAGAGGCGCTGTAAAGCACGTAGGGGTCTTCTTTTTTAGGCAAGTCGTTTATGTTAAGCCAGCTTTGTAAGACAAGGCTTATGGTAGAAAGAGCTAAAAATACTAAAGCGCAATTTACCGTCAAAAGATAAGTTAGGGCTAAAGCAGGGTTAGTAGCCGGCTTAATTTCAGTAAGAGCCTCAAATCGGAAAGGAAAAGTAAAAAAAGGCACAGCAAGAAAGAACAGGTGCCAGCGGGAATATTTGTATATTCCTATCCATTTTTGGCTAAGGTGCGAATAGAGATAGCCTATAAGCAGGGCCCCCTGGAAGAAAAGCATGCAGGTTGCCCAGACCATGTAAGAGCCTCCGAAAACCGGAAGTAGGGCTTTAGAAAAAATGAATTCGATTTGGAATAATAAGAATGAAGCCAGGAATACCGTAAATTTATATCGCAGCATTAAGGCTATAGGATAGAATGGGAAAAAATGCCAAAGAAAATAGTTGCCCGCCATTAAAACATTGGCGGGCCCGCTCTTAGAAATTTAGTGCTGGAGGAGGGAGTTGAACCCTCACGGAGTTGCCC
>CAZOSW010000027.1:0-16202 GCA_964582765.1 uncultured Planctomycetales bacterium | reverse complement strand
AAGGATCCTTAATTCTAATTAAAGCCTGAGAGCTCAAACTATTAGCCACTGTCCAATCATAAGTGCCTAAACTTGCATTTACATTTGTAGCAATCGTAGTCCAGCTTGTCCCATTATTCAGCGAATACTCTAAGGTAAGCCCACCCACTGCCCCGCCCTTAGTCCAGGTAATCGGATATACACCAGTGGCATACCAACTCTCTGCGCCATTCGGCGATGTTAGCGTAACAGAAGGCAGCTTAACCTCAAAATAGTTATCTGAAGTATCGGTTATATCACTAAACCCGGTCTCTAAATCACTAATACGTATTTTAACCGTAGAAGAAGTGTCATCAGCCACGCTCAACCAGGTAAACTCACCATCATTAAGCGTGTAGTTGGATATAACATTTACATTCGCAGCAAAATTATCCTTGGAATACTCAATCTTTAAATAATGCGCAGTAATCTGGCCGTCACTATTCCACTGGATGGAATAAGAGTCCCCAATAGTTAATAGCTCTCCTCCATTTGGCTGGGTAATTGTAATCCTTGGCCGGGAGAGCAGAGTAAAATAATTATCCGAGGTATCCTTAATCTGGGTCCTGTTATTATCGGTTATGCGCACCTTAAGTGTCTCTGAAGGATCATTCGGCAATGTCCAGGCATAAGTTCCGTCATTTGCTTCACCCGTAGCAATCTGCGTGGCAGTAGTAAAGTTATCTTTAGAGTATTCTAATAGAAGATTGCCACTTACTGTTCCTGTGGCTGTCCAGGTAATATTCCTGGTATCTCCATAAGCCCAGATCTCGGAGCCATTGGGTGAAGTAATTGTAATCGTTGGCTCAATAATAGAAAAATCGGCATCTGATAAATCCTCTACCTTAGTCGCAGTATCCCGGCTTGCCGGTACGCCTGCCTCAATTACCTTAACCTTTATACTGCTACCCACTGTATCTGGGACTGTCCATGCATATGTGCCGCTATTAGTCTGTGCCAGAGCAATTTCCGTCCAGCTTGTCCCTCCATCAATAGAATAATATAAATCCACAGTATCATATAACCGGCCTGCCTTATCCCATGTGATATTATTAGATGAACCAACCTCCCAGCTCTCTGCGCCGTTTGGCGAGGTAATCGTTATCTTAGGTAAAACAGCAATAGTAAAATCAGCATCCGAGGTGTCATAGATAGTCGGCGTGCCGTTGCTAAAGACTTTTATCTTTGCTGTTGTCGTTACAGCATTGGGAACAGTCCAGGGATAACTACTTGTGGCTAGCTGGCCTGAATCAATGGTTACCCAGGTGGTCCCGTTTGTAGAATACTGCAATGTGATATCATTATTTACCGCCCCGCCAGCTACCCAACTGATATTATGGGTCTTACTTACCTCCCATTCTTCTGCGCCATTAGGCGAGACTACTCCAACCGCAGTAATGCGAAAATCTGCATCAGAGCTATCAGTTACAAGAGAATAAGTGTTGCTGGTTATCCTTACGCGCCCCTGAGCAGTTACATTATCAGGCACGCTCCAGGAATATGTTCCGTTATTAGGCGTGCTCGCAATAATCTGCGTCCAGCCAGTTCCTCCATTCGTAGAATATTCTAACTTTACTGTATCCGAACCGGCAATAACTCCTGCTGAAGTCCAGGTAATATTATGACTGCTTCCTGCAAGCCAAACCTCCCCACCGTTGGGTGCAGTAACGGTGATTTCTCCGGGGATGTATTCAAGGTTTAAATCAGAGAGCACCGGCGTAGTACTGCCTCCGGAAGATAAAAAGACTTTATACTGAAACCACTGGTCACCTGTTGCATTAGTATGTTCGGGATTTATCGTCTCTGTTCCCAAAGGTGCAGTATAATAATCTCCTGCCCCTGTAGGGCCTAACCAGCCGCTCCAGCTGCCCGGAGAACCTGCTGAGTCAAGAGCGGTCTGCAATTGGAATTTGATATCAGTTCCTGAAGGAAGGGATTCTGTCCAGGAGATTTTTTTAAGCATATTCGTTGCCTGGGTTGTATTATAGGCAGATGATGTCAGCGTTTGTGCTGCTGGATACTTTTTATAATTTAAAGTAATATCCTCTAACCGGGGGATTTGATTAAGATCAGCTGTACTGAACTCAGCCTTATATTGGATGTACCTATGCGAATCAGTAATAGAGCTATAGCTGGTTAAATCCGTATTCTTAGTCAGATAAGGGCAATCTGACCAAAATGCTGCTGTGCTCATATCAGCACTACTTGAGCTCCTTGCCTTTAATGCCAGTTTCCAAATGCTGTTATCTGACCAGCTGACACTATCAAACTCCTTTTTCTCCCCGCTATCCTTAATACCAGAGATAAAACTACCCAAAGAAAGGAGAGGTGCTTTATACAAGTGGTAATTCCAAATATGTAGATAATTGTTATAGAAGCCCATAAAGCTGTGATAAACATTTTGTGGTATGTTGTTTGGTACGTGAAAAGCAAGTTCTGACCATGTTCCTGTAGAAATGGAATATTTCCAAATATCCCGGCTGGAATCCCCACGTAATACGTAAAAAGCATCTGCTTCCGCTACATAGAGCATCGCAGCCCCTTGATAAACTGTCTCCGGAGTGCTAGCAAGGCTCGACCAGCTATTTCCTGACATCGAATATTTGTAAAAATCTCTGGTATCATTCCCCCTAAGCACATAGAGATCATTACCTGTTTTAGGATAAACCATTGCCCCGCCATAAGAGATCGCGCCAGGAGCTGAAGTAAGCGTATCATCCCAGGTATTCCCGGAGATAGAATAGCGGTATAAAGAAGTAGTATTACCACCCCTTAACGCGTAAACATAACCCTTATAATTAACATTCTCATTAGGACACACCATAGCTGCACCTGCACCAGGTGAGGCAGGCCAAGCTGTCTTCTGTGTCCAGGTAGAACCGGAAAGACTATACCTGTAAAAATAATATTGATTATAACCACTATTGGTATATAAGGCATTATCATCACTTGAATAGGCAATACATGCACCCAGTCCTCCTGATCTTCCACCATTCTGGCCCAGACTGGTAAAAGAATCTGTTGACATGTCATATCTATATAGGTAAAAGCTGCCCGAGTAGCCAGCATAGGGATAGTATCCGTAGATGAAATAAATATATTTATCTACCTGGGCAGAACTAGCAGTATTACTCTCTCCATACGATCCAGACGAAGAACCTAATGTACTACTGGTTATTTTTGCCCATTTATTAGAAGAGATAGAATATATATTCCAGCTCGTGCTATCTGTGCCCTTGGAATAGATTTTATCTCCTGTGACCGGATTAGGAAAAACTAGTGTATTGCCAGAGGGGGGTGTCTCTGGAGAAGAATCTAACTGTACTTCTGCACCTGTACTAATTTTATGACGCCAAAAAGAAGGATTATTATTTTTGTTCATTATATAAATATAATCTCCTGAGCCCGGGTAAATCAAAGAATCATATGTGCTTGACTGAGGCGAACTACATCTTCCCCAAATAGTACTAATATATGACCATGCATCCCCTGAGATAGAATATTTCAAAAACCCATAAGGATTGCAGCCGCTGCTCTTCGTTAACGCATAGATCTCCGTTGACGTACTAGTCATTCCACCTTCATATCCAGTTTGACTTGCACTCGTAGGAAATTGAAGCAAGCTGGTATCATCCCAGCTATTGCCTGTGATAGAATATCTCCAGAAATCCTGTGTGTTCCCTCCTTTTAAAGCATATAAAAAATTTCCCCCGGGGCCGGTTATGCCTGCAGCATAAGATACAGGTTTTGGGGTATATGCTAAAGACGACCAGGCATTATTTGTTATAGAATATTTCCAAAACTCTGCGCTGTAATTTCCCCTAAGCGCATAGATATCATCCCCTGTCCTTGGATAAGCCAAGGCCCCACCTAAAGAGACGTCTTTAGGAGTAAAAGCCATATAATCCCAGCTATCATCAGCTGTAGAATATCTTAAAAACGCAGAGCTTCTGCTCCCCTGAAAAACATAGACATAATTTCCTATAGCAATTGCCGCACTACCCTCATTCCCGCTGGCTGGAGTAAATGCCACATTACTCCATTTATTATTAGTTATCGAGTATCTCAACATCTCCCTGCCTGATTTGCTACCATCATAGCCTGCGGCAGTATACATATAGTCACCGCTACCCGGATACATCAACCTTCCAGTTGCTGAAACAGGAAGAGAGTCTAAAACCACCCAGCTATTGCCACTAACCGAATACTTTAAAAAATGCACCCCGCTTGTGATATAGATACTATCTGTTGAAGCCAAATAACTCATCTGCCAACAGGATATATTAATATTATTCGGCACCGCTGTCATCGTTGCCCAGGTTAGTGTAGAAGTATTAAATTTATATAAGCTTGAGCCATTAGTCGCAAAAATATAGTTATCATTTCCTGTAGTAAAAAGATAGGGGCCGCTATTTCCTCCCGGAGAAGAATTCAGTGTCTCCCATACACCCGGGGCTGTTTGCGTCATATCATAGCGATAAAAGCCAGTGCTTCCGTCTGTGGGCGCCATGTAGAGATAATTCCCTGTCCCCGGATATGCCATTGCCCCAAATCTGGTTACCTCAGGCACATCACCCAACTGCGTCCAGCTATTACCAGTAATAGAATATTTATAAGCAAGCACTCCATTACTATTCAGATCTCCTCTTAAAGCATAAAGAAAATCACCTGTGCCCGGATAATAGAAATTGGAATAGCCGTAGGGGTGGTCATCTACGGCAGTAGCATTATAAGCAGAAACTTTAGCACCAGGTGCAGCAGTCAAGGTTGACCAATTACCTGCAGAACATTTTGCCAAATACCCACTATATCTACATCTATTAAGTAGATACAAGATCCCATTTGCATTAACAAATTCACTACCTTTTCCTCGCCCAGCACTATTACGGTTAGTATTATAAGGCGAGCTTGAAAGTGAGTAAAATTTATTCTCCGAAATGCTATATTTCCTTAATGGTTGGGTTCCGTCCGTCCAATCCGCGTTAAGATATTCCAATACATAGATAAAATCACCTGAACCTGGATAAACAATATCCTTTAAATAATAACTACCACTAAAATAAGGATTTAGAATCAAAGGATACCATACGCTGGTAGCCAAAGAATATTCCCAAAGTGTGGGATACAAGAGATTATTTCCCCCCCCAACCATAAATTGTATTATCAGTTGCCCGGTAGACCAAATCTCCGCCGGAAGAAATATCATATGGAGCAGGACTCCCTGCGCTAATCCAAAAATCTCCGCTAATAGAGTATTTAAACCATTCCCTTGAGCCCCCTCCTTGAAAACAAAAAATATCGCCACTAACTAAAACCATTTTTGTGCCCTCTGTCGGAACAGTCGAAGGCGTGCCACCTAAAGTAACCCAGTTGTTATTTGCAATAGAATATTTATAAAAAGTAAACTCGCTATTTCCCCGCAGCACATAAATACAATTACCCGTCGGGTAATAGATTGCATCGCCGCCATGCCAGATAGTTGCCGTTGCTGATGTCAATGCCGCCCAAACGCCGCTGGCTCCATCGGCAACAGGATAGCGATAGAGCGCTGTTGTATTATTCCCTGCCAAGGCATACACATAAGTAGCAGTAGCTACCAAGCTTCCTCCTCCTCCGACAGCTGTTGGAGTAGAGGTGCATGTCTCCCATGAATCTCCGCTAATCGAATACCGATAAAAACCTGTCCTGCGGTCTCCTTGTAGGGCATAAATATAATTCCCACTGCCGGAATATGCCAAATCACCGCCAACCCCAACTTTTCCTGGAATCTGCGCCAGAGTATACCATCTCTTTGTAGCAGTATCATACTTCATAAAACACTTGGTCAGATTACCGATTAAACCATATATATACTGGCTGCCATCATAAACCAGGCTTCCTCCAATACCCACCCCATCTGGTATCTGGTCCGGCACCCTCCAATCAGACAATTTGTTGGTGAATGTATCAGTAATAGTATTTTTAAGCCTCACCCCGCCGCTGCCGGTTACCTCTGTATTATCAGACAAATCTCCCGCGCTAAAATCAGCATCTGCGGTATCTATAATTGAACTAGTGGCTAAAGAAAGGGATACCTGGCCCGGGGTGGTTGAGGTGTCCACATTGGTATCTTTAGAGGAATACTTTGTCCAGCCGGTCTGATTAGTGGGATGCGCTGCATTATCTAATGATTCCCCGCCAATCCAGCTTGTTTGGTTAAATATATTATTAGTCGCAGCATAAACCAACCAACCACCCAATGCTACCGCTATTACTAATGCTATTGCCAAGCCAGCAGCCACCCCCACCCTGCGAAACTGTTTCGCAGCTAATTGGGAAATGGGGGTATCCATAGGGACACCCTTACTTTTATTGTTCTTAAACGAGGTTAAGATCTTAAGTAATCTTTTCATCTTTATACTCCACACTCCAACTATACCACGCCCATACCTACTGCCACAAGCGTAAAACTACACAATCTACCTGCCTAAACTACTCCATAACCTGCGAAACTGTTTCCTGCCTGACGGCAGTCAGGGCAGACAGGCGCAGCCAATCGGGAAATGGGGACAATACCTGTTCAGTATTCATCAATATCCACTATCTTATGCTTAATTGCGTACTTAATCAGGTCACTTATCTTATGCAGCCCAAGTTTCTCAAGGATAGTATTTTTGTAATTTTCAACTGTCCTGGGGCTGATATAAAGCGCCTCACCGATCTCCTTGGCTGTCTTTCCTTCTACAACTAAACGCAAAATCTCCTCTTCGCGAAAAGTAAGCAAGCCTTTCTTAACCGCTTCCTGTGTGCCTTTCTCTGAGATCTTCTCTACTAAGAATTGAGAAACCGTAGAGCTTAAGAAAATCTTGCCGTCAACTACTTTTCGCAGCGCAGGCAGGAGGTCCTCTGCGGTATTTTCTTTGCTCAAATACCCACTTACGCCTGCCTTAAGCGCCTTCATTATATAAGCATTTGCTTTATGAAGAGTAACAATAATAATTTTTGTTTCCGCAGAGCGGCGATGTATCTGAGAGATTATTTCCAAGCCGCTTATCTTAGGCATCGAAATATCTAAAAGCAGGACCTCGGGTTTTAATTTTTCTACTTTCTCTAAGGCATCCTCCCCATCTACTGCTTCGCCAATAACTCTATAAAGAGGATTTTTGCTTAGGACGTTTTTTATCCCTTCCCGGATAATATCATGGTCATCAACAATTAATATAGTAGTAGGCATAATTTCCTTTAAACTATTTTAATATCCTCGGCTCAACTTCGATATACGGCCTGGCCCTTATCCAGTCAAAATAAGCGCTGCCGGGCTTAAACGGAACTGCTGTTGCTTTTAAACCAATGCAGCCTTCATTAAGATTTCCCACATCCATAAATTGTATCTCGGCCTGCAAGTCGTAATTTTGGCTGTATCTTTCAAAGATAATTCCCGTCGGGCTCATAGCCACCTTATATATATAATAGGTAAAAGGCTGTATCGGATTGCTCATATTCAGTTTGGATATGTCATTAATAGCAATGGTATGTTCTGCCCCCGGATAATTTGATGAGTAAACTGTTTGCTCATAAGGAAGAGGCGTTTTCCCGGAAGAACCGGCAAATACCATAACTTGAATGCCGGCATTTATTCCTGCTTTAGCTTTAAATTCAATAATCCCATCTCTGAGTTTAAAATTACGCGAAATAATTAAACCGTCTTTGAGTTGCAGGTATCCATCTTTAATGCTGTATTCCTTTTTTAACCCGTGAGCTACCTCCCATTTTTCTTTATTTAAAGCTGGTTCATTAAAATCGTCAAAAAATGGGAAAACTTTATTGGGGTCTAAATATTTATTTGCCTTAAGAACAATCTCCTGCGGCCCAACGGGCTCCCCGGGGGCCCCAGAGAGCCCCTTTTTATTATAATATAAATAAATTGTTGTGCCTTCTTTAGGAATCTGCGGAACTTTCACGTAGCAATCTACCTGGTTTTCTAAATAATAATAAAGCGGGGTTTGTCCGTCAGCTGCTGTGAAATAAATATCGCTTTTGTCTAAATTTATTTTTAGCGGATAATTAAATACTTCCTGGCTTGCTCCGGAAATATAAATTTTTTTATGATATTTATAATTTGCTAAATCGGAATTGCGGTATAATTTTGATACTCCGGATGAATCTGTATAACCCAGGGTTATTTTTTTTAAGACACTATCCTTAGCAATATTTGCGCGAAAGCACAATTCATTCCCCGGAATAAATCCATCCCCCAAAGGTTGGCCATTGATTATTTTAGTATAAGCCCTGCCGCCATTAGTACTAACCTCTAAGCTCACTCTTCCTTCAGATTCAATTGACAGAAAAACAGTTTTTATAGTTCCTGATGCCTCAATTATCTCTGATTCTACTGTGGCAGGCCCTTCTAAATTATATTCAAAAATAAAGGGTTGTTCTAAAACTTGGCCGGCATGTACCTCAAAAATTAGGCCTGCGCTTAAAAATCCCAAAATCATGCTAATTTTATATATATTCATCTGGTTTTCTTCTATCTCCCTTATCCCATCTATAGGGAGTATGCTATTTCTTATAAATTATATCAATAGTCAAAATACACTATTCTATTGCATAAACTACTCGAAACTGTTTCCCGATTAGCAGCAAAACAGTTTTGAATCCTGTTTGGACATTTCAGAATGGACATTTTTAATCTTAAATTTGGTTTCACTTTTTGTTATCCTATTATCTAAATTGGCAACGTAACCATAACCGTCGTTCCTTTGCCCGAAGCAGAAATAATGCGCATCTGACCGTCTAAAACTTCTACCCGCTCCTTTAACCCTAAAAACCCTAAGCCAAACTTATCTTCCCTGCGTCTTGAGAATTTCCGTGTTGCCTGATTATAATCAAACCCTTGTCCGTCATCATGATAAAATAATTCTACGGAATCTGCGTTCCTCTTTATGTCCACTTCTACATTCTTGGCCTTGGCATATTTAGACATATTGGTAAGCAATTCCTGCACTAAACGGTAAATTAACAGGCTATATTCCGAGGATAACTCAATCCCCTCAGCAGGCTTCTTGAATGCATATTCTACTTTACTAAGATTCTTGGATTCTAAAAGCAATGACTCTAAACTTTCCAGTAATCCCATTTCATCTAAATCCGGCGGCCTGAGCAAAAAAGCGATGTTGTGGCTTTTATCAATTAATCCGGTGGTTATTTTTTTACATTCTTCGATTTTTGCCCTTAAAGTGATTGCTTCGTCGGCTTCGCCTCCTCGCAATGACGCAACGCCTGATATTTCTTGAGAGATAAGGCCAAGATAAATTTTTAGCGCGCTTAAATCCTGGCCCATTTCATCATGCACTGCCGTAGAAAGTTTTTTTCTTTCGTTTTCCTCAATATTCATCATGCGGTTAAAAAGCTGCTGGCGATAAGAATATTCCTGAATTCTTCTGCGGTATACTGAAAGAGCAGTCAATATGCCGACAATCAGCGCGGCGATTAAACTGAGCCTTAAGAAAAAAATCGCCTGTTGCTTATCCGCATTGGCCTGAAAGATCTGTTGCTCTATTTCTTTAAGGTTAGATTTTCCCATAGAGCTATCCAAAAATTCATCTATTCTATAAATACGGTTTTCAAAACCCATCAACATGTTGTTTGTGGCTTCGCTAACTTTTCCGGATCCTCCTTTATCTACTGATTGGATAATTTTTTCCCCCAGCGAGAAAACTTCGTCAAATGAAACAGCGATCTGATTTGCCCATTCTTCCTGCTGGTTTAAATATGTGCTTTGGCGGTAAATTTTAAGCTGGTTTTTAAAGTTCTCTCCGGCATTAATAATATTTTTTGTATTTACCGCCATGGGCATAGCGCCTAAATACCGCAAGGTGCGCCAAAAAACATAATTGCGGATGCCCATAGCATAAATCGTATTGTTTATGCGCATCTCAAGCACAGCATTCTCAAGTTTTAAATTATGTTTACCTAAATCTTGAATCTTGCGGCTAAGCCCCTCTATCTGCAATATACCAAAAAGGCCAATTAATAAGGTAAGCAGAATTAGAAAAGCGAATGCAAAAAAGAGTTTTTTTTCTTTAAAATTAATTTTATTCACTTTTACTCAAGCTCTTTTACCCTCAATAATGCCTGTTGCGTCCATTCATCGTTAGAATTTCCGTATAAAACGCGTTTGCGCCAATACTCCAGGGCCTTGAAGAAGTCTCTACGTTCTTCATTAAATAAAGCTAAATTCGAATATGCCGGATAATACCTTTCGTCAACCGAGACAGCCTTTAGATACATCTCTTCAGCTTTATCAGGCCTACCTTCCTGCTCATAGATTATCCCTAAACTATTATAAGCAGCAGCATATTTTCTATCCACCTCAATAGCTTTCATAAAATTAATTATTGCTTCTTTGTCATTAGAGTCGGCTTTTGCGCGCAGGCCTTTTTGATAATAGTCTTTTGCGGTTTCTTTTAGCAGGGATTTCTTTCCGCTAGCAGCAATTTCCTGCTTAGCCTTTTTTTCTGCCGCTTTTTCTTTTACCCTCTCTGCAGCTTGCCTGGCCTCCTCTTCTATTGCCTCTTTTTCCGCTTGCTTTTCTGCCTACTCCTTTTTCATCTTTTTGGGATCAAATAACCCGCTATCTATGGCCTCATCTCTGACTACTTTATTTTGTAAATTCTCCGGTAAGTGCTCCATAGGCAATATTTTGGTTATTTCTTGGCCCCTTAAACCTGCGTCGCCGCGCGAAATATGTGGAGTAAGAAAAATAATTACTTCGGTTCTTTTTACTTCATTGGAACGATAACTAAAAAATACTCCTAGGAAAGGAATCTTTGATAATACCGGCCAGCCTTTAATGGAATCGATGTTCTCGGTTTTAGTCATGCCGGCAATCATAATCATCATTCCGTCTTTTACCTTAACTACGGTTTCTGATTGGGAAGTCTGGACTATCGGAATACGGCTGCCCAGATCAGTAGTAATAGTTTCTTTAACAGAGCTGACTTCAGGTTTTAATTTCATAGTAATAAAACCATCAGCGCCGATCCTGGGGACAATTTTTAACTTAACACCGACATCCACAAATTCTACGCTCTCAGAAGTTACCGTGGTTGAAGTTGCCTGGCTTTGCGTCTGAGTAATGTAGGCCTCACGCACGCCAACCATTATGTTGGCTTCCTCATTATTTACTACCGCTATTTTTGGCTGTGAGATAATTTTTGTTTTTCCGTAAGTATTCAAGAAATTTATAATCGCACTATAATGATTGGTCGCTAGGGTACCAACTGATACCCTCTGAAATGCTGTTGCGCCTAATGCCGATAAGGAAGCTGCGGGAAAATACCCGGAAAAAGCTAAACCATCCATAGCCGCAGAAGTCCAAACTTTTTCCCAATCTATGCCTCTTTCAAATTTATCGCTTAAAGTCAGCTCTACAATATCTGTTTCAACATAAACCTGACGGGATTCCTCGTCTATTTCCCGGACAAGCTTACTTAAATTTTGCATCTTACCCGGTAAATCCGAAATAATCGCCTTGCCGCTTCTTTCATCAATAATCACCCCGCCTGTACCCGGAGTAACTGCGGCAGTAAGCTGCGTCTTAGCATCTGCAGACTTTGCATAGTTAAGGTCAAAGGTAGCGGTATCCAGCGGCTGATCAAGCTCTTTAATTGTTTTTTTAAGCAACTGGAGCTTCTCCGGAATATCAATCAAAATTATTGTCCCGGTTGTTTCATCAACTACGATCTTGCCTACATCTGATTTTAACTGGCCCAATGCATTAAAGACCACAGAAGGCTTGGCATATGAAAGTTTGATCGTTTCGATTTTCCTCTGATCAATATAATCCAGGCCAAACATTTTTTTGTATTCCCCTTCGCTCATTACATAATAAACATTATCTTTTTTATTTACGGCCAGCCCCTGAGTGAGCAAAATAACATCTAATACATCATTAAAGCTAACATTGTTTAGATATATAGTGATGCGGCCAGAGACCTCTTTGCTGGGGACAATTGTCCTGTTGGTTTTAAGCGAAACAATCCGCAACAGCTCTACAATATCCACATTTTTTAAATCCAGGGATATTCTATCCTCGGCGCTTTCCTGAATTATCTGATCTTCTTGCGCGCAATATACACCAAGCGGGTTGATTAAAACCATTGCAACTAATAAGGTTGTCATTGCGAGCCCGCAGGGCGAGGCAATCTTACTTTTGAGATTGCTTCGCTCACTACGTTCGCTCGCAATGACACGAAGTTTATTATTTATTTTCATTTTTTTCCTCACGAGCAGTATCGCTTGTTTCGGTTATTATTGTAGGAGTAATAAATATAACTAACTCTGTTTTTTTCTTTTCTTTGGTTTTGGTAGAAAATAATGAGCCAAAAATCGGCATGCGCGATAATTTAGGCAGGCCATTAAGATTATCAGTATCTTCTTGTTTAAGAAGCCCGGCAATAATTAATGTGTTACCGTCTTTTACCTTGACTACCGTTTCAGATTGAGAGGTTTGCACTATAGGCACTTGGGTGCCGGCGTCAGTTGTTAGAGTCTCCTTTACTGAACTGACTTCAGGTTTTATCTTCATCGTAATATAGCCGTCCGAACCAATTGTAGGAACTACTGTAAGTTTTAATCCGACATCAATAAATTGCACGCTCTCTGCGGTAATAGTCGTAGATTCACCTTGGCTCTGGCTTGAAGTTACATAGGCCTCACGCGTTCCAACAAGTATCTTAGCCTCTTCTTTATTTACCGCAACGATTCGAGGGCGAGTAAGCACTCTGGAATTACCATATTCACTTAGCATATTCATCACTAAATTGTAATGATTTCCGGTTAAAGTACCAATACTGATTTTTCCATAACTTGAAAGCGCGGGAGTTACGGGAAATTTTGTGATTAGATCTAAATCATCCATATGTACTGATTTAAATATTTTATCCCATTCTATTCCTCTTTGGAATTTATCATCAATCTCAACTTCAATAATCTCTCCCGTAATAAGCACCTGGCGCGATTCTTCATCAAACTGCCTCATAAGCTTCTTTATGCGCACTAGGCGCTGGGGCAGATCATAAACAACCACCTTAGCGCTTCTTTCATCAACAATTATCTGGCCGACACCTGGAGTAATCAGTTCATTGAGATAACTTTTTATATCTGCAAAGCGCGCGTAATTGACATTAAAAACCACGGTTTCCAGCGGCCGGTCAATCTCCTTTATCGCATTAGCCATAATATCCATTGACTGCGAATTATCCTTAATAATAATTGTACCTGTTGATTCATCAGAAAAAATTTTACCTAGATCAGATTTCAGCAAATTAATTATGCTAAGCACATTTGCCGGTTTAGCATAGGTGAGCTTAAAGGTCCGCGTTGATTCATGCTCGCCGAATTTTCTTCCATAAGCCCTTTCGTATTCCGCTGCCGTCATAACCTGAACTACATTCCCCTTGCGCTCATAGGCAAGATTCTGCATGTTTACAATTACACCAAGCGCTTCGGAAAAACTTAGATTATCCATAAATACCGTAATCCTCCCCCTTACTTCAGGAGTAGCAGTAATAGTTACCCCGCTTCTTACAGAGAGTACTTTGAAGAGTTCATTAATATCAACCCCCTTTAGATCTAAAGAGATCTTCTCTTGAGAATCTAATGTCTGCTCAGGTTCCTTAGTTACCTGTTCAACATTAGCCTTTTCCTGTTCTGCTTGCTCAGGAATATTTTCGGCCAAAGCTAAATTGGAAAAGCATAAAAGGGTTATTATGTATAAAAAAAAATGCTTTTTTTTATTCATCTTATTTCAAATTGCTTTGGGCCTTCCTCTGTAGTTACCACTAAAATGGCTGAGGTTCGCGAAATCTCCGTTACTTTAAACCGCTCATCAAGAAAATCCCCTTTCTTTAAAACATATGTCCGGGAATCTTTGGCATTTTCTATCATTACTTCGGGATTTTTTGACCAGATGATACCAACAAGCTTTAGGTTTTTAGTCTCTTCTGTTATATCCTGCTCATTTCCCTGCAGATTAACACTACTCTTGGTGCCGGATGGAAGAAAAAAATCCCTTTTAATATCCCGGCTGGAAATACTTTTGCGGATTAATCCCTGAGCCTCTTCAGAGGATAATAATTTTATTATTGCCGAGGAACCCGCCGGTGTAAAAAAAGCATCGTTAGATTTAGGAATTACCGGTGCGCTAAAAAGGGAGTATAAAAATATTAACGTCGATAAAGCAGCTATGGCAATCAACCCTTTATTTAAAGAACGCAGGTCAATCTTTAAATTCTTAAACACTGTTTTTAATTCAAGCAAATTAAGTTTTGCTGGTATAAAATTAGTTAATGATTTTTTCGACAGGGGCATAGTAACCTGTCTATGCTTTGGCTCGGCTGCGCCTTCAATAAGTTTAAGCAGCCTTTCGTCTGAAGTTTGTTTGTCCATATTTATACTGCGCTCCTTGCGATTAAATCGCGGATGAGCGCGCCATCAATAACAGTTTTCTTGCCCGTTATCAAGCTTCTGAGAGCATTATGACAGATGAGATTTATTCTACGCGGATACCCTTGGCTGTAATGCTGAATTTCGCTAACTGCTTCATCCGTAAAGAGTTTTAACTCTGCGTTAAACCCTGAATGTTTCAAGCGAAACGCAATTAGGTCCCTCGTTTCCGGCTCATCAAGAGGATTAATTACATATTTAAGCACAATCCGGTCAAAAAAATTCCTGATCTCCTTAATCCTAGGCAAAAGCTCCATCTGTGCAAAAAGAACCAGCTGAAGCAGCTTAAATTCATTAGTTTCATAATTTAATAAGACGCGTAAAATTTCAAGAGAATCGGCGTTTAGTTTCTGTGCCTCATCCACCACCAAAACTATAGTTTTATTTTCCTCGGCTGCTTTTTGAAAAAGATACTTTTTAATCGCTTCTTTATAATCCAGAATGCTTGAGCCACCGTTAACTTGGTCGAGAATATTAAATGTGCGCACTAACGATTCAAGAAATAGCTCTTCACTCTGCCCGGTAGGGTCCATAATCATATAAAAAAGTATATCCGGCCGCGCTTTTAGCATTTGAAAAAGCTTGCGCGAAAGAGTGGTTTTGCCTACTCCTACATCACCCAAAATAACACTTAAACCCCGGCGCAAGCGTATCTCGACAAGCAAGCGCATAAGCGCAGCCTTATGTTCGCTGGCCTCATAAAAAAACTCCGGATCCGGACTATTTGAAAAAGGCTCTCTTTCTAAACCTAAAACCGTATAGTAGCTCATTTAACCCTTTCTTAATAAATCACAGATAAGTTTTAAAGAATAACCCCGGTTTTTAAGTCCAGCCACTTTTTTTAAGCAAGCGCTCACCTGTCGGGCGTCATAAAGCCGGAAGGTGTTCCTTTTTTTTACCACTAAGAGGCCTAGATTTGTATAGTAGTTTATTGTCTGATAGGAAATATTGAAAATTTTGCTAATTTCTGTAGGTGAAATTAATTTTTTTGCCATGCTAGGCCCTCCATTGTAGGTTTAATTTTTAATTCATTTTTTAGAATCTATGGTTAAATTCACAATAATTGAAGCCATGTAACACTTATAGTAATTGCTATCATTCTATGTGGGATACTATAATAAACTATACATCTTGTCAAGCACTATTTTACTTATTTTAGGTATTTATCCGACGGGAAAACAAAATTTCGGCAGGTTCCTATAAGGAAATTTTATCAGCTAAAATTATTTACCGTATCTTGTGTATTTGCAATGACTTTTATTCCAGATTAAATAATTAGGGACAGCGACTATTTTTCCAAACACTTTTCCAAAAAAATTGTCCCAGTCATACTAGCTCAATAATCCGGTAACTTTTAAATGGTAATAACAGGATTTGTCACTGACACGCCCTGCGGAGCAGGGTTAGAGCAATCTCAACAAATACAGTCAGTTATAGAATTTTAAAAGTTAGATTGCTTCCTGCTTCGGCTTCGCCTCGCAGTCACAATGACGGTAGTATTGTCCTTACGGCTTTATTATGCTACCAGAATCATTGCCTAATTAAATTTTTTAAGCAAGGAGGAGAGAAATGCGGATTCTGCCCGTAATAAACAAAGATTGTGCTCTAAAATCTGGGAGTGGGGGACTGAGCCTTGTAAATCTTTGGAGTTAAGCATATTTTCGATACCCAAAGATATCTTTTTTAAAATACTT
>CAZOSW010000026.1:6010-17600 GCA_964582765.1 uncultured Planctomycetales bacterium | reverse complement strand
CTGGAGTTTTAATAATAATTGGCAGATAAGGAGCCGCCTGTGGAGCAATAGGAGCACTATGTACTACTATAGGCAGTTGCGGCTGAGAATTACCAGTGGTATTTAATCTAACAGGAAGAGCTAAAGGCAGATTAATCGAAAGTGTAGAGGTGCTCGGCATAACAGAAGTGCTCTGAATAACAGAAGTGCTCTGAATAACAGGAGAATAAGCAATAGCCGGAGCAGCCATAGTATACGTAATAGTTTGAGGAGCTACAGTTAATTTATTCGCATTAGATACCACAGGCATAGCCCGTTGATAGCCAGGTGCATAACACACCTTTGGGGCGCTTGATTGATAGTTATAGCTAGAAGACCCCGCTCTTATAAAATTTGCCCAAGAAGTCTGCTGATACCTAGGGGGATTATAGGGTTGTACAGGAGGGCGTACAGGGGGAGTATAATAACTCCCAGCCCCATCATCTATTCGGGCACCCAAAATCTGTTTACTTTCAGCCGGGGTTAAAACTTTTAAATCTGCCGGTAAAATATTAGTTAAAACATAGCCGCTAAACTTGGCCAGAAATGTATCTTTGGGCAAAAACTCTTCCCGATGCTCCTGCGTATAATATACTTTATCTTCAATTATGCGCGTAACTAAAACATAATGTTCATTTTTAAAATGTGCAATGAAAGGAGTAAGGTTGCCAAGGTTAGTATCAGCCTTAACTTTTACAGGATATAGATTTGCCTTAAAGAATTTAGCTGCTTGAGAAAGTGCGTAGAGAGAATTTTTAATAACCTTAGGGTTGCCTTCTGGCCTAACTACATCATTGAGTATGTCCACGGTGAGGGCCATAATTGCAATATCACCCTCAGCAGCCTTAATGCCAGAATAGCTTAAATAGTCATATAGAGCTTTTGAGCCACAAGGTTTTCCCTTTAGCCATTCAGTAATCTCGTTAATCCTCTGATTGGACATTTTTAAAGGCTTGTCCAAATTAATTGTCAGATTGGACGAAACCTTGATTGCATTTATGGGTTTATTGGCTATATCTTTAAGAATGTTGCGGATGGTTAAAGCCGTGTCTATATTGTTAAGATCCTTGAGGTATCCTGGAGCAATAGCCCCTACAACAGGCTTATTCCAGATAACGCGCCAATCGTATTCGACAGCCTGAGCTACCTGCTCCGGCAGGAAGACAGTAACAAGAATAAAAGCAACCATGCGAATCCAAGCCTTAAAATTTGACTTGAACTCTTCTTTTGGTTGCTCGATTCGGGTTTCTGTCTGTTCTTCTTTTATATTCATTTTTTAACTAATTATATTAAATAAAAAATAAATACTTCCCCTTGCCCCAAGACTTTCTAGATTGTCAATCGTTTTTTTCATAAGGGTCTTTTTAAAATCTTTTTAAAAACTCTTATTAAGATAATAAATAAAACCGAGTTGTCAACTCCAACTCTCGTCGGTTCTGGCAACCCGGCTATCCTTGAAACTTCTTTTTGGATTAAGGACCCGTGGCTTTGTGCCCTTAGATTGCTCTAAGTTTACCTTTTTACCTTTTCAACTTACACTCAAATATACCACCTGAGATAGACGCTGTCAAGTAAAAAATCGCCTATTTTGTTAACGTTTTCTTTCTTGTAAAAACACCCGCAAAAATTGGCCTTTATTTACACAAAAAAAGCATGTCTTTTCTAACCCATATTAAGTTAATTTCCTTTCTTTTCTTTTAATTAGGGACAGCGACTATTTTTTTACCTATTAACCCTTATTTAAAAATAGTCGCTGTCCCTAATTTTATAATTAATTCAGTTTGGACAAAAATTCAGTTAGAGTGGACAATAATTAGCATATCTTTATTAGAATGGACATTATCCGTAGATAAATTATAATTTAAAAATTAGAAATTTAGCTAAGATTACTATGAGGTAATCCTAATTAGTCAGTCCGTATCAATTACAATAATCTAAGGAAAAAACATTCTACCGGAGAAATGCAGGCTGTAATCCCCTTCCTAAGCAATAGGCCTCCGAAGAATAAAACCACTTCGTTATAGTCAGTTCAACATGATATTTTGAAGGAATAAGGAGGTCAAATTACAGTAAATATTGCGGTTATAGGCTGATTTCTTTGGCTAACAAAGGATTGCTTAAACTTTTAATAAGATAATAAAATCAGTGGTGCCTGAATAGATAAAAATCATGGAAGGTAAAGACAGAAAAGGCAGAAAATTAACAAATACAATATAACCTAAAATCGCTAGCAAGTCCAAGTAGGCCGCTAAAATAAAAATGCCTGGGGGTGTCCTTGGTAAACCAAATTTCTCATCAGGCCAAATAAAAGAACAGTCGATGATTCTAACTATATTACTAGCCCAAAGAAAAAACATGCCGAGTTAACCATTATCCAAAAATCCTCTTGGGACTTAACAGAAAAAAATACCCTTGCGTGCATTTTGAATGAAATAATTATAAGTCAGAAATTAGTAGTTGTTAATAAAGGCTAGCTTCTTTAGATGCAGAGGTATATTAAATTAGAATACGCGTCAAAAAATCAGGCTTATTTAAAACCGGTGAGGCCGCCCTGCATGAAGGTAAGCAAAATCGGGCCTCCAACGATAATGCCAATTACTGGCATAATAAAGAAAATAAGAGGAAGGAGTATTTTAATGGGCGCTTGTAAAGCAGTTCTTTCCCCGCGGTGAAACCTTTGGGCTCGGGCATCTTCAGAAAGTATGGCAAATGCCTCAGCTACAGGCGTACCCATACGTTCTGCCTGGATAATCGTCTGGACAAAAGAAGTCATCTCGGATATTTCCAGCCTGTGCGACATGTCTTTTAATGCTTGTATACGCGGCTTACCCCATTTTATCTCTTCAACGACAAAAGCCAGCTCTTCGGTCATCGGGGTATGAGGAGTTCTATCAATTACCCATTTTACAGCATTAACAAAATCCAGGCCTGCTTCAATACATAGACCTAAAAGATCTACCGTTTCCGGAAGCCTGCGGGCAATCAGATGTTTACGCCTGGCAACTTTACGTTTTAAAATAAAATCCGGGATAATATAGCCAATAACAATAAAAATTAATGTTATCAGGGGATCAATCTTGCCGATAACCGCTACCACTAAGATTACCAGCAAAATACATAAAAGTATCTTTAAATTGAAGAATGCCCCCGGAGACATATTTATATGCGCGGTATTTAAAGCCTTTTTCAAATTGGCTGCCATCCCGGTTTTCTCCAAAAAAGATCGGGTTGGAAAAAGCTCAGCAAAATCAAATCTGGGTTTTTGAAATTTAACATCTGTGACATCCTTGGGTATGCGCGAAAGAGAACTCGGTTGGGAAAAGATAAAACTCCAGGCCACTAGAGCAATTGAGCCAATTATTAAGAGAAATATAGCTATTTCCATATTAAATTTCGATTTTACTAAATATTCTAATCAGCAGCATGCCGACAACCTGTAATACTACTGCTATAATCAGCAGCATTCTGCCAAGATCGCTGCTGAACATAATATCAAAATGGTGTTTATTTACTGAGAGAACCCAGGCAACAAAGGCAATCGGTAAAAAGGACATAATCACCCCCTGCATTCTTCCCTGCAAAGTAAGGGTCTTGATACTTTCTCTTAGCTTACGATTATCTCTAATCGTTACGGTTAAACGGCTAAAAACCTTAGGCAGTTCACCCCCTGTTTCGCGCGCAACCATAAGCGCGTTAACCACCAAACTAAGTTCATCAATGCCCATGCGTTTATCTAGGCGACTAAGGCATTCCTCTAGCGGTATACCCATTCTGTTCTCTCTGACAACCAAACCTAACTCTTGACTAATTGGCGCAGGCATCTCCTCAACCAACACTTCCATACCCTGCAAAAGGCTTAACCCGCCTTTTATACAGCTAGAAAGCATATTAATCGCATCCAGAAGCTGATCGTTGAATTTCCGGATTCTCATCTTATAGCGGGCCTTTAAAATAAAATTCGGTATAGCCACGCCAATCAAAATACCAATAATCATAAAGACCGGAGATTGCATGAAAAAATACCCTCCCGGGCCTAAAATCAAGGGAAGAATAAAATAGAGCATAACAATACTTTTGGGGCTCTTGTCATAGAACATCTTATCCATCTCTTTAGCGACCACAGCTTCCTTCTTTTGCTGCCAGGATTGAATCTTATGCATAATGATAGGCAAAAGACTAAAGGAAATCAGGATAACCGAACATAAAATTAGAATATTAAGTAAAATAATCATATTTCTCCATTATTGTTAATTAAGGAGTGTACTGTTCACCGCCGCCCAAGGAATCTCCTGCCTGTCGATATTTGCCTTGCAGGCTACGCTGGTAATAGACCCCGGCAACGATCAAGACAGTAATAATCACAATGATTACCCCGATATACTCTGTAATCGATTGGGCCTTAGGGTTTAATATTTTTATACGCATGATATTTAGCAAAAATAGTTGTTGTGCTCCCTAATTTCTTATTATCGGGCCTATCTCCGTCGAGGCCTACGGAAATATTAGATACCTCAATTACGCAGGTTTCACCACCATTTAGTCTATGGAAGACTAAACTCGTCTTTTGTGTGCTACTTGCTATTTTAGGTTCAGCCGCAGAAAAACCAGGAAATGATTTCCTGCATCCCGGACAATCAACCGCTCCTCCTTGATCCTGAGACCATGTTTCTCGATCAAGGCTCCAGCCATAATTTAGCATGCCGGTCTTGTAGAAAAAAACTACTTCTGCAAGGCTGCCCTTTGTCTCATAGGCGCTTGATATCCCGGCAGGTAAATTCAAAATACCAAGTTGTACGCTACCAGGATAAATCGGCATATAGCTTAATTTATCCGGCTCATCTTTACGCATCCCCAAGATTTCTTCTTTTGTAGGGATATTACTAACTGTAAGATTAAATTCTGTTCCGCCGGCTTTATTCTTTAAAGAATCACAAACTATAACTGCAATAAATTTATCTTTAATAAAAACCCCTCTCTCATTCTCTTTCCATCCGGCATTAACCATTTCTTTTTTATAGAATGAGATCACCCGGCTTTCAGTGAGAGAAGTTTTATATATCTCGGTAAAAGACCTTATCGGGCCAAAATTACTGGTTTTCTCTGAAATCTTCACCGCATCTTTTGGCAAGGGAACACCTAAATCAGAGGCCCAAAGAATAAAAGGGAAAAATAAAAAAAATACTACTAGGGATATGGTTTTTATTTTAGAAATCATATATATCCTTTTCTGCTTTATAGGAATACTGAAAATAAATACCAAGGTTTAGGATCAACCGGCTGCTATAATCTGACAGTCAAATAAATCCAGAAAATCTCTCAATACCCCTAAGTTATCAATATTAAATTCAGCTCTACTAAAAGCAGTAAGCCTGTCTACAGTAACATTTCCATTCTTATCTGTACTCCTACAAAACAAATCTACTGTACAATCAGCCCACCAATTTGCCGAAGTAAGTATCACTTCATCAATCTTTCTAATCATCAAACCCGGATACTCGCTTTCATCTACATATTCCTGCACATCGATACAAGTTTCGCTTCCGGAATAAACATTAGAAAGAAATGTCGGCGCTTTATTAAGCCAAACTTTTGCATAAATTTCAATATTAAGCGTCTTTAAAGTCCTCATCGTTAAAATTGCTGTCCCGGCATTATTAAGGTGATGTAATACATTATGTAGACAAGTTACATAAGTATGCAAGTCATTCGATGCAGTTTTCGCTGGGCCCATATCCCTGTCGCAATGACAATCATCGTCATCAGGAGGAGCCCCGCACTCCTCATGAGCACCATCCGTATATTCATAGATGGACATAGCGGTCTCTGCTGCTGATTTTAAAGCCTCATAAATATCCCTATATTGTTCTCTTAAAAAGAAAGAGCCTACATAATTAAAAGGGTCGTCTGAAATGTTTACAGTACCCGAACCAAGACAAGGCATAGCAGCAGTGGCGAGAGTCTTCTTTTTAGGATAATTCCATACGGTATGTTCAACCTCATAAGACTTTAGCGCTGGGAAAACTATGGTCACGGTAATACCACAGCAATTAGCACAGGTATCGGCTCCGGGCGGCCAAGTTGCCCCGTTTTTAAATCCGCCTGTTCCTAGCCAAAACCCGAGATCATCGCCGCCTTGACCACTGTTATTAAAAGCATACCTTATTCCTGTTGACTCGGCATCTGTGAAAGAATCACCCATTATAAAAGCCCCTTCCATCATGCTCAAGGCTTCACAATATTTTTCAAACTGGAGAAATTTGAAATTATCGGTCAGGGCCTGCATATAAAAAGTCAGGACGTTAACTGCCCCGATGCATTTGGCTGCTTCAAGCGCATACTCTGCGGCTGAATTAATGCCCCCTTTGGGATCGTTAAGTTGAAGAGAAGCATCTTTTTGCCAAGTCCATGTCTCGCAACCTCTAGTTTTAATATTACTTAAAGCCAACTTCACTGCTTTTTCAGCACTTTGGCTATAAGAAATCCCTTCATTAAGATAACCAATTGCTAGGCTATATAAAGTTAAGTAATACCCACGATCTAAAATATAATACTCCCACATTTCTTTATTCCTCAGAGATAAGTCATTAAAAGCCCCTGAAAGAATAGAAGCAGTAGCTAAAGAACCAGCATCAGCAGCATTATCCGCATTAGTCCTAGTTTCCGCCGCATCAAAGGCGCCTTTTACGGAAAGGGCGACGGCAAGTAAGGCAACCAAACCAATAAGTAAAAAAGGGAAGATTTGACCTGAGAGGCTTCTTTTTTGTTTAGGATGTTTATTTCTATTAAGCCAAGAAAAAAACAAATTATCTCCTTTATTTCCTAAGTAAATAGACCTGATCCTCTCCCAATATTGAAGCCTGGTAGACTATTTCAGGCGAACCCGGCGAAGCTTTTGATCCTGCCGATACCCGGCTAGAATCATATGAGCCTTGACGGTTGGGAATATGGCCTCTTAACCATGACGCTATTCTATAAAACCCCGCACTTAAGGCTATAGCTATGATTAAAACTAATGTAAACTCCAGCGTTGCCTGAGCTTTTCTCGTCATTCTAAGCCTTTCGAACGATGAATACCGCCACCCCCGCCAGCTGCGCCATAAAACCCGCCCTCCCCTAATTCTTCACCACCGACTGAAACATTAGTGCCAGCAAAAGGCATACTGGCACTAATAGTATCTGTAGCGCGCATCGTCTTTTGGCTGCTAAACTCAGATTTATTATAGTGGGTAGTATTTTCTGGGCTACTTTCCACGCTAGAGCTAAGCGTTACGCATACATTAAAGAGGTTCGCAATAGGAACTTCTACTAGTCCCCCTCGATCCCAGCGATAATAGGCTTTTGGATCGGGATATAAGAGCTCATAGGTAACTGGTTTTTTTCTCATAGCTGACCAGAGGATCGAATTGCCGCTAGAGAATGTCTGCAACTCTCCTAGCTCCATGGGATTATTCATGTTAGAACTTCTGCGAAAATCCGTGGCGCCAAAAGAAGTATGACTTTTTCCTACTTCTCTTGCTGCATATAAAGCTTTGCGGAATGTCTGCTGCATATAGGATTGCTGGCGATTATATTGTTCGCCATATTGGATTGCAATAGAGAATGCCATAATAAGTAACGAGCCCAATATAGCTAATTCCAGAACTGCCTGGGCTTTGCGATTCCTTAACATTTTGCCTATCTCCTTATTACAGCCTATTCCGTTTTAGAATACCTCCTAACATCGCTTTAGAACTACTCGCTATGTTGGTTATAACTGGTAGATGAATATTCATCACCATACAAACTTCTTGCGCCCTTATTAAACTCCCTAGTTGTCATCTTCGAGTTAGATCTAAGATTAGTTGTACGATGTACCGGATCCTTCTCCGAAGCCTGTTGATCGCTTACGATGTAATCTGTAACATCTTTTATTTTCCCCTGCACACCACGCTTAATATAAGCGTCCATGCCAACAAGCACCAGCCCCACCACACCAATAAGCAGGGCTAAATCTATCAGATTCTGTCCTCTGCGCGATGATATCATTTCCTCAGATTACCTAAAACTTCGTCCGTATGTTTATAATCTGTCGTACTGCCTTCTTCCCGACTCCAGCTTGAAGTCCCACCAGTCACATCTTTCGTAATCTCTCGATTCTTCCAAGCTTCCTGTAATGCTTGTAACTCTTCATATAATTCGTGTAACTTGACATACGCTGCATCCATATCCTGCTTTGCTTTCTCCCAAGCACTTGAAGGAACAGGATAATCCCAATTGCCGTGCCTAACAGCTGCTGCTCCGGTCCTGGCCTCACTAACTGTTATTAACTCAAAAGCCTTTCTCAGCTCATCCAGCTCTTTCTTCTGTGCTTCAATTTCTTCTAATTTTTCTTCGCAGGCCGTACACGGTTCATTCAAATTGCCATAACAAACAGAAGTGTTGCTACCAGAAGCAGCGCTAGACTCTGCTGTTTTAGTCTGCCTATTGTCTATAGTTGTATTCCCTGGAGCATATTGCCAAGCACCTAGCTGTTCGGCCTTATCGCGTATATTCCCCTGAAGCCCACGGTTGACATAAACTAACATAGCAATAAGCCCGGCAGCCGCTAGTCCGATCAAAAAAACATAATCTAGGGTTGATTGCCCCCGCTTCATTAAATTCCACCCGTATTTGTCCAATCAGCTATCGTCTCGTTTCCGGTTTTTTCCTGCGTATTCGTATTGATTACTGTATCAACAGCGCCACCTGCATGCATAGTTTCAGTTTGATCCAAAGTACTTGTCGTAACATAAGTTCCGGTGGTGTGTCCCGCAGAATATTGTTCACCGACTTGATCCGTTGATTCTCTGAGCCTTCCCTGAATTCCTCTTTTCATATACACGCCCATAGCAATTAATGCCGCCACAACAAAACCAATCAAGATAACTACCTCAAGGGTTGTCTGCCCTCTTGCTTTCACGCGCAACATATTCACCTCCTGATTTTAAAAACCCTGCCACATGCTTAAATCTACGGTGCTAAAATATGGGTTGTACCCGTCCTAGTACTCACATCTTTACCAACAATTGTTCTAGTTACCCCTCCGCCTTCAGAAGTATTTTCTGATTCTTTAGAAGCTCTGGTTGTCCTTAAGCCATCATTAGTTTGATACTCCGGCTCATACTGCTGGGTTACCAGAAACGTAGCATTATCAGCATTAGTATCTACGGCATCTTTCATTTTACCCTGAATACTACGCTTAACATAAACCTGCATCGCTACTGCCGCGGCAATAACTAAACCAATTACAATTGCATATTCTGCCGTACTCTGTCCTTTTCTCTTTCGCCTTAACATTCTTTCACCTCCTTAAAAATTAACTTCACCTACCTTAGTTTCTACCTTATCAGCTAAATCCGTATAGGATCTCTCTAGCCTTGGCCTAAGCATTACACCCACCGCAATAATCGCGCCCACTACCGCCGCCAAAATAATTACATACTCCAACGTACTCTGCCCCTTACTAAACTTTTTCATCTTCCCCTCCTTCTAGTATTAATCTGCCCTGTAGTAATTTAATTCATCCATGCTACGCCTAACTCGCGCGTTCGATGAGCGATATAAATAAACAGTCATCGCCATTAACGCAGTAGCGACGATAATAATCAACATCGAATACTCAATCAAACCCTGTCCTTTTGTAGCTCTTAAAATCATTTTATCTTACGCTCTCTTTGCGCCGCCAATACTATTTTCAAAGAATCTTAGCTCATATACGCGTTCATCGCACGCTGGATATAGACAGTCATTGCCATTAGCGCAGCAGCGATGATAATAACCAGCATGGTATACTCAATCAGGCTCTGGCCTTTTATGGCTTTTAAAGTCATTTTGTTTTGGCTCCCTAAACCCTTAACTCCACGTCGAGCATAATTATAGGTAAACTTTAACCCTGTCTAAAAAACAACAAATTACTTTAAGCTACTTGAATCGTCTTCCCGCAGATTTAAGTGCTTTACAAAATTTAAATTATCCATCTTAATCTACCTAAATATACCACTTGGAAATAGAACAATCAAGATTAATTACTCGCTATTTGAAAACGTTTTCAAATATAGGCGTTCACCATCGATTAAATCTATCTGGCGTTCATTAAGGCGCCGCAGGAGATATTCCAAATCTTTTATAAGCTGATACTCTTTGTCAACTTGAATGTTGACGCTAACTCTGCCCTGGCTATCCGCAAGCTTTACTGGGAGCTTATAAAAACATTCGCTGGTATAAGAAAAATCTTTTTCTGTATATCCTGACGGCAAAAAATGCCAGCGTAAATAGGCATCCAGGATCTTAATATAATTTGCAAAAATTTTCTCTAATTCCGACGTAGGCTCAATCTTTTCTGCGCCAAAGTTATCCTTTGAAAAAAACTTTTGCGTATTGCTTACATAAGAAAAAAGTTCGATTTTGCGGCTAAAATCATGGAACGCCTCTTCAAAATTAGGCCAACGGCTTAAATATGCCTCTGCCAGCTTATCCAAGCTCATCGACTGCTCTTCGCTGTTAAGAATAACCAAGCGAATTTTCTCAGTAG
Source organism: uncultured Planctomycetales bacterium (assembly GCA_964582765.1). Lineage (GTDB taxonomy): Bacteria > Omnitrophota > Gorgyraeia > Gygaellales > Profunditerraquicolaceae > UBA6249. Next base: position 7,033 of record CAZOSW010000026.1, on the reverse strand, counting down.
GGCTTGTTTTTACAGCGCAGCCTTTAAAGGTTATCTTTTGATTCAAAGATGCACGCAATAAATCAATCTCAATTTCAGCCAGATACAAATCCTGATTTATTTTTTCAATATGCTTTAAATCAAAATCCCCGATTCTCTTTACTTTCCGGCTGCTTGTAAATTGCCATGGCCAAAGGCCAAAAACTAAAGTATATTTATTTTCACTACTTAAAGATATACTCTCTATCTCTTCTAACTTATTACCGAATAAAGTTAAAGTGTCCGGACCTTTAACTGTAGAACTAATATTTGAAAGCAGATTAAAAAAATCCTTTGACGGCATGTCATAACCGGGAGCAGAAAATAAAACTAAAGGTTGGCCTTGAAAAAAATATTTATTCAGGTTATTTTTCAACTCATATATTGAGCTGGAAAAATCATATGGAATATTCTGGCCAGACCAGCTGGAATGTAACTGAGCATCCAAATTAATAGTACTTCCGTCGGAAAAATGTATGCCTACCCCTCTGGCCTCGGTAAAAACGTCAGAAATAATTTTAGTAGTAGCTAATTTTATATTTTGAATCTGATTAATCTGCTCATAATAATTATCCAGTTTTTCTTGAGAATATTGCGAACCAATTAAACTCCAAAACATGTTCATATTATCTTTACCAAATAAAGACCTGAATATTAATGCTTCCGTAAGATTTAATGAATCATCCGGCACAGACCCTAATTCTTTACAGATAACCTCATTAATTTCTCTGCTGCCTCCGATTAAACTATCCACTGCCTTAAGCAATATGACTCCGGAATAAACCTGGCTTGGAGTCAATTTTTCAACGTCAATAAAATCCACTTTTTCCCCAGTTGCTTCTTTCTCTACTCCTTGCTGTTTAGTCTTAAGTTCTACTTCAGCAAGCTTTGCCCATTTCTCTTTTTCAGCCTTTAATGCTGCTTCTTGAGCAGCTTTTTCTTCCTCAGCTTTCTTGGTCTCCTCATCGGCGAGCTTAGCTAATCTTTCTTGTTCTGCCCTCAGCT
>CAZOSW010000026.1:3965-5910 GCA_964582765.1 uncultured Planctomycetales bacterium | reverse complement strand
TCTTGAGCAGATTTTTCTTCCTCAGCTTTCTTGACGTCTTCCTCGGCCTTCTTGGCGTCTTTTTGAGCATTAACTTTAGCCGCCTCTTCCATAAGAAATCTTAATTCTGCTTCCTCGGCTTTTTTATTAGTATCTTCATTTTTAGCTATTTGTTTTTCAATCTTTAACCTTTCCTCTGCTTTATCCTTGTCCTCTTTATGTAATTTCATGGCCCATTCTTCTGCTTCTTTGATACGTTTCTCCTCAGGACTAATAACCGGTTCCACCTCTTTTGTCTGCGTAACCAAAGTAACCGCCCTAGTCTCTTCTTCGATAACCGGCAGAACAGGCATATTGAATTTGCGTTTTTTATTCTTTTGCCTCCTGCCAATAGGCATGCTTAAATTATTTTCCTTAAAAATAGCGTTAGCGCTGGATTTTGAAACTTTGATTTGGAATTTATCAAAAACTAGCTGCGTTAAAGTACGGCAGCTTAAGGAAGGATCTTTCTGTTTATTTTCAAGAATAAACTTTATGATTTCAGGTTTGAGCTTATGGACTATTCCCACAAAACCTCCAGATTGGACATTTCCAAGATAAAATATACCTCTTTCCTATTGCTTTGTCAAGCCCAAAGCAGGGTCAGACACCACCCCAATCAAGGGACGTCTTCTAAGCTAAAGCTAAGGGTGTCCCCACGCTAAAAACATTGTTAGATTTCTACAATCTTTACGTCTATTATGCTAGGAGGTAAAAAAAATGCCCAGATCAGCTAGATTAATTATTGATAATTCCATTCATCATATTATGACAAGGGGGAATCAAAAACAAAAAACATTCTTAGGTAACAAGGATTACCAAAAGTACATTGAAATATTGAAACATTATAGACATAAATTCTGGTTCAAATTATTTGGCTATTGTCTTATGCCAAACCACGTGCATCTTATTATAAAAATTAAGCAAGGCAGGGATTTACAAAAAATTATCCAAGGGCTCAACCAAACTTATACAATATGGTTCAATCAAAAATATAATAAAGTTGGGCATCTTTGGCAGGGACGATACAAAAGTATGTTAATCCAAAATAATAATTACCTTATTGATTGTATAGAATATGTAGAACTTAATCCGGTAAGGGCGGGGCTAACCAAAAAACCTGCCTCCTATCTTTGGTCTAGCTGTTCTAATAGATCGCGAATTGAAAAGCATAGCTTGCTGAGCGAGATCGAAATTTCTTAATTTCTCGACTAGGACACTCTAGCGATTAGCTTAGTGCCTGACCCTGCTTTGGGGTATGGATGGCTATTGAATTTGTAGATAATCGCCTACTGAAGTTTTTGTTGTATCAATGACCCCGACAGGTAACTCAATAACAAATTTTGATTTTAAACATACCGCTGTAGCTCTAAAGGGTCTTATATGCCTTACTACTCTAACTACGCTATTATTTTTATCAACGAATAATACATCAATGGAAAAACGCATAAAAAATGTATGTACTGAATTGGAAGGCCGCAGGATCATTGCCTGATTCTCATCAAGAGACCTAAAACCAAGTAACCCCCTTAATCTCGCAAAAAAATTATCTGCCAGAAAAATTTTATCTGCAAGTATACAGCTTCTATTTACATTTATTATTTTCATTTTTATCTAAGGGACACTCTACCGATTAGCTTAGTGCCTGACCCTGCTTTGGGTTATGGTTTGGTGGGTATAAATATATTCTCTGAGAGGGGTATCCCGCGCACTTGGATGTCATTCAGAAATGTAGGATTATAACCAGTAGCAGTAAAATACCCCTGGACCTTACCTTTGGAATCTACTCCAGTTTGTTTAAAAATAAATATTTCGTTTATATTTATATGCATCTCATCTTTCATTCCCGCTACTTCAGCTATAGCCATAACTTTTCGCGAGCCATCCGAAAGCCTGGCAGTATGCACAATCACATCAACTGCAGAAG
>CAZOSW010000026.1:0-3865 GCA_964582765.1 uncultured Planctomycetales bacterium | reverse complement strand
CCCTCTACATTTGGCGGGCGAGATTCCAACCTAACCCAATGCCTTTGGTTTAATTTCAATTCTGCGGCATCCTCTAAGGTTATAATCCTCTCCCCTTCGGGAATATACTCTGAAAGCGCGTTTAACATCGTAGTTTTTCCAGAACCGGTACCTCCGGAAACAATCATATTCTTACGGCACAATACACAGGCTCTAATAAAATCTGCCATTCCCGGAGTCAGCGCCCCGAAATTAAGCAAATCAGTTATTTTATATCTTTCTTTACGGAACTTCCTGATAGTCAATGTCGGCCCGGTTAAAGATAACGGAGAGATAATCGCGTTAACGCGTGAACCATCACTAAGGCGAGCATCAACCATCGGAACAGATTCGTCGATACGCCTGCCGATAGGAGCAATAATGCGCTCAATTATTGTCCTAACCTGATCGTTAGAAATAAATTTCTTGCTGGTCAATTCGATTAAGCCAAAACGCTCAACATAAATTTCATCCTTATTATTAACCATAATATCGGTGATATCCGGATCAGCCAACAGGTCCTCTAAGGGACCCAACCCCAAAGCTTCATCCAGGATCTCTTTAATCAGTTTCCTTCTTACCTCCTGCGAGGGGATAAAACTACCTGCCTCCTCAACTAAAAGATTGCTTACAATAACCCCTGCCCTTTCTTTTAAGTCCCTGGCTTTTTTACGGTCGCTGAAGATTTTAAGGTCCAGCCTCTTAATATTCATGCTATCTAGGAGACGAGTGTGTATCCGGCGCTTAAGAATCAGAATCTCATCTTTATCTTCTGAAGCGTCTGGTTCAAGCACTGATTCTTTTAAATCCTGAGACTCCCAAAACTGACCGGATTTCTCAAGCGCCATTTCTTTAATCTTAATCTGATCAATATTTTTACGTTCCATATAGATCGCCTTACCTTCGATTAAAACACCGGCGAGCTCAGACAAAACTGAGGCAATCTTAGAACGAGGCGAATTAATAACAACGGGCATTCCCAGATTAACCGCTTGATTAACAAGTTTGCCTTCAGATGGAATTTTGGCAATTATATCCACGGGCAGGTTGACTCGAATCTCCTGCCAGCTGATACTTGATAAAGATTCCGCCCTATTAAGCACAAGCTTAATCATATTTAAAGGAAAATGCAGAAACAATAAAGTATCCAATGCCCACTTAGTTTGATATACGGAGAGCACATCCGGAGTAGCAACCAGAAGTATTAGGTTGGCTTGATTCAATGAGGCAAGGAATATATCACTAAAGCTCTTGCCTGCATCGACAACAATATAATCATAATCTTTATCTAAGAAGGAAAATATTTCAGGAAGTTTTTCCGGATATAGAAACCCGGATTGCTGCGGCTTAAGCACTCCGGCAAGAAAATCTACATTATTAAATTTGGTTTTAACTATAAAATCTTGCTTTTTAGTTAACTGTGGCTGCTTGCTCATAAAGCTCATTAAGTCCGCTATGCACTTCTGGGGGCTTAATCCCATCATATGCGCCATGTCGCCTACTACTTGCGTATCCAGATCAACCAAGCAAATGCGCTTTCCTTCTCTTGTTAAAGACACGGCTAGATTAGCAGCAATAAGCGTCTTGCCTACACCGCCTTTGGTACTAAATATTACTATTATTTTGGCCATTTTATTCCAATTGATAAGTTATAGGAATATCCACCCAAATTTCTTTCTCCTTTATTTCAGGAGGAAACGGCGGATAAGGGGAAGTTTCTTGGGCTTTTTGGAGCGCAGCATCATCCAGTATCCGGTAGCCAGAAGTTTCCTTTATTTTTGATTCCAAAAGTTCGCCTTGCGGCGAAAGCTTAAGGCTTAGCTTCACGGTTCCCTGGAATCCAGCGTTTTTAGCGGCAAGCGGATAAGTGATCGTTTTTAGAATCCGTCTTTGCAGCAGCTTTGAATATTTTAAAACCGGATCCTTGATATTATCTTCATTAATTGGAGGGAGCTTAACACGCTGAGATTTCAATTCCTCTTGCGGTTCCTCCCCCTGGCTCATTACATGCGGAGTTAAAGTGATAAAAAGTTCAACGTCATTTACTTCGCTAAGAGTCGTATCCCAACCAGAAGATTTAGTTTTCTGCCTAAAGAGTGCTCCTAAAATCGGAATATCCGAAAGCCATGGCACCCTTCTTATATCTTCCGCTTTTTTCTGCTTAATGAGGCCGCCTATAGCCATAGTTTGTCCATCGTCAAGAAAAAGCTCAGTTGTGGCTGTGCGCTTAGTCATTCTATATGCCAAAGCATAATCTGTTTGTACCTCATCGCCTACTTCGCTGACAGTAACATCGAGGCCAAGATGGATACGGCCACTATCTTCAAGTAGAGGCTTAACATTTAAAATGATACCATATTCTTTATATTCTACCGAACCGCTTGTGGTTGCCCCAGGAGTGCCTACAGTTCCTCCGGGTGAAACTGTCCCGCTTAAAACCGGCACCTCTCCTCCGACAACAAGTTTTGCCTCTTTACCGCTCTGGCAGGAAAGCCTTGGCCGGGAAAGAATACGCGCTTTTCCTTCCTGTATCAAAGCATCCAATTTTAAAGTAAAGGCGGCGCGAGTTTCACTGGCAACTTTAAATAATTTCCCCCAAGCTGTCCCTGCGGCTTGTATTCCGGGAGAGCCAACCTCGGTTAAAGTCATTGACCCGGGCCAGGTAAATCCCAGCGTATCCTGCGAACCCTTATTCAATTCAATTATCTGAACATCAATTTCAATAACCGCCTCCTCTTCCTTTACTGCTATTAAATCTATTATTTTATCTTTTATCAAATCTAAGGCAGTAGTAATCTTTGCCTTATCTTTGGCGGATTTCACACTGCCCAAAAGCAACACCTTAGCCTCTTCATCCTCCGCTTTAGTATACACACCAGGCAGATTTAATGAAGAAAGGATATTATCAATGCGCCGCTTCATATCATTCATGTCTTCGGTAAATACCTTCAAACGATAAGACTGCTCACCGAAATTATCCCAAATGATCAATGTCGTACTTCCTGCCGTTTTAGGATCAATTGTCAGTTCACTTTTGCTAATATTGCCAACATCAGCGATCTGAGGGTTACCAATTGCCACTCTTTTTGGCGAACGCACGGGAATGGTCTGAGGCTGTCCTACATAAAGCTTCATCTCTTCCGCAACATCTTCAATAGAATAACCCTTAAAAGGCAGAACAGTTATAAAAGTAACGATACATAATAGGCCAAAAAATAACTTTCTCATTTTTCTCCTCGGCTTGAGCTATTAAAAGGCCAGACCCTACCTTGCCAGCAGGCAGACACGGCCTTCTAACCTGTTTTATTTTGATAAAGGGACTTTTGTCTTATTCAATCCGCGTAAAACTTCTACATATTCCGTCGTATCTACCGGTTTACTCAATTCGACATTTTGCTTCTGAGGCATAATATATTGAAACAAACTTTCCCAGCTAACCGGAGCCATTGATTCCACTCTGGCATCAGCCGGAGAACGCATAACCAAACGCATTTTACCCTGCTCCTGGACAAAAGCAATTAAATTTGATTCATTAGGCCCCAATGCTAAAGTAATCAGGTTATTCCCGCCACCGCTGCTGGCAGGAGCAGCCTCATATCTACCAGATGGCCCAGTTACTCCGCCGGTATTCTGTCCTACAGCTAAAACTAAAACATTCTGGAACAAGGGCACTACCGCAGTTTGACCGGTTACCCTTCCGTCTTGGCCTTGTATGGGAACCTGGATTATTGCAAGCACATCAACATAATCTCCGGGTTTAACCATCCCAGAGAGAGAAGCGATATTATCAGTAACAATGGTAATCCCTCTTTTGCCAGCAGGAGTTACTCCTGCCAGGTCTCCTCTA
>CAZOSW010000025.1:7257-17633 GCA_964582765.1 uncultured Planctomycetales bacterium | reverse complement strand
AGGAGAGAAAATGAAATCTTTAATCATTACTAAAAAACCTCGCCTGAAGTCGCCTTATCTTATTGTTGCCTGGCCGGGTATGGGGGAGGTAGCAGTAACTGCTGCGAATTATTTAATCAATGAATTAAAAGCGCAGGAGTTTGCGCAAATTCCCACGGGAGAATTTTTCTATTCTACCGGCAGCGTTATCTCGTCGGGAATATTAGAATTACCGCTTCTTCCTCAGGGTAAATTTTATTATTGGAAAAATCCCGCCACAAAACGAGGCTCTTCTGCCTCCGCCGCAAGAATTAACGGATGCGCCGATATTTGTAGAGCAAATAACTTTGCCGGGAAGATTTTCGGGCATGACCTGATAATTTTCTTAAGCAATGCCCAGCCGGATTTATCCAAGGCAGATAGTTACGCAAAAATAATTATTGGCTTGGCTAAAGACTTTGGCGCAGAGTTAATTGTGAGTTTGGCTTCTATGCCTCAGGCAACCGATCATACACAGAAATCGGCAGTTTGGTTTGCAGCCACAGATCGGAAAATAAAAGAAAACTTAAATAAATTTAACTTTAATATTTTACAGGAGGGTCAAATTAGCGGAATGAACGGTTTATTTTTGGGGCTAGCTAAGAAAGCCGGGTTGAGAGGATTTTGTCTGCTCGGCGACATTCCGCTTTATACTATCCAGATTAAAAATCCCAAGGCATCAGCCGCAGTATTGCAGGCTTTGGGGAGAATATTGGATATGCCAATAAATTTACAGCCGTTAATAGAACAGGCTCAGGAAATGGAAAATGAAATTAATAAACTACTAGAATATTTAAAGCTTGGGTCTGGAGGCCAATCCGCACCTATCGGAGAGGAAGAGGTGGAGTTAATAAAGAAGACCTTAAGCCAGCTTACAAAATTGCCTGTTTCCATAGAAGAAAAAATCGAAAAGCTTTTTGAAGAAAGCCGCGAAAATATAACTAAGGCAAGTGAGTTAAAAGTAGAGTTAGACAAGTGGAATGTTTATAAGGAATATGAAGACAGGTTCTTGGATCTTTTTAGGAAAAATACGGATAAAGGAAATTAACAGATGGCTAGTGAAATAAAAGTTATCCTGTTTGATTTAGGGGGCGTCCTGGTAGATTTTGATCACAAGAGGGCAGCGGCAAGAATATCGGTTTTTTGTTCAAAAACACCACTTGAAATATATAATCTTTTTTTTGATTCGCAGGTAACTGTTGCCTTTGAAGCAGGCAAAATTACCCCGGAAGATTTTTATCTTCAAATTAAGGATATGCTGGATTTAAACTTAAGCTTTAATTCATTTACGCCGATATGGAATGATATATTTTTCTTAAGTTCCAAGAATCGTTTGGTTTACAGGCTGGTTAATACCTTAGGCGCTAACTATAAAACAGCCCTATTGTCTAACATAAACATTCTGCACTATGAATATTTAAAGAAGCATTTTCCGGTGTTCGGAGTTTTTAATAAAGTTTTTCTCTCTTTTGAGCTTGGGCTAATTAAACCTGATAAAGAAATCTACAAAAAAGTTATAGAGGAGCTTAAAGTTAGCCCAGAGGAGATATTCTACACTGATGACCGGAAAGAATTAATAGAGTCTGCCAACTCCCTTGGTATAAGGGGCTGCGCCTTCTCCAACTTCAGGCAATTAATGGATGATCTTCAAGGCGCAGGAATAATATTCTCCGACGACAAAAGCAAAAATAACCCCTCCCTTTTTTAAACAAAAAATACTTGACAATGCCAATATATTGTGGTAAAAAAAGAACATAGGTACAATATTTTGCATAAATTTTTGGAGGTTAATAAACTAAGTTGGAAAAAATTGGATAGATTCCTCTAGGGCGCTGGCAGAAGAAAGTTAAACCGGGCCCTTATTTTTTTATGTAGGGCAATTTTAGGGTTAAATTAGATGAAAACTGTAGGTTTAACGTACGATTTAAAAACAGATTATAAATTTAAAGAGGGAGACCCTCTTGATGCTAATGCGGAATTTGACGCTCCTTCAACAATTAATGTTATTGCGGATGCTATCGCCGCAAATGGTTTTAAGATAAAAAAAATCGGCAATGCCTTAAATTTATTGGAGAAAATTGATAATCTGGGGGTAGACATTGTTTTTAATATTTCTGAAGGAACTACCGGAAGAAACCGTGAATCCCAAGTCCCTATTTTACTTGAGATGGCGCAAATACCTTTTGTAGGAGCAGATGCTTTAACTTTAGGGCTTACTTTGGATAAAGTTATGGCTAAAAAAATTTTTATCGCCGAGAAAATTCCCACCCCTAAGTTTTTTGAAGTTTCCTCTGCTGAGGCCCTAATTAACAAAGACCATTGTAAGTTTCCATTAATTGTTAAGCCGCGCTTTGAAGGTTCATCTAAGGGCTTAAGTGAAAGCTCGCGGGTAGAAAATACCGAAGAGCTTAAAAAGCAGGTTGATTTCATTACCAAAACCTATAAGCAGCCGGCTTTAGTTGAGGAATTTATCTCAGGCCAGGAATTTACAGTGGCTATTGTGGGCAATGAAAATCCAGAAATTATGCCGGTTGTGCAGATAAAAATAGACGGAAGATTAAAGTTAAATGATAAATTCTATACCTTTGCGCGGATTACCTCTGATAGATTAGAATATATCTGCCCGGCTAAGATATCGCAGGAGTTAAAGAATAAGCTTGAGGAGCTAGCTTTAAAGGTTTATCGCAGTGTCGAGTGCCGGGATTTTGGGAGAGTAGATTTTCGTGTCGATAATGACGGCAATCCTTATGTCTTAGAGATAAACCCGCTACCTTCTTTATCTACCGAAGATGTTTTTATGCTAATAGCTAAAAATATCGGCATTACCTATGAACAGATGGTGGGCAAGATTTTAAACAACGCAATTATAAGAAACAGGTTAGATTGATGAGCTTTAGCCCTTATTTAAGGGATTTTAAGGAAACCAAGAAAGGAAGTTCCGGGTGAAAGTCGCCTTGACTTATAATCTTAAAAAGAAAGATCCTTTAAAACCAGCGGATTATTTCTCGGAATGCGATTCGGAAGAAACGATTAATTCTGTTGTCTTGGCTCTTAAAGCTAAAGGGCATTCTGTGGATGCTATTGATGTAGAATATCCGGCTTTATTTTCATATTTTAGAAAAAACCGGGTAGATCTAGTATTTAATATCGCCGAAGGAAAACACGGCCGCTTTCGCGAATCCGAGGTACCTGCGGTGTTGGATTATTTAAATATACCTTATACCGGTTCAGACACATTTTCTCTTGCCTTGGCGTTAAACAAGGCGCTGACTAAGAAAATATTAAAAGCAGAAAATATTCCTACTCCGGCCTTTCAGCTTTTTACAAAAGGGGATGAATTGTTAACTCCGGAGCTCAAGTTTCCTTTAATTGTTAAACCTAATTGCGAGGGCTCAGCAAAAGGCATAAATAAGACCAATGTGGTTGGCAATAAAGACGATCTTTTTAAAAAGGTCAGAGAATGTTTAGATGTTTATCGCCAGGAGGCTTTGGTTGAGGAATTTATCGAGGGCAAAGAGCTGACGGTAGGTATTTTAGAGAACGGGAAAACCCGGGTGTTACCGATTTTAGAAATAGATTTTTCTAATTGTAAAAAAAGCGGGGAGTATTTTTATTCCTGGAAAATGAAAGAGTTCCAGGGTAATAGCGAATTAGGCTTAGTCCCTGAATTTTATTGTCCGGCAAGGCTGGATAAAGAAACAGAGGAAAAAGTAAAAGAGGTAGCTTTGCGTACGCATCGGGCCGTGGGCTGTTTAGATATTTCGCGCACCGATATCCGTCTGGATAAATTTAATGTACCTTACGTTTTAGAGATAAATCCTTTACCGGGATTAGATCCTAAAGAATCTAATTTTCCCATAATGGCATATGCTGCGGGGATGAAATACGAAGATCTTATTGAGGCTATACTAATAAGTGCCTCAGAAAGGAATAAGGCTTAAATTGAATAATCCTGTAAGCTTAGAAAATCAGAAAACGCAGATTGAAATTCCGTCGATTCCAAAGCCGCCAAAGCGTTCACGCGATTATCAGCAGATTTCCCTCTATAAAGATGTTAATCCGCTAGATTGGGAGGATTGGCATTGGCAGCTCAAGCACAGGATACGCAACAAAGAAGAATTAACGCAAATTATCAAATTGACCGCAGAAGAGGAAAAAGGAATCGATAAAGCCAAAGGCAGGTTGGCAATGGCAATTACTCCTTATTGGGCAAGTTTGATTGATGCTGAGGATCCGGATTGCCCCATAAGAAGGCAGTCTGTTCCGGTTAACTATGAATTTTCCGTTTCTCCTCATGAAATGGCCGATCCTTGCGCCGAAGACCGCGATTCTCCGGCGCCGCATTTAGTGCACCGATACCCGGATAGGGTTTTGTTATTGGCTACAGAGCATTGCGCGATGTATTGCCGGCATTGTACTCGTCGGCGTTTAGTGGGTGACCATGAAGAAAAAGAAACAAACCCTGAAGGTAAATTTGACGCGGCAATAGAATATATTAAAGCCAACCGAAAGATAAGAGACGTGTTGATTTCAGGAGGCGACCCGCTTACCCTGGAAGATGGGATATTAGAATCCTTAATTGCAAAAATCCGCGATATATCGCATGTTGAATTATTAAGGATAGGCACGCGTGTTCCGGTAACCTTGCCGCAGCGTATTACTGAAAATCTGGTAAATATGTTGAAAAAATATTCACCTATCTGGTTGAGCATTCACTTTAATCATCCTAAGGAAATTACCAAGCGTTGCAAGAATGCCTGCGATATGCTCTCCGAAGGAGGCATGCCTTTAGGTAGCCAGTCAGTGCTCCTTAAGGGCATTAATGACCGGCCATTTATCATGAGGCGCCTTGTGCATGACCTTCTGCAGATAAGAGTAAGGCCGTATTATATTTATCAGTGTGACCCGGTCAGGGGCACGCAGCATTTCCGTACCCCTGTGGCTGTCGGGATAAATATTATTGAAAAATTACGCGGGCATACCTCCGGCTATGCTGTTCCAACCTATGTTATCGACGGCCCAGGCGGCGGCGGGAAAATCCCTGTGGGGCCAAATTATATTCTTTCCCAGGCCAAGGGTAAATATGTATTGCGCAATTATAAAGGCAAGATTTATACCTACCTGGAGTAATCTTTTATTAATTACTAACTAGCCTACTTAAAGAGACTATCTATGAAGATAAGTGCTTTTGCAATACCGGAAGCTGTTTTGGGAAAGCATAATGTTAAAAACGATAAGCTGGATCAGGCGGATAAGCTGGTTAAGGCCAAGAAAAAAACCTATCCTCAGATAGAATTAGCGGGTCAGGATGCGGCAGCTGAAGCAGATGTTATAATTATCCCTATAGATGCCAAGATGGATTTAATTCTTCATGATTTGGATTTCCTAGATAACCGCCTTGCTAAATCTCCGCCAGATAAAGAAAAGATAGTATTAGATAAGATGAAGTCAGTTTTAGAAAAAGAAGATTTTATTTCTACTATTGGATTAACTGATCAAGAAAAAGAAATTATCTCCGGGTATGGTTTGCTTACCCTTAAGCCGGTAGTTGTAATAATTAAAGAAGAATTAGAAGATATGGGTATTTTACTGGCTAGGGTTTTGAGGGAGAGCGGATTTATAAATTTTCTTACAGTTGGAGATAAAGAAAATCGTGCTTGGTTAGTCAAAAAAGGCACTACTGCTTGGGAGGCGGCGGGAGCAATCCATTCCGATATCCAACAAGGCTTTATTCGTGCGGAAATCATAAGTTTTGCCGATTTTATTTCTTGCGGCGGTGAGAATGGCGCTAAGCAGGCAGGCAAGATGCGCCTTGAGCAAAAAGAATATGTTATGCAGGATGCGGATTTGGTTAATTTCCGTTTTAACAAATAATGATTAAGATCAAACGAGCGCTTATCAGCTTATCAGATAAAACCGGTATTATAGAATTAGCCCAAGAATTAAAGAATCTTGGCGTAGAGATTATTTCTACGGGCGGCACGGCAAAACTTCTGCGTCAAAATAATATCGATGTAACCGAGGTCTCAACGTATACGGGATTTCCTGAAATACTCAACGGAAGAGTAAAAACCCTGCATCCTAAAATTCACGCAGGTATCCTTAGCCTTCGAGAAAACCCAGAACATATGCGCACCTTAGGCGAGCATAGTATTGGGCTGATTGATATGGTTGTAGTTAATCTGTATCCTTTTCAAGAAACTACGAATAAGCCCGGGGTAGGCCTTAAAGAAATCATTGAGAATATTGATATCGGTGGCCCTGCTATGCTGCGCAGCGCTGCTAAAAACTATGAATCTGTAGCAGTAATTTGTAACCCTGCTCGTTATTCAGAAGTAATTAGCGAATTAAAAAAGAATAACGGTTCTTTGGGCGAAGATTTAATGCGCCGATTAGGTATTGAGGTTTATGGCCATACCAGCCAATATGATGCACTAATACATGAGTATTTAAACAAACAGGGCTCAGGCCTTAAGTCTCAGCTGTTAGGTTTTCCTAAAGAACTGGTTTTAAATTTTGAGAAAATACAAGATTTACGTTACGGTGAAAATCCGCATCAAAAAGCAGCAATCTATAAAGAAAAAGGTAAATTTGCCGGCCTGATTAATTTAAAGCAGCTACAAGGCAAGGAACTTTCTTTTAACAATATTCTTGATCTTAATGCTGCAGTTGAATTGGTTAGGGAATTTCAGGATCCGGCCGCCGTCATCGTGAAACACAATAATCCCTGCGGAGTATCCGAAAGTAAAGAGCTGAGTAAGGCATTTTTAAATGCCTGGAACTCTGATAAGCTTTCGGCATTTGGCGGTATTGTAGCATTAAACAGAAAAATGGATTTAAAAACCGCAAAATTAATAGCTAAAAGTGGTTTTCTAGAATGTATTATCGCTCCCGGTTTTGAAAATGAGGCAGTAAAATTATTTAAAGAAAAGAAAAATTTACGCCTGCTTGAATTAAAAGATTTAAGCCTAATTGATGAGCCGGAGTTTAAACGCGTCAGCGGCGGCATGCTTTTGCAAGATAAAGACATCCTAACTTTGGATGAAAATAATCTGAAGGTAGTGACCAAGAAGAAGCCGAGCAAGGCCGAGATGCAAAGCTTAATTTTTGGGTGGTCGGTTGCCAAGCATGTAAAATCTAATGCTATAGTTTTAACTCGAGGCACTAAGACTGTGGGTATTGGTGCAGGGCAGTCCTCCCGCGTAGATTCGGTAATGATCGCAAAGAATAAATCCGGTAAAATTAATCGAGATTGCTGTCTGGCTTCAGACGCATTCTTCCCTAAGCCAGATGCGATCATCTGGGCGCATAAAGCCGGAGCCGGGGCAATAATTCAGCCCGGAGGCTCTATCGCTGACAAAGAAATTATTGCTGCCTGCGATAAATATAAAATTGCCATGGTCATAACAGGCCTGCGACATTTTAAGCACTAATGTATGTCCTACCCGCAAGTTTTAAGATATTTAAACTCCCTCGTTAACTACGAAAAAAACACCAGTTTTTCTTATAAAAAAACACTTAAGCTTGAGCGTATTGGAAATTTTCTTATTTCAATAGACAACCCCCAGGAATTTTTGCGTGTTATCCATGTCGCAGGCTCAAAAGGAAAAGGATCGACCTGCGCTTTTATTGCTTATATCTTAAGGGAGGCGGGGTTCTGCGTCGGGCTGTATACCTCCCCACATTTAAGTGATTTCAGGGAAAGAATCAGAATCCTTAGGCCCTTTGTTTCTAAGCGTAGGAGGATCTCTTGTGATTATGAAGGAATGATTTCTCAAAAAGCATTATCTTCTTTGGTTGGAGAATTAAAACCAGCAATTAATAAATATAATCATTGCTCAAAATATGGGCCGCTCACTTTTTTTGAGATTTATACCGCAGTAGCCTTCCTATATTTTAAGCGCAAACAGGTAGATTTTGTGGTTTTAGAAACGGGTATTGGCGGTTCACTTGATGCTACTAATACCGCTGATTCTTTAGTGCAAGTGATTACGCCGATTAGTTATGAGCATACGCAAAAGCTTGGCGCCACTTTGGCAAAGATTGCCAGTCAGAAGGCAGGAATTATAAAAAATAATGGGACAATAGTAATCTCTGCACCGCAGGAAAAAGAGGCATTGGAAGTAATCCAGAATAAATGTAAAGCTGTGGGGGCAAAGTTACGTTTAGTAGGCAGAGATATTAATTATCATAAGTTAAAAATGAGTTTAATTGGCAGGCATCAATTGGCCAACGCCACCGCGGCAAGAGGAGCAGTAGAAGCATTACGCAATTACGGGGTGAATTTAAGCGCAAAAGCAATTAGGCGGGGAATAAAAAATACCCGCTGGCCGGGCAGATGTGAAGTAATTAAAAAAAATCCTTTGGTTATTTTAGATGGCGCGCAGAATTTGGCATCAGCGCGTGTTTTAAAGAAAGCAATAGAAGATAACTTCAAATATGAAAAACTTATTTTAGTCTTGGGAGTCTGCCTGGATAAAGATATTCCTGGAATATGCAGGACACTTGATCTTTTAGCAGATGAAGTTATCTTGACTTCTGCTGCAACCTCGCGAGCAACTAGCCCAAAGAGGCTAGCTACTTATTTTAAGAAAAAACTATATTTGACGCATAGCGTAAAAGAGGCTAAACTTTTATCTCTAAGGTTAGCGCGTAAAGAAGATCTGATTTTAGTAACAGGCTCATTATTTGTAGTTGGAGAATTCAGAAATGTTTGAAGATAATTTAGATGATACAATTTCAGCGATTTCAACTGCGCAGGGCCCAGGCGGAATTGGTATTGTACGTATAAGCGGCCCAGAAGCTTTATCCATAGTAAATAAAATATTTGTTGGGCAGAAAAAAGAAAAAACTACGGAGTTTAAAAGCTATACTATGCATTATGGCAAGATCAGCGATAACGGCAAAATTATCGACGAAGTTATTCTCAGCGTGATGCGCAAACCTAAGTCTTATACCTGCCAAGATGTTGTTGAAATAAACTGTCATGGCGGCCTGGTGGCTTTACGGAATGTTTTGGATCTGACCATAGCAAACGGAGCTCGTCTTGCCAGTCCCGGAGAGTTTACCAGGCGTGCTTTTTTAAACGGCAGGATTGACCTTGCTCAGGCAGAGGCGGTGATTGATGTTATCCGCGCAAAAACTGATTCTGCGCTTAAAGTAAGTTTAGGGCAATTAAGCGGCGGCCTATCAAAAGAGATAGGCAAAATTCGTCAGAAGTTATTGAATATTTTAGTGCCCTTAGAGGCAAATATTGATTTTCCCGAAGAAAACCTCCAGCAGGATACTGCGGGGATAACGCAAGGCATTACCTCAATCGCTAAAGAATTAACTAAATTACTGGATAATGCTTCAGCGGGGAGGATATTACGCGAAGGCATTGCTGTGGTTATTTGCGGCAAGCCAAATGTGGGAAAATCTTCACTCCTGAACGCCCTGCTTAAAAAAGAACGCTCTATTGTTACCTCTGTTGCCGGCACAACCCGTGACACCGTTGAAGAAATGATTGATATAAAAGGTATACCGGTTAGAATCGTCGATACTGCCGGAATTCTTTCGCCGCGCGATCTGATTGAGAAAAAAGCAGTTAAACGCTCAAGGGAATATATTAAATTAGCGGATCTAGTAATTATTTTATTTGATGCGAGCAGTAAATTAGAAGAAGGAGACAGAAAATTAATTCAGGAAGTAAGAAATAGAAATGTTATTGCGGTAATCAATAAAATTGACCTAAAGAGCCGGATTGAAGAAACCCAGATTACTGAGGCATTTCATAAAGTAGTCCGGATTTGCGCAAAGACAGCTAGAAATATTGACTGCCTTGAGGATGCGCTTTGGGAATTTGTTTTTAAGGGGAAACTGCATGAACCGGAATCTCTGATAGTGAGCAATTTAAGGCATATTCAGGCGCTCAAAAATGCTAAAAAATTAATCACTCAGGCCAAGAAGGCCATAGCAGAGAAACTTCCTCAAGAGCTCATCGCTCAGAATTTAAAGGATGCCTGCACATATCTGGATAAAATATTAGGTAAGAATTTTTCAGAAGATCTTTTAGATAGGATTTTTACTGATTTTTGTATCGGAAAATGATTAAAGTGAATTTTGTTTGTTAGTGATAGCTTTATTTATTTCTTTGTTTAAGTCGTCTAAGGCAAACGGCTTAACAAGATAACCTACTGCCCCTAAATTATAAGCCTTTTTTACATCAACTAAATCGCCAAAACCCGTAATTATAATTATAGGTATACCACGGGTTTCCGGGTCATTATTTAAAATCTCGCAAATTTCAAATCCGCCAAGTTCAGGCATGAGCAGGTCAAGTAATATAATGTCGGGCTTAAATGATTTGATTAAATGTA
>CAZOSW010000025.1:0-7157 GCA_964582765.1 uncultured Planctomycetales bacterium | reverse complement strand
CAATAATACATGGATAGAATAAAAATTGAAAAAGCAGTACGCCAGATTTTAGAAGCAATTGGTGAGGATCCTAAAAGAAAGGACCTCTTAGAGACGCCGCGCCGGGTTGCTCAGATGTATGAGGAGATATTTTCAGGGATTAATCAAGACCCGGAAAAAGAACTCGAAGTTATTCTTGAGCAGAAGCATCATGAAATTATTTTATTGCGCGGCATACCTTTGTATTCTGTTTGCGAACATCATCTCCTGCCTTTCTTAGGCAAGGCGAATATCGCCTATATTCCTAAGAATGGCCGGGTAACCGGATTAAGCAAGCTTGCCCGCGTTGTAGATACATTAGCGCGCCGGCCGCAGGTCCAGGAGAGATTAACTACGCAGATTGCCGAAATTGTTATGAGTAAATTAAAACCTCTTGGAGTAATGGTAGTTATTGAAGCGGAGCACCTTTGTATGTCTATGAGGGGGGTAAAAAAACCTGGGACAATGACGGTAACCAGTGCTGTGCGCGGAATTTTTAAAGAGAACGAAAAGACCCGTTCTGAAGCATTAGCGTTGATGCGGCAATAAGAAAGGAAGAAATGCTTTCGAGGAAAATTTTAGTTCTATTATTTTTAACATTCATTTTATCGGGCTGCGCTACTTATAAATTTCAGAAGCCTGAAAAGCCGGCTAACCAGGGGTATTTGGTTAGTTATGATGGTAAACCTATTATTGAATATACTGTCGGAAGAGAAAAATCACTGCCGGATTTAACATTAGCCAAGGAACGCTTTAGGCGCCGCAGGTCAGCAGTTGAATATTATTATAAACAGATGGGCCTGATAGAGTCGAAATTTAAAGCAAATTTCTGGGATATGCCAGCGATGTTTGTGGATTTTGTGGGAGGGATCTTGCGCTGGCCGATTACAGCCGTGGTAGATTATCGGTATAATCATAATCCTCAATATAAAGAAAGAGCGGATAAGCTTGAAGAAGAAAGAGAAGCGTTTGAAAAAGCCCGCCTAGACAGCTTAAAAGAAAAACTCCAGGCATATATTGCCGAAGATTTAGCTAAGGAGCATTTACCGGAAAGCGTAGTTACAGCTGGACCTGTTAAATTAAACCTCCAGCCGCAAGCCTTACCCGCTGTTGTAGAACCTTTGCCGCAAACCCCGGCAGCTTCAGTTACTCAAGGCCCTGTTACTAAAACAGAGGATTTAGCCCCTGCGGATTTAACTTCCGGAAGTCAAACCACAACGGTTTTGCAACCTGCAGAAGAAACAACTGCCCCGCCTGTTATTGAGCAAGCCATGCCTCCAGTAATTTCCTCAGTTCCAGTCGTTGTACCGCAAGAAGAAGTTAAGCTGCCAGTTAAACCGGCGCCAGAACCTCCGATTGCAATAATTACTGCTAAACCGATAAAAGGTTACTCCCCGCTTAAGGTGAAATTTTCTGGCCAGAAATCATATTCTAAATCAGCCAAAATCGCTTCTTATTTTTGGGATTTTGGCGATACAGATACTTCTACCAAGATAAGCCCTGAGAATACTTATTGGAGCGCTACTTACGGCGTGCGTAAATTTACCGCTACCCTTACAGTTAAAGATGAGGCAGGAGGCATTTCTAGCGCGTCCACAACAATCGAAGTATCTACCCACTAAATGTCGAAACTGTTTCGCCGCTAATCGGGAAACGGGGCTAATTATAACAAAAATTCATCTAAAAATTTGTGATTACTATTTAAGTTTCTTTCCGAATAGCTGCAATAAAAATAATCTTTAGGATTGTTTACTAATTCCGCCCGTACAGGATTCGTTTCAATATAATTGATACAGTCAAAAGCATATTTATCTTTCATGATTAATTTTACTTTAAATTTACCCTGCCAAACATGGCCAACTTTTTTGTATTTATTATTATAGTAAGCAGTATAAGAGCGTTGCAGGCATTGCATAAATTTTGATAATTTTTCGGGTGCAGCCGGTTTTCCCATTAAGTGAATATGGTTAGGCATTAAACAATAACTATATAGATGGAAAGAATACTTTCTTTTATAACGTATTAATTGTTGCAGATAGAATTCAAAGTCATCTTTCACAGCAAATACTATCTGTTTTTGATTTCCTCTCGCATAAATATGATAACAAACATTTTCCAGAAATATTCTCGTTTTTGCCATTTTTCCTCCTCCCCGTTTCCCGATTGGATGCGAAACAGTTTCGAGTTTGGGGTTAGTTTCTAATTCAGCTGTTTATCTAAACTTCTATATTGAATTGCTTCGGCAACATGTTCTGCAGAAATAATTTCCTCCCGGTTTAAATCTGCAATCGTGCGGGCAACTTTTAATATTTTATCATATGCCCTTGCTGAGAGGCTTAATTCCGAAATAGCCATACGCATTAATTCTTTGGCTTGCGTATTCAGCAGGCAATACTCTTTAATTAATTTACCGTGCATTTGGGCATTACAGAATAATCCTTTAGTCTTAAACCTTTCCTGTTGAATTGCGCGTGCATTCTCCACGCGCTGCCTGATTGTCCCCGAGGGTTCCGCTTCCTTTGTATCGGATAATTCGCGATATTTTACCTGGGGGACTTCGATATGTATATCAATCCGGTCAAGCAGGGGGCCGGAAATTTTTCCTAAATAATTTCTAATCTTTGCAGGATTACAATGGCAAGGTTTCTGTAAGCTAAAATAATTTCCGCAGGGGCAAGGGTTAAGCGCAGCAGCTAATATAAAGCAAGCCGGAAAAATCAGCGTCCCTTTTATTCGGCTGATACAAATTAAATTATCCTCTAGCGGCTGCCTTAATGCTTCAAGGGCCTTACGGTTAAATTCAGGCAGTTCATCTAAAAATAAAACCCCATAATGAGCTAAACTTATTTCTCCTGGCCGGGGAATGCTTCCGCCTCCGATTAATGCCACATCTGAAATGCTGTGATGCGGAGAACGGAATGGCCGGGTTGCGATAAAACCATCTTTATTTAGTAATGTGCCTGCTACTGAGTGAATTCTAGTTATCTGCAGAGTTTCTTCTAAGGTTAGGCTAGGCATAATTGTGGGGATTCTTTTGGCAAGCATAGTTTTTCCGCTGCCCGGAGGCCCGATTAAAATAATATTGTGGCCGCCTGATACCGCTACTTCAATAGCCCTTTTGGCAAAATATTGCCCCTTAACTTCTGAGAAATCCAACGTGTAATTTGCGTTTTCCTTAATGATTTGTTTAAGCTCTAATTTGAAAGGCTGCCTTGAGCCGGGGTCTGCTAAAAATTGTATAACTTCTTTTAAACTTTTTAGCGGCCAAGCAGATATCTCCGGTATGATGCCGGCTTCTTTGGCATTTTCTTCAGGCAGAATAAGGTTCTTTATTGAAAAATTAACCATGGTTAAGCTTATGGCTAAAACACCGCCAACCGGCCGCAGTTGCCCATCAAGGGATAATTCCCCAAGGAAAGAATAGTTTTTAATCAGGTTGCTATCGACCTGCCCGCTTGCTGCTAAAATCCCCAAAGCAATAGCCAGGTCAAAACAAGCGCCTTCTTTTTTGATATTAGAAGGGGCTAAATTTACAGTTATTCTCTGCGCAGGCCATTGGAACCCTGAGTTTTTGATTGCCGAGCGTACCCTTTCTTTGCTTTCTTTGATTGCTGTATCTGCTAAGCCAACTAAGTTTACTGCTGGCAGGCCATTGGCAACATCAGTTTCTATTTCAACCGGATATGCCTGGAGGCCTAAGAGGCCAAAACTATAAATTTTTGAGATCATTATCGCTCCTTTCTAAGGCAATAGACGCATAAAATCCGCTGATCTAACTGAAATTCTTCCCTATTTCCCGATTGGCTGCGCCTGCCTGACGGCAGTCAGGAAACAGTTTCGATAAAATAACTTGCTTTTCAGGCAGGAGGATATATAATATTACCCTATGAATAAAGATATGTGTAAGAACATAGCGCTGATCCTATTGATAGGTATTGTTGCTTTTAGCATGGTCGGCTATATGAGTGAATTAAGGGAAAGATACAGGCTCAAGGATAGCCTAACTCAAGCCCAAGGCCAGATTACCGTATTAGTGCAGGAGAAACAAAACTTATTGCAAGAGATAGAGAAAGAGAAAGGACTTAAAGAGCAGCTAGCGCTAAAAAATACCGGACTCAAGGATTATTTAAGGGCAAGCAAGAATAAAATTACCCGCCTTTTTCATGATAATGCCAAAACCCAAACCAGCCTTGAAGAGCAAAGCGCCAAACTTTCTATATTAAAGGCGGAAAATAAGGCGCTTATTGATGGCCGCAAGCGTATTTATACGGAAAATGAACAATTAAAATTAAAATTGGGCTCTATTGTTGAATTAAGGAATGCAATAAGAGAGCTAAAAAATAGAAAACACAACGATCCTTTTATAGAAACAGAAGGCAACCGGGGCTTTCTGATTAAGGACGGCAAGTCAACTGCTGTAGAGAGATTTAAAATCGAAGTTATCCCTGCCCAAACTAAAGAATAATGAGAGATTTTTTTACAGAGATGTATAGGAATAAGATTTTAATGACTACTATTTCCACCTGGCTTATTGCCCAGACGATAAAGGTAGTTATAGGGGTTTTTCGCTTGAAAAAATTTGACTTCCGTTTATTTATCGGTAGCGGCGGGATGCCTTCTGCGCATGCCGCAGGAGCTGCGTGTTTGGCAACCAGCATTGGAATGGAATGCGGATTTGACAGCGCTTATTTTGCCCTGGCGTTTGCCTTTGCGATTGTGGTTATGTTTGACGCCCAAGGCGTACGCCGCTCAACAGGCAAACAGGCGGGCATTTTAAATAAAATTATGGAAGACATATATTGGAAGGGAAAAATACAGGAGTTGCGCCTGCGTGAACTTATCGGCCATACTCCTGTCGAGGTAATTATCGGGTTGATTTTAGGCATTTCTATTGCCTTGATATCATATGCAAGGTAAACTCCATTAGAAAATTTTGTTCTCTAATGAGGCAAAAGGAGGACTTATGAATAAGAAACAATTAATAATAATTGTTGCAATAATAGCTATAGCCGGTATTTTTATTACATTAGTTGCCAGGAAATTTAGCGGGACAGTTAGCCTTGCTAATCGTGCCTCTGCCAATGGCCTGCTAAGCCAGGCGCGCGCCCTGGAGGCTAAGGGCAATTTGTTAGAGGCTAAATTATTGTACCAGAAGCTGGTAAATGATTTTCCGGGATCTTGCGATGTGATAGATTGGCAGAAGAAGGCAGAAAATATAAATATTAAATTATTATTTTCACCCATAATTACCCCTAAAAGTGTAAGCTATTCAATTAAACCCGGAGATACTCTTAATAAAATCGCCCGGGAATATAAAACTACCCCTGAGCTTATTATGAAAAGTAATAATATCAGCGGTTCTTTGATAATCCCCGGCCGCAAAATAAAGGTTTGGAACAGCCTTTTTACCATTTTAGTTGATAAGTCACAGAATGTGCTTATGCTTAAAAGTGATGAAGAGATATTTAAAACATATATTGTCTCAACCGGAAAAAATAGTTGCACCCCCGTAGGTACTTTTAAAATTGTCAATAAACTCCTTAATCCCACTTGGTTTAAGGCAGGCGCGGTAGTCTCGCCGGAGAGCCCTGAAAATGTGTTAGGTACGCGCTGGATGGGTTTTGATTTAGCCGGTTACGGAATACACGGCACAACGCAACCACAAGAGTTAGGTAAACAAGTGACCCAAGGATGTGTGCGCCTGAGCAATTCTGATGTCCAGGAGCTTTATAGTATTGTCCCTGTCGGAACAGAAGTTACCATAATTGAATAATTCTTATGGCCGGATTAGATTTTGAAAAACCGATTGTAGAATTAGAGAAAAAAATACAAGAGCTCAAGTTGTTTATGACAGAGAAAAAGATTGATCTGTCTAGCGAGATTAAGAAGCTCCAAGATAAGCTGGAACATTTAAAGAAAGAAACTTACGTCAATCTGACTGCTTGGCAGAAAGTGCAGCTTGCCCGGCATCCCCTTCGTCCCTACACTTTAGATTATATCGGATTGATCATGTCAGATTTCGTTGAGCTGCACGGCGATAGGCTTTTTGGCGATGATAAGGCGATGATTTGCGGGTTAGCGAAATTAGATAAAAAAAAGGTTATTGTCATCGGCCATCAAAAAGGCCGCGACACTAAAGAAAACCTAAAACGTAATTTTGGTTGTGCGCACCCTGAGGGTTATCGCAAGGCCTTGCGTGTTATGCAAATGGCTGAAGAATTTGATTTACCGATAGTAGTTTTTATTGATACTCCCGGGGCATACCCGGGTATCGGTGCTGAGGAGCGCGGCCAGTCTCATGCGATTGCGGTTAATTTACGGGAGATGGCTTCTATTGCTACCCCGATTATGGCAATTGTAATCGGAGAAGGCGGCTCAGGCGGCGCCCTCGGAGTGGGGGTGGCGGATCGTGTGGCAGTTTTAGAGAATTCATATTATTCAGTTATCTCCCCGGAAGGATGTGCGGCAATTCTTTGGAAAGACGGGGCAAAGGCGCCCCAGGCAGCGCAAGTTTTGAAACTTACCGGAGAAGATCTCCTAAAGATGCATATTATTGATGAGGTGATCAGCGAGCCTTTAGGCGGGGCGCATCGTGATGCGCAAAAAATCGCTTTAAATATTAAAGAGGCAATTTTAAGGAATTTAAAGGAATTAGAGCTTTTGGATAAAGAAGAATTACTTAAATTGAGATACAAGAAGTTCAGGTCCATAGGTATTACCGCATGATAGAGCAGGAACTGATTCTATTAGGCCTATTGCGCCAAAGCCCCAAACATGGGTATGAAATTAAGTTAAAAATCCGCGAAATCCTTTCTCTTTTTGCCGGGGTACAGTTAAAATCAATATATTATCCCTTAAGAATTTTAGAAAAAAAAGGCTTCTTAACTAAGCAGGCAGTTAAGAAAGGCCGCAGGCCGGAGCGTTTTGTTTATTGCCTGACGGAAAAAGGCAAAGAGCGTTTTAAGGTACTGCTTAATAAAAATCTATTGGATTTTAAGCGCCCGCAATTTACTTTGGACTTAAGCCTTTATTTTTTAAGTTATCTGCCGGCAAATTTAGCCCGCCGAAGATTAGCCGCCCGCTTAAGTATTTTAAAAAAGATATCTTTGGGTATCGAAAATATGCTTAACTCCAAAGAT
>CAZOSW010000024.1:17015-19298 GCA_964582765.1 uncultured Planctomycetales bacterium | reverse complement strand
TTAGGCCTAAAGAAACTTTTCCTGAAACCTGATCAAGATTTAAAATCATTATCTCAATTTTATCCCCAATAGCAACAATCTCTGAAGGATGACTAATCTTTGACCATGACATATCCGTAATGTGCAGTAGGCCATCAACTCCGCCTAAGTCAATGAAAGCCCCAAAATCAGTAATCGCTTTGACTAATCCGGGATAAATATTACCAATCTTTAACTCACCCCAGATTTTGCTCTTGGCCACATCCCTATCTGCCTGCACTGCTTCGCGTCGGCTGACAATAATACTGCGGCGTAAGTTGTTGACCTTAACAATCTTAAACTTAAATACCTTATATAAGATATCTTTGTCTGGAATGTTACGGAAAGAAGAAAGTGAGCTGGGCAGGAATCCTTCAATTCCCATAATATCAACGAGGAATCCACCTTTAACCTTCTTTACCGGCCTGCCCTCGACTAAAGTGCCTTCGTTGGATAATTTGACTATTTTATCCCAACCCTGCATGCGCATTGCTTTTTCACGGGATAAAGTCATGACTCCTGCGTCATTTTCCATGGTTTCCAACAAAAATTCCATTTCGCGGCCAACGATTAAGTCGCCTGGGCTAAATTCGGTAACGGGAACAATCCCCTCGGATTTAAAACCAACGTCGACTAAAACCTCTTTGCTTTTAACTTCCACAATCTTTCCGGTCACTACCTGGCCTTCTTTTAAGACTTTAATACTTTGATTATATAACTGCTCTAATTCTGCTCTAGTATCTGACATTTCTAATTATTTCCTTTCTTATTATTTTTTTTATTTTTTATAATTAATACTCAATAATTTTTTAATCTCAGCCGTTATCATATTAGAAATTTCTTGATAAGGCTTCCCCCTTTCTATGTGAATTTCCTTCCTGAAACGTAATACTAAACCTATGCGCCATTCTCTAAGATTATCTCTTTTGCCAAAACAAGCAGCTTTTTGGCTTGAGTCAAGCTTTTAGCTTCAGCATAGGTACGCATGATCGGCTCAGTGCCTGAACCGCGAAACATCAGCCAGCTTTGGTCTTCGCAAATAAGCTTTATCCCGTCATAATCCTTGATATCTACAACCTGCTTACCTAATAATTGGTTGGGCAAATTTTCCTTTTTCGGCTCAACGCGTTTATCTAAATGAAAATCCTGGCGCACATAATAATATTTACCGAATTTTTTTTCGGTTTCATTTAATATTTTTAACATATCTTTATTGCGATAAACCATCATTTCAATTAAAAGTAACCCTGCCATAGTACCATCGCGTTCAGGAATATAACCTTTAACGCCCATACCCCCTGCTTCCTCTCCTCCGGCAACAATATTTTGAGCTTCCATAAGATCAGATATATATTTAAAACCTACGGGTGTCTCATACAGTTTTATTCCTAAAAATTTAGCAATATTATCCATCATTGTGGAGCCACAGATAGTCTTGACCAATCCACCGCTAAAATGGCGGTCTTGATTTAGATGCAACGCCAGTAGCCCTAAAATCTTCTGGGGATGGATAAATACCCCACTGGGGGCAACTGCAGCAATCCTGTCGGCATCACCGTCAAGGGCAATACCTAAATCAAATTTTTCTGACTTGACGCGCGCTTTTAATTCTTTTAAGTTATCCTCAACCGGTTCAGGCCGCCCTCCTCCAAAAGAAGGATTGATTGTGTTACGCATAAATTCTATTTTTATTTTTGTGCCTTTTAGCACTTGCGCAATAAAACTGTCCCCTGAGCCATACATAGAATCTACCAGGATCTTAAATTTCTTGTTTTTTATTTTCTTTAAGTCAATATAATTACGAATGAATTTTACATAATCTTTTGTAATATCCACGCTCTTGATCGAATCTAGGGCAAAGTTGTCTTTTACCGGATTCTTACCGATAAAACTCTCTACTGTCTTGGTTATTTCCTCGCTTGCCCCGCCGCCCCTTGAATCCTTAATCTTATAACCATTATATTCCGCCGGATTATGCGAAGCAGTGATCATAATTCCCAAATCCAGTTTTCGTGATTTAACCGCAAAACTTAATGCCGGAGTAGGGGTAGGCCGATCGGAGAATAACACCTCTATGCCATTACTTTTAAAAACCTTAGAAGCGGCTTCAGCGAATTTATCGGACATAAAACGCGTGTCATAACCGACCGCTAGCTTTTTCCCGCTTCCTAAATAATCAGCCACTGCCTGGCTAAGAATTTTGACATTTTCTAAAGTGTAGGTATCTGCGATAATTGCACGCCATCCGTCGGTACCGAATTTAAT
>CAZOSW010000024.1:0-16915 GCA_964582765.1 uncultured Planctomycetales bacterium | reverse complement strand
CTAAAGTGTAGGTATCTGCGATAATTGCACGCCATCCGTCGGTACCGAATTTAATTTGAGAAACCGTATTGCTCATTTTATATCTCTCCTTCCCACAGGGAAACACCGGCACAATTCTTCGCCACGAGGCGAACACTAGCCCAATTCCTATAGGGGCTAGGCGCTAATTAGCGCCGAATGTCACATTCTTAAGCTGTTAATTGCCTCTTTTGTGTTCTTTGCTCCGAATATATATGAACCGGCAACTAAAACATTGGCCCCGGCATCCTTAACAAGCCTTGCGGTAGTATTATTAATCCCGCCGTCAACAAAAATATCTTTCTCAAAGATTAGGCGTAATTGTTTTATCTTGTCTATTGCTTGCGGTATAAAAGCCTGTCCGCCAAAGCCGGGGTTAACTGACATAACTAGAACGAAATCAACTACCCCTAAAGTTTTTCTGATCTTCGCTATTGGTGTTGCCGGATTTAAAGATACCCCTAATTTTATCCCCCTACTCTTTAATTTTCTAGCGATATCCGCCAATTCTTTCAAATTAACCGTCTCGATATGCACCGTAATCATATCGCTTCCTGCTTTAACAAAAGCATCTACGTATTTAACGGGATTTTCAATCATTAAATGTACATCTAGAGCAAGCTTTGTTGCCTTGCGCATATATTTAACAACTACTGGGCCGATAGTTATATTAGGCACAAAATGACCGTCCATTACATCAACGTGAATTAAATCCGCCCCTGCAACTTCCACCTTTTTAAGCTCCGCGGCAAGACAACTGAAATCTGCCGATAATATTGACGGGGCAATCTTTATTTTCATTTATACAGCTTTCTCTTTTTTATATAGTCAAAAACTCTATCCGGAACCAGGTAACCGAATGATTTATCCTCTTGAATACAAGTGCGTACTTCAAATCCTGAAACGTCAACTGCGCGGATTGCTAAGGTCTGAATGTATTGGGGTATCTCTTCCAATGGATACCCAGGCCTTGTCGCCGCCACAAAATTTACCATCTTAATGATCTGGCTTAAATCTTTCCATTCATTTAAATATTTCAGCAGATCTGAACCAATAATAAAATAAAGTTCATCGTTTTTATATTTAGCCTTTAATTCTTTTAAAGTATCAATTGTATAGGATCGCCCTTTTCGCTTAATTTCAATATCAGATACTGCAAAAAACTTATTGCTCTTAATTGCCAATTTTAACATCTTCAGGCGATCTATAGCAGGAGCAATATTTAAATTATCCTTATGCGGAGGCAGGGCTGTAGGAATAAAAATAATCTTATCCAACTTCAATTTTTCTCTTGCCTCTTCTGCTAAAATCAAATGGCCGATGTGCACCGGATTGAAGGTTCCGCCAAGTATGCCAATCCTCATTCTCTAACCTGCCCAGAGCCATAAACCACATATTTATAGGTAGTAAGCTCTTCTAAGGCCATCGGGCCGCGGGCGTGCAGCTTATCTGTTGAAATACCGATCTCAGCGCCCATGCCAAACTGATATCCGTCGGTAAAACGGGTTGAGGCATTTACATAAACACAGGCTGAATCCACCTCTTTTAGGAATTTTTCTGCCGTCTTACAATTATCCGTAACAATACAGTCTGAATGATGTGAACCGTAATTATTAATATGGGAAATGGCGCCATCCAAATTATCAACCACCTTGACTGAAAGAATTAAATCCAAATATTCAGTACGGTAATCTTTTTCACAAGCCGCCTTTACCCATTTAGCGATTTTTTTGGTAAAGGCGCATCCTCGAATCTCAACTTGCGCATCTTTAAAATTTTTAAGCATCCCGGGCAAGAATCTTACAGCAACATCACGATGCACGAGCATACTTTCCATGGCATTACAAACTCCCGGCCGCTGCACTTTAGCATTAAAACAAATTTTTTCCGCCATATTCAAATCTGCTTCATCATCCACATAAACATGGCAGATGCCTTTATAATGCTTAATTACCGGTATGCAGGAAGAACTAACTACTTTATTAATAAGTTCCTCTCCGCCCCGGGGAATAACTAGATCAATATAATTATTCAATTTAAGCAAAATATCTACAGCCTTATGATCGGCTGTATCAATTAAATTAATTGTGCCTTTTGGCATGCCGGCGCCGAGCACAACCCTATTTAAAATATCAAAGATTGCCAAATTAGAATTCAATGATTCACTTCCGCCGCGCAAGATAACGCTATTGCCCGTTTTAAAACATAACCCAATACAATCAGAGGTAACATTCGGGCGAGATTCATAAATTATGGCAATCACACCGATAGGCGTGCGCACTTTATTAATCTTAAGGCCGCTAGGAACACCCCAGCTGCGTATAATTTCGCCGACCGGGTCTTTAATCTTTACCAGATCAAGCAGTGAGTCAGCCATCTGCTTTATTCTTGATTCAGTCAAGCTCAGCCGGTCAATAAAAGCCTTATCCTTACCCTTACAGGCAGAAATATCTTTTTTATTAGCCTTCAGGATTTTATCATCCTCTGCCAATAAAGCGCAAGCCATCTCCTTTAACACTGCATTCTTTGTATCTGTTGGCAGCGTAGCTAACAGGCGCCCGGCAGCTTGAGCAAGTTTAGCAATATTTTCCAACTTTTTAGTTAAACCTGTCCTCATTTTATCAAGGTAGAAATATAGTTCCTTCGCTAAATGGGTCATTTGCCACTTTAGCAATAATCCCTTTTTTCGAGCCGTTGGCAATCACGCAAGGAACCCCTTCCTCAACAGCGATACGCGCTGCCTCAATCTTTGTAACCATACCTCCAACGCAGGTTTTTTTACTGGTCGGGCAAGCCAAAGATTTAATTTCACCGGTAATCTTGTTCACCCGACGGATAATCTTTTTATCTCTATCCAGAAGTCCGTCAACATCCGAAAGAACAATCAATAGATCCGCCCCCACTAAAATAGAAACTAAAGCTGAAAGGCGGTCATTATCCCCTAATTTAATTTCTTCGGTAGCAACCGTATCATTCTCATTTATAATCGGAACGCACTTTAATTTTAACAAAGTATTTAAAGTATTTTTTGCATTATGATAGCGCAGGCCCAGGAAATCATCCCAGGTTAAGAGCAACTGAGCACAATTAAGGCCGTGTTTTTTTAACGCAAGCTTATAGACATGCATCAGTTCATGCTGTCCAATAGCAGCAGCTGCCTGTAGGCGTGCAAGCTCACTTGGCCGGCTGGTTAATTTTAAAATCGACATGCCTAAGGCAATTGCCCCGCTTGATACAAGCACCACCTCTTTACCCTCTTTAATTAAATCGGAAATCTGACGCGCAATATCATAGGCCAGAGCCATATCTAACTTATTTTTATGCGCAGAAAAAAGGCTAGCGCCAACTTTAATTACAACCCTTTTATATTTTCTTTGCGACCGCATCAATTAACTCCTCTAAATTAATTTTTTCTAAGGCCGAAACCGGATAAACTGGCTTCTTAATTAATTTCTTAAACCGTTTTAGATTATCGCCGGCGCCGGCAATATCCATTTTATTAGCACAGATAATCCGCGGTTTCTTATATACCTGGCTGCTGTAATTCTTTAATTCTAAATTTATTTTTTTATAATCATCTACCGGATCCCTTCCCTCAAAACCTGACATATCCAATAGATGAATTAAAACTTTGGTACGCTCAACGTGTTTTAGGAATTTATCCCCTAGGCCGCGCCCCTCTGAAGCTCCGGCGATTAAGCCGGGAATATCAGCGATAACAAATCTTTTGTGTGTCGCATTTACTACCCCTAAAACCGGAGCTAATGTCGTAAACGGATAAGCTGCGATTTTTGGATGGGCGTTTGAAATCGCCGAAATCAAAGTAGATTTGCCTACATTAGGAAATCCCACTACTCCAACATCAGCAAGAAGCTTTAAATTTAGGATAAGCGTTTTTTCTTCACCCGGTTCGCCCGAAGTCGCTTCTTTGCGATGCCAGTTACCTATACCTCCCTTACCACCGTTGGCAACAATTAATCTAGTATCCTGATCATCCAAATCGCGTAAAACAGAACCTGTTGCTTCATCCTGAATGATTGTGCCAAGAGGGACACGGACAATTACGTCTTCTGCGCTTCTTCCCTTTTTATGATTACTCGAGCCGTGAGCGCCATGAGCGCCAAAGAAATGCCTATGGTGCTGAAAATCCAAAAGGGTAAGCAGGTTACGGTCCGCCTGAAAAACTATATCTGCGCCCTTGCCCCCGTCTCCGCCATCAGGCTTGCCCTGACGTTGGTACTTATCGCGATAGAGACTTTGACAGCCTCGGCCACCGCTTCCGGCTCGCACATTAATTTTAGCGCTATCAATAAACACTTAATTTATAAACCTAAATCAATAGATTTAATCTTCAATTCGATCAGTTGAGCTCGATGGCCTTTTTCCCAATGCGAAGCTTTCCTACGGCGGTATTTATAAGCCGTAGTCTTTTCGCCTAAAATCTGCCCTAAAACTACTGCTTGGACTTTGGCTCCTTTAACATAAGGAGTACCAATATCAACTTTTTTATCCTTTGCGACCAATAAAACCTTATCTATGGTAATATTATCGCCCTTGGCAACCACCTGCTTGTTTACTTCGATAACATCATCTTTTTTCACATTATACTGCCTTGCTCCAACCTCAATTATTGCATACATTTGATTACCTCTCTAGCTGCCAACAGGCAAGCCTTAAAATAAATTAACTAAATCTGAATTTAGTATTATATACCTGATGAAACTGGGGGTCAAGCTATTTTGATGTCTTCTAGATGCGCGGTAGGGTTTGAGATAAGGTTAATTTTTACCCTATACTTATGCTCAATTGCGCGCAGGGCCTCCTTATCTTTTAAGATTTCATCAATCACAGGCGCAGCCAAAGTAAGCGAGGCCTGTTTTAAGGATTTGCCCTTAAGATAGCGTTTAAGCTCTTTTAAGGCAAAAATTCCCAATGTTTGAGGTGAGCGCAGCTTGCCTTTACCCTTACAATACGGGCAGGGGTGGAAAGAAAGCATCTGCACAGTTTTATGGATTCGTTCGCGGGTCATTTCCACTATTCCAAATTTAGATATCCCTAAGATATCGTATTTAGCGCGATCAGTAGATAAGGCATTTTTAAAAATATTAAGCAATTCCCGTCGGTGCCCTTCACGCTCCATATCAATAAAATCAATTACGATTATACCGCCTAAATCCCGTAATACGAGTTGGCGGGCAATTTCAAGGGAAGCCTCGGCATTAACCTTAAAAGCCATATCTTCCTGATTTACTTTTTTCTTAAATCCGCCGCTGTTTACGTCAATTACCACCAGGCCTTCCGTTGGCTCAATAATCAGATATGCCTTGGATTTCATATAAACATGGCTTTCAAAAATACGATTAATCTGCTTTTCTACATCTTTTGCGCCAAAAAGGTCATCCCCCCTGTAAAGCTCAACTTTTCTGCATAAATAATTTAGAAAGGTACGCATAAAATGTTGGATACGGTAAAATTCAGACTTGGAATCAACAATAAGCTTGCTAACATCTCCGGTAAAAGAATCCCGGATAGCCCGCAAGGTCAAATCATACTCTTCATAAACTAAGGCCGGGGCTTTTTTATCCTGCGCAATCTTTTCCAGGCGTTTCCATAGTTTATAAAGAAACTGTGCATCGCGGGTTAACTCCTGGCTGCTGCGTCCGCTGGCGGCAGTACGTACAATAAAACCAATCTGATCAGGAAACTTAAGCCCTTTAAAAATCTCGCGCAGCCGCCTCCTCTCTCCTTCGTCTTCGATGCGCCGGGAAATTCCGCCCTGCTTATCTAGCGGCATAATCACTAAATACCTGCCGGCTAAACCAATTTGCGTAGAAAGGCGCGGCCCCTTAGTGCCAAAAGACTCTTTTACTACCTGAACTAAAACCTCCTGGCCCTTTTTTACTTCTTTAATCGGGGTCTGTTGCGGCGCCTCTACAGACTCATAGGCAGATTCAATTTCCGATAGATATAAAAAGCCATTTTTAGGCAAACCGATATCCACAAAAGCAGCCCCGATTGACGGCATAACTGCCTCAATTCTTCCTTTATAAATGTTCCCCACAATAGTACGGTCTTGCGGCCGTTCAATATGAAACTCTAAGAGCTGGCCATCGTCGACTATAGCAACACGCTTTTCTTGTGCTTCGGCATTAATTAAAATTTCCTTGGACATCTTTAACCTGGATCCCTTCTGGTAATTGTTTTTGCAGCTTATTTTTAAAATCATCCGGAACAACCGGAAATTTTAAAACTATAGAGGCTTCTTCGTTATCACTTTCTAACCCTAACTTTAATGCTCTTTTTAGGCTTAACTTAGGATGCGGGCTAAAACCTTCTGTCATTTTTAAAGGTAAATCTGCCCGGCGCATAGCACGCATAAATAAACGCATAAGGTCTAAATGCGAAATATAACGCATCAGCCCTTTCTTAGAAAAACTAAAGTTTACTTTATACACTATAGACCCTATTTATTTTTTTTTCTTTTTTTCTGTAGCCTTAAGATTTACAACCACAGGCTCATTACGCTCTAATCTCTTCTCTAACTTAGCTATCTCTTCCGGAGTAAATTCACCTTCAGTAACAATTTTAGCAGTAATAAAAATTAGCAGATCTATTTTTTGCGTATCGACTGTTTCACGGCCAAACAATTTTCCAATACCCCAAGGCAAATCTTTTAAGAAAGGTATGCCGATATATTCTTTACTCTTTACATCTTTAAGCAACCCTCCGATAACTACGGTTTCACCGTCTTTAAGCAAAACTTGAGTCTGGGCTTCACGCACATCAATAATCGGATAAAGTGTGGTTGTCGAAGTAGCAGTAGCAGGCGTAGTGCCTCCGGTCGTAGAAGTCGCGGTAACATTAGAAGTAGAGGAAGTAATGCTCGGATGGATAATCATATTAATATATCCATTTTCACTTATCTGTGGAACAACATTAAGCCGGATTCCGATCTCCTGATAATAATCTAATGTTTGAGTAACTGTGGATTGAGTTGTATCTGTACCGGCACTAACCGTAGAAGAAAGTATCGGAGTATGATACCCAACTAACATTGAAGCCTCCTGATTATCAAGGGTCATAATCCTGGGAGCTGAAAGTGTGTTGGTATTTGCATCATCCTCTAAGGCATGAATTACTGCCTCAAATTTAGTCCCGGTTAATTTCTGAAATACAAATTCAGCGCCGGCATTATAAGGATTATACCCTAAAATATTGGTTGTCGTCGGGCCAAATACCGAAGGAGTAGGATAGTTACTGCCGGTAGCCGGATTTAAAGTTCCGGCGGCATGTCCTCCAAATTGATTACCATTGCCTGAATTATTAAATTGAATTGTAT
Source organism: uncultured Planctomycetales bacterium (assembly GCA_964582765.1). GTDB lineage: Bacteria > Omnitrophota > Gorgyraeia > Gygaellales > Profunditerraquicolaceae > UBA6249. Next base: position 9,558 of record CAZOSW010000024.1, on the reverse strand, counting down.
TCGTTGTGGCAGAACCTGCCCCTCCTAAACCCCAGTCAAGGCCAATATCTCTCAACTTATTAACATTGACCTCAATAATTTTAGTTTCAATCAAGACTTGTTGGGGCTTTACATCAACCTTAGGTAAAATTTCATTGCGAATCTTATCCAGAGTACTCACCGTATCGGTAATAACCAAAATTTTAGATTTTACCGAAGGATCAAAATCCGCTTTTTTCATTATCGTATTCCCCGTAGAATCTTTTTCAAAAGACACGGTTTCGCTTTTTGTTGCGCCGACAGCCTCCTTAGCTAAACTCGCACTGCTACCCTCTTCTTTTCCGATTTTAAATGTACCAAACTGCCAGCCTTTTTGTCCCCGAGCATATAACACTGAAGTTTTTCCTCGAGGAGAAAGCAAAGGAATAATTATTTTTTGCGCATCCTGGGCATCTAAAAACTTTAAGGTAATAATATCTGTTTGCAAGGGTTCTTCGGCGGCAATTTTAGCTACGTTTTCAATTTTCGTAACTAAAATAACATTGCCTTGTTTTTGATATCCGAACCCGTAAGTCTTTAAAATTACATCTAAGGCCATCTCCCAAGGCACATCTGACAGGCGCACTGAAATATTACCGATAACATCAGGAGTAGTTACAATATTAATCCCGGATTTATAAGAAATAATTTTAAGGACATTATTGATATCGGCCTCCTTAAAATCAAAAGTGACATTCCCGGGAGCAGATAAAACTGGCGCCGCCGCAGGCGCCTCTGTAGCATTAGGGCCAGCAACCGATAGCAACTCTACTTGCTTATTGGATAACTCAGGGCCTTCAAGGCCCTGAGTATCTTGCGCAGCAAATGCCAGGGCATAAAAAGTAAAGACAAATATTAATAATAACTTTCTCACTTTATCTCCTCCTTAGTTAACTCCACTTCTAAAAACTCTCCGTCCTTAATAAAAATTACTTTATTCTCAAGGATCTTTAGAACCTGATAATCTCCGACAGAATCTCCAATCCCTACCACTGTAGAATTAACAATAGCGAACGAACGGCCGAATTTATCATAAATAACCCCTTCTATCAACATGCCTCCGGGAGAAGCTGTATCTCGCCTATCAAGTTTAAGCAGCCTGCCTTCAGGAGTTACCAAAGGGATAAACGGATTACGCCTGCCCTTTGCATCATAGACAAACTCATCCTGACAAAAAGCCGATGATAAAATTAATGCTGCAAATAAAAAGATTAAAAGTTTTTTATTTATTAACATAAGTTTTTATCACTAAGTTAACTTTTTGTTTCATATAATCCGGTATCTGCGTTGAAATTTTTAATTCCTGCACCCCCATAAAAACCGGAGAATTTTCCAGAAAATTAATAAATCTACCCAGAGCGTGATAATCACAGGCCATATCCAAATTAATTAAGTACGGAGTAAATTTATCTGCTGCACCAGCTGGTTTTGTAATTTTCACCTCGTAGCTGGGGCGTATTTGTGAAATTTTAATATCAAATTTATTTGCCGCTTTTGAAATATCATCTAGGAGCCCAGAAATTTGGCTCTCAGATAGAATTTTAGAAGACTTAATAACCGCTTTTTGCAAAGAAGCGCCCTGTTTATTCTCAAAAACACGCATACTCTCAAGGTCTCGGTTTAAATTTGCAAGATCCCTCTCTATGCGGGTAATCTTTGGATCTAAACTTTTTAACCCCGCCATCTGCGCCTTTATAATAAAACTCAAATCAACATAGGAAATTAAAACACAAAATATCACTATTAATATTTTTTTCTGATTATCTAATTGTATGCTGGATAAATTTATATTCATCTAGTTCTTCAAAGCCCCTACTAAAACAAAATCAGCCACATCATAACCCTCGATATGCCTTTTCTGCACATTGCTTAATTGAAAACCAGAAAAATCTTTTGAGAACTCGGCATCTGTTTTTAAATTATCTAACAGCTTATGAATCAGGCTAACTTCTTCATTTTTTAAAGAAATGACTGAACCCTGAATGGTTATGTTCTTACTATTAATCGATATATCATTAAACCAGATTCCGGCGGGCAAATTAAAACTTAATTTATTCAGTTTTTGCGCCCAAATAACTCTTTGGCTGGTTAAAGTTTGGGTAATGCCGGCATCGGCAGAGGCAGCAAAAAATTCTTTATTGAATTCATCGAAAATCTTTTTCTGCGGCTCCATCTGGACCCATTTCCGATTTAATGAAATAAGCTGCCCATTTTTAAAGATAGCCACCGTAGCAAAATAAAGATGTATTAAAATAAATATCCCTAAAAGCACAGGGATCGCGTAAATAAATAATTGATCCTGATTGAACCCCATGCTGCTTTTTACCATAGCCAGCTCGGAATTCTTTGCCTTGACCTTAACTCTTAATTCTTCCGGTAATAAATTTATCTCTATCATATTTAGCGTAAAGCTAGGCCCACGGCAACATTAAATTGCCCGGCAAACTGGTTTAATTTCTGCGTATCTACCTTATCAGAGATTGTTACTTTCCTGAAAGGATCCCAAAACTCTACCTGTATACCTAAGTATCCGGCTAACATTTCTCCTAAACCGGGAATTTTTCCCGCCCCCCCGCTTAAGAATATCTTAACTACATTGGAGGTGTTTTGGCTTTCATAATAATCAAACGAAGTACGTATCTCGGCAGCTAAATTTGTAAGCACGCTTTCAACTGCAGCCTTAACCTTATTGGCATTATCCGCCTCAGGGCTAATCTTTAATTTCTCAGCCTCTTTAAAATCGATACTAAAGATATCCATTAATTTCTTAGTAAAATTTGAACCGCCTGAATGAATATCCCGGCTCAAACACGGAATCCCGTTATTAATAATATTGACATTACTTATAGTAGAGCCGATATTTAAAAGGCAGACGGATTTATTTTCAGGAACTTCTGCTTTAGGGTAATTAAAATTAAAAGCGTTAACTAAAGCAAGTGAGTCGATGTCAATGATATTCGGCCTTAAAGCGGAAATTTCCAGAATTTTAAGCCTCTGCTGAACCAATTCTTTCTTCACCGCGGCAATTAATACAAACATTTTATTCTCGGGAAGATCGCTCCTTAGGATCTCGGCATCTAGGCTGACCTCGTTTAATGAAAAGGGAATATGCTTCTGTGCTTCAAATTTAAGTGCTTGCTTAAGCTCGCTTTTATTCATTTTCAGAAAATTTACGTAGCGGATAACCGTGGAGGAACCGCAAAAAGAAATATTAACCAAATCAGCATCCTCGGCATGCTTAATTTTTTTTAGTATTTCCACAGGGTCGAGCTGGCTCTCCTCTAAATCAAAAGAAACTAACTCCGCATCGCCAGCGTTAACTTTTAACTTTACGCACTTAATCGACTGTGTGCCGATATCTAAACCAACACTAAACTTGTCCTTTACCCCGGGTAATTTTATTTTAGAGAAAATATTCATGGCTATTTTTTATCACAATTCTCCGCGATAATTAAACCCCCGGTAGATACCATATAAACCATCTTGCCGGTAAGTTTGCAATTTACGGGTTCGGCCGAACAATTATATCCGATAGAATTAAGCCGCTGGCAATCATACTCATAACCACGCACGTTAGATACGGCAAGATAATTTCTTTCTAAATATGGCGGCTTATTCTTGGTAAGTAAGTCTATATCTGTTGGATATAGGCCCTTATTATCTTTTGCGTAATTTTCTAAGGCAGTAGAAAGAAGTTTAAGGTTAACCTGAGCCAACAGCTGATTCTGCTCAATATTATATATAATTATTTTATGTACCGCTATACGTAATAATAAAGCGGACAAAGCAACAATAATCATAATAGTAACAAAACTTCTGGCTTTTCTGTTAGGCATATCTAATAATTTTTAAAATCTAAATCACTGGATACCGAAGTATCACTACGCTTTAATATCCCTCCGGTAATAATCTGATAATTATGATCCGCTAATGCCGGGTTAATCGCTAACGCCCTTATATCATAGCCTGCCGCATTTACTGAGGCGATAACATAGCGAAAATTACCAACCTGATTCATACTAACTAAGTCTTGAAAAAGGCATCCATCGTCTATAAGAAACTGTAAACTTAACTCATCTACCGGAGCATAAAGACCTGAATGCCGGGCTGAGTAAACCTCAAAACCTGAAGCAATGGCTTTAAGATTGGCCATACAATTAGATTCATTAGCTTGTTTCCTAAATTGCACCCCTTCAACAATGGCTATAGAAACAAGCAAAGAAACAATGGCCATAACTACCATTATCTCGACCAGCGTAAAACCGTGCTTGCGTTTAAACATTATATTAATAATAACATAAAGATGTTATTTAGCAATTAATTTTTGTAATTAATTATTAGTCATTAAGCTCTTGGCCCTGATATGATTAGGATTAATCCTCAAGGCTTGTTTTAAAGCATGTTTTGACTTTAATTTCTCCCCCATGTTTAAGTAAGCAAGCCCTAAATTATAATGGTAATCGGAAGAATTTGTGTCTAACTCCAGAGCACAATTAAATGCGCTAACTGCTGGTAACCAATAATTATTTTTGGCAAAATCAATCCCTAAATTATTATAGAACTCTGCAGCATTATTAACAAAACTCCTATTTTTAAGAAAATTTGTCACGACCTTACGCTTAAGTGGGTCCACTTTGTTAGGTGCCTCTCCCAAAGATTCCAATATATGAGAAACTGCCAGATCAATATTATTTTTAGAAAAATAAATACGCGCAAGATTAAAATGCGTAAATTTTAGGCTAGAATCAAATTTTAGCGCTTGGTTATATTTTACAATTGCTCCCTCGAGGGATCCTGTAACCTCATAGATATTACCTAAATTATTCTCTACCTCTCCTGTTTTTGCGCCTAGCGGACTATTTTCTAATAACCTGTATTCATCTTTTGCCTGATTATAAAGTTTTAATTTAAAATAAAGATTGGCTAAGTTTGCTCTTGCCTCAATCAGATCCGGCTTGATCCTCAAAGCTATTTTGTATTCAACTTCCGCCTCATCAAAACGGCCAAGATATTCATACTGCAGGCCCAAATTATTATGCGCCTGAAAACTATCCGGAGAATATTTTATTATATTTCTATAAAAAACCAGCGGATTTTTCCACTCAAAATTACGGCCGCAAGTCAGCAAAATATAGAAAATGCAAATTAAACCAACCGTAATAATAAATAATTTTTTTCTTAAAAAACTGTACAAAATATAAGCCGTCAGTAAATAAAAACTAACTGAGGATAAATAGATAAAATGCTCGGCGACAAAAGCGTTGATAGGAAATATTCCAGATTGGGGAATAAAAAAAATAACTGACCAGAATAACATAAAAGAAGTGACTTTATTTTTAGGGGAATATTTTAAATAATGCAAACAGGCAATAATTATTACGCCGAGAAATAATGTTGCCGTTAAAATACCAAAGGCGCTTGTTGGCCGTATTAATTCTCGAGACATATGTAAACCAACCGGTAAAATAAGCAATTTTATATAAGTAAAAACTATCTTCGGTAAGACGCTTAGGCGGATAAACCAGGCGACATTAGTTAACGACGGAGGCCTTAGAATAACAAAATTAAAACAAGATAGCCGCAAAAACAGGTAAATAACCACTATGGCGGCAAACGGAATAATATTTTTAATAAAATAATGCTTTTCTTTAAATCTTTCACGTAAAAAATAAAAGATATAACCGAAAATAATAAAAGGAAAAACTACAGCGACCTCTTTAGATAATAAAGCGCAGATAAAACTAACGAGTGATAAAACATAGAATATAATAGGTCGCCTTGACCCTTTTCTCTGACTGCGGATAAAAAATATAAGAGAAATGATTACAAAAAAACCCATAAGCATCTCTGTCCTACCGGAAATATAAGTTACGCTTTCAGTATGCAGGGGGCTTAAGGCAAAAAATAGTGCGCAAGCCAAAGCAATTGGAAAATTTATTGATAGGTTAATCAGAAGTAGAAAAACTAAAAATGAAACTCCTACCTGTAAAAAAATGTTGGTTAAGTGATAGCCAAAAGGATTAAGTTGCCAGAAATGATAATCAAATATATAGGAAATGGTCTGTAGGGGGCGATAGAAATTAGATCCGCTGGTTACTCCAAAATACAGGTCATTAATAAAACTTAACGGTAGGTTCTGCGGGCTGCGAATAAGGGTATTTTTGACCACCAAGGCCTCATCGTCCCAAATGAAAGGATTGCCTAGGCTGTTGAAATAAGCCAATAAACAAACTGCTGAAATTAAAAATAAAACTATGCAATAAGGCTTTATTTTCTGGATAGGCAAAATCATAAGTTTATAAAAAAAGGGAGAGAATCACTTCTCTCCCTTTTTTCTAATACTAAACTTTTTTATAATGGTGTGAGTACTCCACCTGTTGAAGCTGTATAAGTTACGCTTCCGGTTGTGTTCAAAGTAACAGGCGTAGCTACAAAGGTATAACCACCTGCAGTCAACGTACAGCCATAGTTATAACCCTGAACAGCAGTAGTGCCACCAGCTGCATCAGAACAATAGTTCCCGCCTGAAGCAATAAAACCGGTTAAAGCAGCTACTGTAGTAGGATATGCACCACTATTACTAGTTGAGAATGTCTCTGCTGCGGTAGATAAACTACGTACAGTTGCTTTAGCTGCTGCTTCATTAGCTGTCCTTCTTGCAGTAAGTAAGTTAGGAACAGCAATAGCGGCTAATAAGGCAATAATTGCAACTACAATCATGATTTCGACCAATGTAAAGCCTTTTCTATTCATTAACAATAACCTCCTTCCTAAGGTTAAATTGACTTTTTGCTTAAGCTAAAAAAGATAACTCTTATTTTTGTATCCAATAATTAAGACTAAATTCTTAAGAGGTTAGGTTTTAAGCTTGCACTAAAAGCGCACCTTACGTATCAGCGTTAAATGTAACATGTTAGGAAGATTTTGTCAAGCAGAAAAATTAGGGGGACATCTCCATTTATTGCTAGGCAAACGTCCCCAGATTATATGCAGGCGGTTAAATAAACGTATTTTAAGATACCCCTACCTATGTTTTTAATATCATGATCTGTTTGGGGGGGGATATAAACAAAGGAGCTCTCTCCTACCCTGATCTTTGAATTTTTACCATAAAAAACCTGAGCCTGGCCTTGCATAATTATCAAAGCTTCTTCCTTATTCTTAGTGTTATGTAGCCCTACGGATTCTTTAGGCTTTAAGACTATAAGGCCTGAAGCTAAACCATTTGACTTACTTGATTTGCCAAATAAACGTAAAAACCTTTGCCTGCCTTTGAGCTGTATAAAAAAAACTTTTTTCATTTTAATGACCCTCTGTATGATGATCGAAATTAGCGCCTGTTTGGCCGGCAGGCAGGTGATGGTGAACATGTATTTTATCTTTATGCCTATGGCTATGAATATGCGTCAGGTTATTTTCCTTAAGCAAAGCCAGATCATTTAAAATAGCATGCGGTTGGCCGGACTTAACTATTTTTTTCCCGTGGCCAAAGACATAAACCACATCTGATATCTCCTCAACAATGTGTAAGTCATGCGTGGCAGTTATAATTGTTTTACCGTTAATATTGGCATCAATTAAAAGATCGATTATATCTCTGGTAGTTTGCGGATCAAGGCCTGCGGTCGGTTCATCTAAGATAAGGATTTCTGGCTCAATAATCAAAGTAGATGCGATGGCTACCTTACGTTTCTCTCCAATACTCAACTGATGCGGGCAACGATTAAGCAACTCCTGCATGCCCAAAGTAATAACTAATTTATCCAAGCGATCCTGTATTTGGTTTTTTGTAAACCCGAGCTGTAGCGGACCAAAAACAATATCCTCTCTTACTGTCGGGCAAAATAACTGTATATCAGGATTCTGAAAAACAAATCCTACCTTGCGCCTAAAATCAAGCGAAAATTGATTATCACTAAAAGTATTTTCGTTTAATTCTTTGCCACAAAAATTAACCCTGCCTGAATCTGCAAAAATAAGTCCGTCAAGCATCTGTAAAAAGCTAGACTTGCCACAGCCATTTGCACCGACAATGCTTATTTTTTTACCCTTGTTAATCTTAATATCGATACCGCATAAAGCGGGAAATTTTCCAAGATAAGAGAAATAAACATCCTTTAATTCAAAAATTATATTATCCATAGAATAATTAATAATTAGGGACAGCGACTATTTATTTAAAATAAATAGTCGCTGTCCCTAATAAAGCTACAATGAGCAACCAAAGCCAATCCCTTGCCCTAGTTTTAAAATCACCCCAAGCCAACGCTTCACCTTGATAGCCCCGAGAAAGCATAGCCTTATATACCTCTTCATTAAGATAGACTGAACGATTCCAGAGAGAAGCAATATTCCATGCCACAATATTCTGACCACTCCTATAATGTACTAATATACCTACCCGGCTTTTAATTGCCAAATAAGTATCCTGGATTATCTGGACAAAGAGATAAACATAACGGTAAGAAGTCCCTAAAGTCATCACAAAAATCTGCGGTATTTTAAAAATTCTAAGCACTTTAAGCAATTCAAAATGTTTAGTAGTAATACTTAATAGTACAACAAAAGATACGCTGGAGGCTACGCGCATCACAAAAAGTAACGCACCGTCTAATCCTTGCCGGGTAACCATAAATTTTAATCCCAGGATATCCCAAGTAACTAATGCCTCTCCCGGAGAAAAAAAACTAAATATTGCAGGCACAGCAATAAATAATGAGAACAACGGAATAAAAATCCAGGTTCGTATTAGAAAATATCCCAATTTTATCTTAGAGGTAAACGCCAACAGCAAGCATAGCGCATAAAGAAAAAGTAACCTCGCAATGCTATGGGAAAACAATATCTGGATGATGAATACTATAAAGGTAACTAATTTTATCCTCGGATCCAATGATTGCAGGAACCCAGGGTAGAAAGCAATCTCCTGCGAATAAATTGAATCTCTTAAGAAAGATAACGCCCCCATTATAGAACGTTGAATAAAATTACTATTTTTCATTTAATATTTATTTTTAAGATTTAGGAGGATACTTTCCGCAATTAAATTTTTCTCCCTCAGGGCAATATCCTAACGCATCACATTTTGCTCCTGCCTCAGAGAAAACTGCAGGAAGCTTTTCTCTGCAAATATCTAACATCATATTAGCCAGCTTACGAATTTCCCATTGCGCGCGAGAGCAACAACGATGCTCGAAAAAATGCAATAGTTGGCGGCAATTCATCGTTACTACAATTTTAGTTTCCGCTGCCTGCGGAAGCGCAAAACGCGCATCCTGATTTGCCGCCTCTCCGCTAATGTCATCCTCTCCCATAAGTGAAATTAATTTAGTGTAACTTCCTTGAATTACCTTCATTAATTCCTCAAATTCTTTCTTTGCATCAACGTTTTGCTCAATCGTCGGAGGGATAATATAATCGAAGTCTCTTTCTTTGACATAACGCTGGCTTTGCTGGGAATAAGAAGCGAGACGATGACGTACTAGCTGGTGGGTGAGTGCCCGGGAGACCCCTTCTATAGCAAAAGTAAACTTAACATGC
>CAZOSW010000023.1:0-20264 GCA_964582765.1 uncultured Planctomycetales bacterium | reverse complement strand
ATTGCATGGCTGTGTTTAGTAGAAATATCTTTTCCGGAAAAATTAGTATGGATAAACTTTATTTTTAAACCGGATTTAGCCCTTAAGCTTTTTATAATCTTAGTAGCGCAAATAACTAACTCCGTAGCATCAACAATTACCCCCTCCTTAACTCCGCGTGAGGGCATAACCTCAAAAAAAATATTTTCAATCCGGTTTTTCCTTATTAACGCAAGGCAAGCTGATATTTTATTTGAACCTATATCTATCGCACAAATATGGCTGTTATTTAACATTTTTACCCCTTGCTCGCGCTGCTCGCAAGGATTCTCCTGAATTAAAGCTTATTGTTTAACTTAATCAAAGGCTCCTTAAACCTAAGGTCAATATATTTTATATTACCCCAATCTTTACGTGCTTGCATAATCAAGCCGCCTAAAATCATTATCTTTTGCTCAATATTACCTTCACCTATGCGTACCTCAAAACCAACCCATTCCAATTGAGGATTTGACCGCGTATAATCCGCCACTTGTTTTGGCAGTAGAATAAAAAATCCAGCGCTCTGCGGACTTGCTACATCAACCCTTTTTAGCGTATAACCCCTAAAGGATTTATTGGCTTTAATTTCCTTGATAATCTTTAAGGCTAAATCAAGCTCCGGCCGCTTATATTTTATTCCCGGTTTCGGAGCAAATATTTTTGTCTCAAGGCCATAAATTATCGGCAGTGTGGCTTCATCGGTAGCCGCGGATGGATAAAATAATATTCCTTCATCGTCTACCGCAAAATTCTTATAGAAATTAACTAAAGCAACCGGCTGCCTTTTTAAAAAATCTACTACGATACAATCAGGGAGTATCCTGGAAAATCTTACCTTGCGGCAATCCGGGCAATTGTAAAAAACCCTCCGCGATTGGCCATCTAAATCCAGGTTAAATATATTTCTTCCTTTTAGATAATCAAAAGAAGCATCAAAGTTCCGCACGACAACCTGCTTAACGCTAAAAAAATCCGAGGTAGTTAATACTTTCCAAATATATCCTATTAATAAAAAGATAGCAAGCAAAATTACGGCTAAATAAATAACCGGTTTAATCGGAAAATTATACTTTTGTCTTCTCATATGCTAATTCCAATAGCTTAAGGCAGAGCTGATTAAAATCAATTCCGACAATTTTGGCAGCTTTAGGCAGAAGGCTGGTAGCAGTCATTCCCGGAATAGTGTTAACCTCTAGAACATAAGGCAAACTATCTTTGCTTAATATAATATCCGTACGCGAACATCCGGAACAACCCAAAAGCTTATGCGCCTCTAAAGCCACACCCTGAACCTTTCTAGTGATACTACCTTCTAGGGCAGCTGGAACGATATAATTCGTTAGTCCCTCCTGATATTTAGCTTCAAAATCAAAAAATTTATTTTTTGTGATAATTTCAACGATCGGTAATGCCTCTTTATCCAAAACTCCGACAGTAAGTTCCCTGCCATATATATATTCTTCAATTACTATGCGTTGGTCAAATTCAAAAGCCAGATCAATGGCCGGAAGTATTTCTTCATCGTGTTCCAGGAGTGAAAGCCCGATACTCGAGCCATGATTAGCCGGTTTAACTACCAGAGGCAGGCCTAACTCATTTTTAAAAACCTTTGAGCTTTTATAAGCTGATTTCTCTAAAAATTGAAACTTAGGAACAGATAGCCCGCCTTGTTTAAATATTTTTAAGGAACCGATTTTATCCATAGCTAAGCGGCTTGCGCAAACCCCTGATGCAGTGTAGGGCAAATTTATTTTTTCTAAAATCTCCTGAATTCTTCCATCCTCACCAAACCGGCCGTGCAGGGCAATAAAAGCACAATCTAAATTACTATCCTTAAGTAAACGGATATTTTCTTCCTCATTATCGGTTATAATATCGATACTTACGGCGTCTAATCCCGAACCGAGGAGCGCGGAAAAAACTGCTTTACCGCTTTTCAAAGAAATTTGCCGCTCCGAAGATGGCCCGCCCATTAAAACTCCAACCCTTCCAAAATCATTTATTGCCATAATTTTATCTCTTGAGCCAAATTAATTCCAAACTTTGACTTTACTTTTTTGCAGATTAAATTTATAAGGAATAAAACATCACTGCTTTTTGCATTACCTAGGTTTAGAATGAAATTCGCATGTACTTTTGAGATTATCGCCTTACCTTTTTTTCTTCCTTTTAACTTGCATAAATCAATAAGCTTTCCGGCAGACATCTGATCGGACGGATTTTTAAAAATACATCCTGCGTTAGGCAAAGTATTATTCTGGGTCTTACTGCGCACTAAAAAATACCTTTTCATTTCCGCCGCAATTATTGCTTTATTTTTTTTCTCTAATTTAAGGCGCGACCAAAGGATAATACATTTATTCAAATTTGATCTGCGATAAGAAAATCTTAGCTCTCTTGCGGAAAGTAATCTTTGCCTGCCATTATAATCCAAAACACAAACTTGCTCGACTAGGTCGCCTATGGATTTACCCCAGGCGCCGGCATTGCCTATTAAAGAACCCCCCAGAGTCCCGGGAATTCCGGCTAAAAACTCTAAACCGGATAAACCTTTTGTTTTTGCAAATAAAATCAACTGGTTTAATTTTAAACCGCTGCCTGCTACTAGGCGAGTGCCCTTACTATAAAGGTTCTTAAAACATTTTTTGTTTAGCTTAATTACTAAACCTTTTACTCCGTTATCGCTTATTAAAATATTACTACCTGAACCTAATATAAAAACCGGTATTTTTTTATTTTTAGCAAAACCTAAAGCATCTTGTAACTCTTTAATATTCTTAGGTGTAAGAAAAAATTCCGCAGCTCCCCCAATTTTAAAACTCGTATAATTTACTAAATTAACGTTAGTTTTTATGCTCTGTGGCCTAATAACCGCACCCTTTAAAAAAAGGGTAAGTTGCGGCCGATTAAGTATTTTGCCTGAAGTACTACGACAAGAAACCTTAGGCTTTAGCCCAAAGGGTTCCATTTTTTTAATTAAGCTCTTTTGCCAATTCATCAGAAACCTTAGCGATATCTCCTGCTCCTAAAGTAATTATCAAGTCCCCCTCATTAAGCAACCCCAAAATATGATTAAGGATATTTTCTTTAGCTAAATATACGACTTTTTTATCTGGAGTATATTCCTTTATTTTATTTAACAAACCACGTGAATTTACCCCATCTATCGGCGGCTCGTTTGCTGCATAAATATCCGTAATAATCAAATAATCCGCCTGGTCAAATGATTTTGCAAATTCATCCAAAAGTAACTGAGTCCGGGTGTAACGATGCGGCTGAAATACGACGATCCGGCGTTTAGCTTTCAAATTAACTATCGCATCCAGAGTGGCCTTTATTTCCGAAGGATGATGGCCATAATCATCTATTACCAAGTATTTACTATTTTTGAATTTTGTTTCAAGCCTGCGGCCAACCCCTTTATACTCTCCCAGGCTTTTAAAAATGTGCTTTAAATCTATACCTAACTCTAAACCTAAACCGATAACCGCAAGAGAATTAGAAACATTGTGTTTTCCGCCTAAAGCAAGATGAAAACGGCAGACAAGCTTATTTTTAAAATAACAATCAAAATCTGAAGACAATTCAGTAAAACCCGTTAGAAATCCCGCGGCGGGCGGCACCACTCCTATCGGGTTAAATAAAATATTTTTTGCGTAAATATCCGCAGAGGTGTTTAAACCGAAGGACAAATACCTGCCTCTATAGCCTTTCATCAGGCCTAAAAGGGCAGAATTATCTGAACAGGCAAAAACACAACCGTCTTTCTGGGTACGTTCTATAAAAATCTTAAAAGCATTTAATTCATTATCAAAATTATGATAATAATCCAAGTGCTCATGATCAATATTAGTAATAACGGAATATTTTGGCGTATAACTTAAGAATGATCCGTCGGACTCATCGGCCTCGGCAACAAAAAACTCACCCATCCCCAGGCAGGCATTGGTATTAATATTATTAAGTACCCCACCGATAGCTACCGTGGGGCTTAGCCCTGCCTCAAGGAGCATATAAGAAATTAAAGAAGTAGTGGTGGTCTTCCCATGGCTGCCGGCAACAGTTATTGCTTTTTTCTCCCGCATAAGGAATGCTAAAGCTTCTGCCCTCTTAATCAAGGTTAGGCCTAGAAGTTTAGCCTGCTGTATCTCAGGATTATCTTCTCTTATTGCCGAAGAATAAACAACTACATCCTGGCTGCCTATATTCTGCCTGCTGTGGCCGATAAATATCCTGGCCCCCAATCTCTTTAATTCCCCGGTAATACGATCTTCCTTTAAATCTGAACCGCTTACGCTAAAACCGCTCCTAAGCAGCAAATTAGCAATTCCGCTCATCCCGATTCCGCCAATCCCTATAAAATGATAATGTTTTTTCACTTTAAAATATTATTTTCCATATATTACCCGCGAAAATTCAATACTTCTTTCGCGAGTAAAGAAGCTGCATCCAGAATCTTAATCTTAACGTATGCCTGACGCATAGATTCTAATTTAGACGGATTTTCTAAAAACTCAAGTAATTCATCGCTTAATCTCTCTGCACTCAACTCTTCATGATTAATAATAATAGCGGCTTTAATACTTTCTAAAACTCGAGCATTGGCTAACTGGTGCGCATAAGCAAAAGGATACGGAACCAATATCGCAGGCACGCCAAATTGTTGCAACTCTGCAATCGTTGTCGCCCCCGCCCTGCAGATTACAAGATCTGCTAAGCTATAGGCATATTGCATAGCTGGTAAAAAATCAAAAATTTTACAGGACAGGCCTAAAGAAGAGTACTTATTCTGAAGTAAGGCAAAATCCTGAATTCCTGAAATATGAATTATCTGCAAATCATCTTTTTTCTTAAAAGCAGATATTGACTCAAAAAAAACAGTATTTAATTTATGGGACCCCTGGCTTCCGCCGGTAATCAATATATTGAATCTTGCTTTTTTAAAGCCAAAAAAATCGAGTGCACTTTCTTTGTTTAATCTAACTAATTCTTTACGCACAGGGTTACCCACCAGCGTAATTCTTCCGGCAGATATATTTAGATAGTTAGCCGTTTGGCTAAAGGATACCGCTATTTTATCTGCTAACTTGGCCAATAAGCGGTTTGCCCTACCCGGAATAACATTCTGTTCATGAATTATTGTCTTTATTCTAAATAACCATGCCCAAAATATCAAGGGCACAGTATTTAAACTGCCAAATCCTACGGCAACATCCGGTTTAAATCTTATGATAATCCGTAAACTCTCAAAAATTGCCAATAAAAAAAAGTATGCTCCGAGAATATTTTTTTTACTTAAGCTTAGGGTTAAATTAGTAGTGTGAATATATTCAATCTTTACTAAATCTACGGGAATTTTATTTTCTTTACTCTTTTGCGGCAGCACCAAAAGTATCTCATTACTATATGCATTCAATGAATCAATTAAAGCAAGTGCCGGAAAAATATGTCCGCCGCTTGAGCCGCCAGCAATTAAAACGCGCATTTATGGATACTCCCCGGTACGTGCGATATTAATTAATATGCCGAGACTAACCATATCAAATATCAGCGAAGAACCGCCATAACTTATAAAAGGTAAAGGCAGGCCCTTGGTTGGAAAAATTCCGCAGGAAACTCCTATATTTATAATCGCTTTAAGAGAAACCATTAAAATTAAACCTAAAGCAAGAAAATATCCGAATTTGTCCTGCGAATTCTTAATGATCTTAAGCCCTTGTTGAATAAAAATCATAAATAATAAAATTATTCCAAGAGTCCCGAATAATCCAAGCTCCTCGCCAATAATAGAAAAAATAAAATCTGTATGTGCTGCCGGAAGATAAAAAAGTTTCTGCTGAGAATGCCCCAGCCCTCTTCCGAATAATCCGCCTGAGCCTATAGCGACCTGCGATTGGATAATTTGAAAACCTGTCCCCTTCGGATCAAGCCAGGGATTTAAAAAGGCTAAGATTCTTGCCCGGCGGTAAGGCACGCTAAAAACTAAGAGATAAAGCGCCGGTAAGCTACAAAGTATTAAGGTTAGGATATATCTGCCTCTGACTCCGGCGATATAAAGCATGAGCAAAATTACGCAAACCAAGGCAATGACCGTACCTAAATCCGGCTGCAAAAGTATAAGTAAAACGGTTGCCCCTAATACGCATACCGGAGGCAGAAATCCTTGAGCCAACATTTTAATTTTATCTGCCTTACGGCAAACAAAATCGGCAATATAAATAATCAGCGCTAAATTAGCAAACTCTGAAGGCTGAAAACTGATAAATTTATACCTAAACCACCTCCGGGCTCCAGAAACCTCTCTGCCAATGCCCGGGATAAGCACTAAAACAAGTAAAATAAGAGAAATCCAAAGCATCAGACGGGAATATTTCCTAAATTTACGATAATCAACAATCATTGCCAAAAAAGTAAATAATATGCCTGCCGAAAGAAAAACCAAATGCCGCTTTAGAAAATAAAAACTATCCCCATACTTTTCCCAAGCATAAATACTCGATGAACTATAAATCATAACTATACCAATGCAAACAAGCAAAATTGATATAGTAAGTAAATTAATGCGCGTCTTTCTAATCATGGAAATTAATCTTTAGAAGCTAAATCCGATACAATTTTTTTAAATACCATACCCCTGTCTTCATAATCTCTAAACATATCAAAGCTCGAACACATGGGAGAAAATAATACGCAATACCCTGGTTTAGCCAAAACATAAGCCCTATTTACCGCATCCTCTAAACTCGTGGCCGTCTCTATTGGAAATTCTCCGTTTAGGTTTTTCGCGATTTTTTCTTTTGCCTCTCCGATAAGAATTGCCTGTTTAACCTTACCTCTGGCAGATTCAAGAATTATCCGATAATCAATACCCTTGTGTCTACCCCCGGCAATAAGAATTATCGGTGTATTAATATTCTTAATTGCCCAGATTGCCGAATCTGCAGTAGTAGCTTTAGAATCATTAATAAATCTTATGCCATTAATCTGAGGTAACTCCTCCATGCGATGCTGGATTCCTTTAAATTCACTAAAGACCTTAAGCATTAGCCCCTTATCAATTCCTAAAACCCCCCCCACGCTAAGAACTGCACTTTGGTTAGAATTTAATCCTTCTTCTTTAGTAAAAAAAATAACTTTTGAATTTGCCTGATTTCTAATTCTTCCGAGCAGAGGGTCATCCGCATTCAAAATCAAAAAGTCTTCTTTATCCTGATTAACAAAGATACGTTTCTTTGCATCTATATATTCCTGAACATTATTATAACGGTCTAGATGATTAGGCGTAAGGTTTAGAATAATGGCAATCTTGGGTTTGAAATCTTTTATTGTTTCAAGCTGAAAAGAGCTTATCTCCAGAACAACAAAATCCCCTTCTTGCATACGCTGGACTTGACCGCAAAACGGATCACCAATATTACCGCACACAAAAACATTTTTTTGCGCCTCTTCCAAAACTCTACCGATTAAAGTAGTAACTGTAGTTTTGCCGTTTGAACCGGTTACTGCAATAATCTGCGCCGGGCACAAAATACTTGCTACCTCAATCTCGCTAATTACCGGTTTATTAAATTTAGCTGCCCATGTAATTGGCTGGGAATTTCCCGGCACGCCGGGAGAAACAACCACTAAATCCGCCTGTCTAATAAAATCCGAACTATGTTTTCCCAATTCCACTGAAATGTCTTTCGAGCAAAACATATTGCATGCATCTCTAGTCTGGGTATTATCTTTAACCTCCGTAATGCTTAGGGTAGCTCCTAATCTATGTAAAAGATTAGCACAGGCCACCCCAGAACGTGCTAAACCTACAATCGTTATTTTTTTATTTTTAAAGTATTCGCTATTACGCATAGGTCAGAGAACCATAATTCACCATACACTAAACAAAACACTGGACTCAAAGCCCCTAGCTTGCCTTCCGTCACCTGGCCTTATTGGAGAGGCCAGTGCACGCCTCTGCGTAGTAGGCAAAGCCAGAATAGGTGTTACCTGATCTTTAAGGTAACCAGCGTAAAAAGGGCAAGCAGGCCGGCAATAATCCAAAACCTGACAATTACCTTATTCTCAGGCCAGTCTAAAAATTGGAAATGATGGTGCAGAGGAGCAATCTTAAAAATTCTTTTCTTAGTCAACTTAAAAGAAGCCACCTGTAATATCACCGAAAGTGCCTCCAAAACAAATATGCCTCCGACAATTATAAGCAGCATTTCTTTTTTAATTAATAATGCAACGGTTCCGATAGCCCCGCCCAAAGCAAGCGAACCAACATCCCCCATAAATATTGTAGCAGGATAACAGTTAAACCATAAAAAACCTAATCCTGCTCCGACAATACTTGCGCAAAAAATAGTTAGTTCTCCGCCGCCCTTAATGTAAGGAATTAAAAGATAGTGGCTTAAATTAATATTGCCTGAAACATAACAAAGCAGGCTAAAGGCAATGCCTACCATAACTACAATACCGATAGCCAACCCATCTAATCCATCAGTGAGATTTACGGCATTAGATGATCCTGCAATTACAATTATTACAAATAATATATATAGGCCATCCAAATCAAAATTAGCCCCCTTAAAAAAAGGAATCTCAAGTTTAACATTATGCTGACTCTCTATAATAAGGATTATGCCTAGTATTAAACCTAAAATAATCTGGCTGGTAAGTTTTACGCTCGAAGATAATCCACCTGCATTTTTCTTTGTCTGTTTTAAATAATCATCCATAAAACCGGTAAGCCCGAGCCATATCGTACTAAATAAAACAATCCAAATACATCGTTGAGAAATATCAGCCCAAAGAATAGTTGAGATTATAATCGTTCCAAGGATAAGTATTCCACCCATCGTAGGCGTACTCTGCTTATGGCGATGTAGGTCATCCAGTTTCAGGCTGTCAGCTTTGTTTATTTTCTCACCGACTTTTAAGGTTTTTAGCTTTCTGATTAGAGGCGGACCGAAAATGAGGCTGAGTATGAAGGCAGTTAAAGCGGCCATCACCGCACGGAAAGTAATGTAACGGAATAAATTAAAAACAGAAATAAAATCCCTGAGCGGATAAAGTAGGTGGTAAAGCATAATTATATTATTACAAAACTTACAATTTTATATTTTTCCGCCTTCACGCTTAAGCGGAAAAAATTTCTTCCATTTTCATCGACCGAGAACCTTTTACAAGAATAAGGTCGCAGGCTTTCGGCGACATCTTATTAAACAAAAAATCCTTAGCCTGAAGAGCATTATCGCAACAAAATATATTCTTACTCTTAAAACCGATTTTTTCGGCGGCCTGAGCGGTAAGCCGAGTTAATCCTCCTACTGCTAGAAGGAAATCACACGTATTAGTTATACTCCTTGCAATTTGTCTATGCAATAATTCTTTTTGTTTACCTAATTCCAACATATCACCCATAACTAATATTTTTTTACCTTTACACTTTACGGCATTCAAAGCTGACAGCGCTGCCTTTAGGGAAAAAGGGTTAGAATTATATGTATCATCAATAAATTTAAGGCCTTTAAATTCAATAAGATTAAGCCTGCCTTTGGGAAATTTAAATGTAGCAAGCCGAGAGCTAATTTCAGGATAACTTAAACCGAATATTCGGCCAACTGAAATTGCCCCTAAAGCATTATAAGCATTATAATAGCCTAATGTTGATAACGCAAAATTAAATTTAGAGCCAACTTTAAATTCTAATTTTCCGTTTTTAAGCTTAATTCCTGAAGCGCAGAAATCACTTTTTTCGTCGATGCCATAGCTAAAAACATGTTTTCTATTATTGCTTTGCGTAATTATGCCTTTAAGTAATTTATCGTCAGCATTAAGTATAGCAAACGCGGGTTTCGCCAAATTATCAAGTAAGCTTAATTTTTCTTTTAAAACCCCCCTTAGATTATATAAAAACTCAAGGTGGCTTAATCCGATATTAGTAATTAGGCCGATGTTAGGTTTAGCAATTTTAGCCAGATAATCCACTTCTCCGAAATGATTAGTGCCTATCTCAACCACCGCAAAATTATCTTTTTCTGTAAGCTGAATTAAAGTCTGAGGAAGGCCGATTTGATTATTCTGAGTCCCTTCATTTTTTAATACTTGGGCTCCTGACGATAAGACCCAAGCAGTCATATCCTTGGTTGTAGTTTTACCATTTGAACCGGTGACTGCAATAACCGGTAAATTAAATTTTTGTCTTTGGAAACGGGCAATATCGCCTAATGCTTCCGTCGTATCTTTAACCTTGATAACTGCTACATCCGTAGGAATTAATCTGCCGGTCAGCCTTTCTAAGACTAGAGTAGAAATTCCTGATTTCAATGATTCTTCGATAAAATCATGGCCATTAAAATTATTCCCCTTTAAAGCTAAAAATGCCTCTTGGGGTTTCGATTTTCTTGAATCAGTAGAAATACCGCAAATCTTACCCTTAAAATCGCCCTGAACAAGAATACCACCGGTTGCTTTAACTATTTCTCCGACGCTAAACACTTCTTGACTTCCTCTCTGTCATTAAAATGCAAAACTCTATTCTTTAAAACTTGATAATTTTCATGCCCCTTACCGGCAATAAGCAAACAATCATCTTTTCCTAACATCGATATCCCCTTACGTATGGCGTCTAAGCGCCTAGGCGCCAAACAGTAATTATTCTTATTTATGCCTTTCTGTATATCTTTAATTATCTGAAGCTGTTTCTCAGAGCGTGGATTATCGCTGGTAATAATTGCATAATCTGCTAACGTAGTCACCACCTTACCCATCTTCGGCCGTTTAAGTTTATCCCGCTCTCCTCCACAGCCAAAAATTACTATAATCCTCCCCCTTATTATTTTCCTTAGAGCGCAAATTACATTAAATAAAGCATCCGGCGTATGTGCGTAATCTACAAAAATATTGTACCCAATTTTAGAGTTTATTTTCTCCAGTCTTCCGGGAACATTTTTAAATTTCTCAATTGCGGATTTTATATCTCTAATACTTAATTCCTGGCTTATCCCCCAACAAATAGCTGCCAAGATATTATAAACATTATAGCTGCCGACTAAACTTGTTTTAATCCTTGTATTTATTTTTGGCGCAATTAGATTAAATTCGGTTGCTTGACTGCTAAAATTAATATCTTTGGCCATAACAGTCGACTTATTTTTTATCCCATAGGATATAATATTGGCTTTTACTAACCGCTTAATTCTCAGTCCGTATTTATCATCACTATTTATTATCGCTACACTAGAAACCGGTAAGCTTCGAAAAAGCTTTGCTTTTGCCAAAAAATAATTTTCAAAATTTTTATGATAATCTAAATGGTCTTGGGTAAGATTAGTAAAAACGGCGCTCTTAAAATTAATTCCTGCTACCCTCTCCTGGTCTAAAGCATGAGATGAAACTTCTATAGCGCAATATTTAACTCCCTTATCAAGCATCTTTGCAAATAATTCCTGAATCTGCCCGCAGGCAGGAGTAGTATTCTTAGCTACAATAACTTTATTCTTAAAACGGTAATTAATAGTACCGATTACTCCGCAGCCATAACCAGACTCATTAGCGATTGCTTCAATCAAATACGAAATGGTTGTTTTACCGTTAGTGCCGGTAATACCTACAACATTGAGTTTATTCGACGGAAATCCAAAAAATTCGGCAGAGGCATGCGCCAAAAACTTACGGCAATCATCTACTTCTAATAATTTAATTTTATCTGGAATTTTTACTTTCCTCATCCCTTTTTCTACAACCACGACGCTTGCGCCTTTAGCAATTGCTTCTTTTATAAAATAGCTGCCATCCTGACGATTGCCTTTTATTGCCACAAAGACAAAACCGCTTTTTACATTTTTAGAATTACAGGTTATACCCTTTATCTCTAAATCTGCGATTTTCATCGTGCCATTGCCTCAACAGGAAGTTCATTTCCTTTTATATAACGTATAGCGTCGCTAGCAACTTTTTGAAACACCGGAGCAGCTACCACCCCGCCAAAATAAGATGGATACGGTTCATCAACTATTACAACGATAGTCAATATTGGATCATCTACCGGAGAAAAACCGATAAAAGAAGCAACAAATTTGGTGTGGGAATAAGCCCCGTTTGGTTCAAGTTTCTGGGCGGTCCCGGTTTTACCTGCAGCACTAAAACCAGACACCTTGGCTAATTTACCGGTTCCTTCCTCAATTACTCCGGTAAGAATCTTCTTAATCCGCATAGCTGTATCTACTGAGATAACCTTATGAATTAATTCCGGCTTATTCTGTTTTATCAGATGGCCCTGATTATCGCGAATTGAATCGATAATGTAAGGCTTCATTAATTGCCCGCCATTAGCAATTACAGAAATTGCGCTGGCTAATTGCAAAGCAGTGACCCCTACCTCCTGGCCCATAGGTATAGCCGTAATAGATGTTTTTGACCAAAGCCGTGGCGGGCTAATCATTCCGGATATCTCTCCGGATAAATCTATCCCTAATTTGGAACCAAAACCAAAAGCCTTCACATAGTGGTAAAGTTTATCCGGGCCTAGGAGCTGGGCGATCTTAACCGTGCCGATATTACTAGACTCCTCGATTACCTGCCTGAAAGTAAGCAAACCATGCGGACGGTGATCATGC
Source organism: uncultured Planctomycetales bacterium (assembly GCA_964582765.1). Taxonomy (GTDB): domain Bacteria; phylum Omnitrophota; class Gorgyraeia; order Gygaellales; family Profunditerraquicolaceae; genus UBA6249. Next base: position 7,638 of record CAZOSW010000023.1, on the reverse strand, counting down.
AAAATCCGCCCGCCTACTTTATAACTGCCATTTTCACAGAAAATTACATCCTCTTCTGCGATTCTCTTCTCTTCAAGGGCGGCAGAAGCAGTGACAATTTTAAACACTGAACCGGGTTCGAATAAATCAGAGATAGCCCGGTTACGCATAGAATCTTTACTAACCTGGGAATAATCATTTAAATCATAAGTAGGCCGGTTAGCGATGGCAAGAATCCTGCCTGTATGCGGATTCATTACTACGATGCTGGCGCCTTTAGCATTAAAATCTTTAAAGGCCCTATCTAATTCTCTTTCTGCGATATACTGGATAACCTCATCAATAGTCAAAACTATATCCTCTCCGTCAACGGGAGCGACCATCTTCTCCCAGATATCCAATTTCTTCTGATGGGCATCGCGCAGAAAAATCGCCCAACCGGGAACCCCTTTTAAATACCTATTATAAGTCCTTTCCACGCCCTCTAAGCCGATATTATCCATACCGCTAAAACCAATTACGTGGCTGGCCAGATAACTGTTAGGATAAATACGCTTGGTTTCCTTTAGGAATCCCAACCCTTTAATATTTAATTTCTTAATGGCAGCGGATTTATCGGGAGGCATTTTACGCGCTAACCAGATAAATGATTTTTTACGGTTTAACCTGTCTTCAAGATAACTATGTTTAAGGCCAAGTATTGAATCCAGTTTTTTTATTATGTTTTCTTTATCATTAATTGCATTTGGAACAGCATAAAGCGAATCCATAGACATATTAAATGCCTGTGCTTTAAGATTGCAGTCATAAATTGTTCCGCGCCGCGGCTCAAGCTCTAAGAGCTGATTGTGTTGTTTTTTAGCTATTGAGGTAAGATAATCGGAACGAAAAAATTGGATAAAAAAAAGGCGGCCTACGCAAAGAAGGAGAAAAATAAAAAAAACCAAAAATACCGCCTCATTCCTTCGGCGATAATTACTGATATACACTATATTTTCTAGGAGTAATGAAAACCCCACGGGCATACCCGTGGTACCTTAATGAGATCCTTGCCATCTTCGATGCCAAGGATTATTATCCCGATTAGCATCACCAACGGGCTTACCCATTCAGTGACATCCCACCAAAGCATCTTTCGCATTCATCCCGGGCAAACCCGGGGTCTTCTGCTAAGAAGAAATAAATATTAGGGGTTAATTGTCTTTGCTTGAGCTTCCCGTTTTAAGTTAAAAATCCGTGCCAATAACCCTTCTTTGTTTTGACTCTGACCAACAAGCTTTAAACCTTCTTTGGAAGAAACAAATTTAACAAAACGGTAATTATCCGGCATTTGAAATTCACTAGTTTCATCGATTCTGCCACCGATGTTTACCAAAGAAGAACCCTTGTTAATATTATATCTTAAAGCGGTATTCTTATCCAGTAATTCCGTAAAAAGTACTTGTTTTTTCTGGCCCAGATAAGCCAGGCGGAATATTTCGCTTTGCTGATAAACATAAAGCACAGAGAAAGAAGTAATAAATACCACTGTGGAAAGAAATTTAGTCAGTTTCATATTATTTTATATCCTTTGCGCTACCCTGAATTTAGAACTACGGCTGGAGGGATTAGCTTCTATCTCGCCATCCGTAGGAACCAGGGGCTTACTTGTAATAATGTCAACCATCCCGTCAGCCTTAAGTGCACGGAATGTATGCTTAATTGCTCGATCTTCCAAAGAATGGAAAGAAATAACACATATTCTGGCTTGCTGTTTTAGAACTGTAACAGCCTTAGTAATTGAACTTTCCAAGATTTCTAATTCCCTATTTACGGCAATGCGCACTGCCTGAAAAGTCCGCGTAGCAGGATGTATACGGTAATAGCTCTTCCTGTACCTATACGGAATAGCCCGCATCACCAAATCAGCTAATTGCTTGGTTGTAGAAATAGGCTCTAACTTGCGCTCTTCGATTAACAAATGAGCTATACGATTATGCCAACGTTCCTGCCCGAAATTCCAGAGCAAATGAGATATCTCGTTTTCATTGAGGTTATTTATCAAATCATATGCTGAGATATAACTACTTCTGTCTAAACGCATATCCAGCGGCCCCTCTTCCTGAAAGCTAAAACCTCTTTGCGCATCTTTTAGTTGATAGCTGGAAATACCTAAATCAAAAACTACACCATCTACTTCTTTTATGCCCAGCTTCTCTAAAACCTGATCTAAATCCGCAAAATTAGAATGAACAAATTCGCAAGCATCCTTAAATTCATATAGTCTTTCTCGACAAATAGCTAGCGAATCTTGGTCCCTGTCAATACCGATTAACCTGCCCCCGGGAATAATCCTCTTTAATATTTCAAGTGAATGCCCGCCGGTACCCATAGTCGCATCTATAATTATTTGACCGGGCCCTAGTTTCAAGTAATCTATAACTTCACCTAACATAACCGGCCTATGCAACAACTTCTCTTCTGTCATCATACATCCATTAACTTCTCTGCGATCTCTTCAAAAGACTGACGGCTATTTGAATAAAAATCATGCCATTTGTCTTTTGCCCAAATCTCAATACGGTTAGAAACTCCTACGATCATCACATCTCTTTTAATTTCCGCAAAATCTTTTAAATATTGCGGCACTAAGATTCTTCCTTGTTTATCAAAACCTACTTCGACAGCACCGCTAAAGAGCAACCGATTAAAAGTACGCGACTGCTGCTTAGTAAATGACATAGTTTTAAATTTATTTTCCTGAGAGCGCCATTCTTCCTCGGAAAACATAAAAAGGCATTTATCTAGACCACGAGTAACAAAAAACTTTTCTACGAATTGATTTTTGGCAACTTCTCGGAATTTAGCCGGCAAAATCAATCGCCCTTTTCGGTCTATGGAATGCTCAAACTCCCCGTAGAACATTTCTTCTTCCCTTCCACTTTACTCCACTTTTATCCACTGAATACTCAAAGTATAGACAAAATCCTCCTCTTTGTCAAGAAAAAATTTTACCTAAATTCAACAAATACAAGCAATTGTGGATTAGGTAATCGAGATACCTAGCTATTGTGGTTTTTTGAAGCAATACACAGAATTTTACGGCAGGAAATTATATCTTTTTGAATTTGCTGGGTCAAATCTCCGATGGAAGCAAATTTTTTATCTGGCCGGATTAATTTTAGAAATTGAATTTCAAGATATTCCCCATAAATATTTTTATAAAAATCAAATATATGCACCTCTATTCTATCGGACATATTTTTAGCATATATTGTAGGCCTGCGCCCGATATAACAGATGCCGTAATATGTTTTACCAAAGAGGATAATTTTAGCAGCATAAATACCCGCCGGAGGAATAACCTCATGATGCGGATTAATATTTGCTGTAGGAAACCCTATTCTGCTGCCAAGCCTACTACCTTTAATCACCGAGCCCAAGACACTGACTCTGCGGCCAAGTAGTTTTTTACTAGCCGCTAAATTACCTTGCCTAATTAATTTTCTTATGGCCGTACTGCTTACCGGTTTTTTATTAACGCAGACCATCGAAAACTTCTTTACACTATATTTATAAATTTTAGCTGCTTTACATAAAAGATTATAATTACCATGGGCCAAACTGCCGAAACGAAAATTTTTTCCGATATAGATATACTGCGCCCCAATTTTATTAACTAATATATCTTTGATAAAAACTTCGGCGCTAATTTTAGAAAACTCCTTATTAAAATTTATTATGATACAGATATCTATGCCTAAAGCATCAAGTAGGCTAAGGCGGTGCTGGAGAGAATAAAGGCTTTCTTCTTTTTGCGGATGGGGCCAAAAGGTTAAAACTACGCTAGTACCTGAGACCTGTTTAGCTTTTTTAACTACTGCTTTTAAAATATTTAAATGCCCGCGGTGCAGCCCGTCAAAAACCCCCAGAGCAACAACGACTCTTCTGTGCTTCTTGATTTTACTTATTCCGCGAAATATTTTCACTTAGAGTATATTAAAGATGACTGGATTTTAGCCATAACATCTCTTTCGATTTTTTTAATATTGCCAATTAAAGTGCAGCCGCTGGCGGTCTTATGACCTCCGCCTCCAAAAAATGAGGCAATCTTATTTACATCAACTTTACCCTGGCTTCTTAAATTAACGCGCACCTCATTTTTTCTCCCCAGATTCTCTTTAAACAATACTACTACTTGAACTCCTTTAATTAAGCGGCCAAAATTTAAAAGCTGTTCCGCTAAATCGATAGACGGCTTCTTTATCTTAATTAGTTCTTTATTAATTTGGAACCCGGCAACCCTGCCTTGACAATAAAATCTGATTCTTGGCAGAAGCCTAAGCAATAATTTTATATCGCTAATTGGAATATTCTCATAGGTGTTTCGATAAACCTGCGGAACGTTAATCCCTGATCTTAAAAGCTCAGATGCAACCTTAAAAGTAAAACTAGAGGTATTAGAATATCGAAATGAGCCCGTGTCAGTCATCACCCCAGTATATAACGCTAAGGCCGCGTCTTTATCTATTCTCTGTCGCAATTTTTTAAATAATTTAAAAATCATTTCCGAGCATGAAGAGGCGCCGGAATCAACCCAATTAACGTCTCCAAAAAACTGATTACTGATATGATGGTCAATATTTAATACCGGTTTATTTTTATTCAATTTATAGACATCGCCGGTACGTTTCAGGTCTGCGCAATCTAAAACTACAAAGCAATCAAATTTAATATTATTAGATTCTTTGTTCAGGAGATGAATGGGTTTATTTGCACATAAAAAATCATAACCGTAAGGCACCATATCTTCATTTATGATTAACCCGTTTTTACCGAGTTTCTTGATAAGATTATAAAACCCAAGTTCAGCACCTAAGGCATCCCCCTCGGGGCTAGTGTGGGCGGTAATTAAAAAATTATTATATCTTTTTATGGCTTTACAGGCTTCATTTAGTCCCATCTGACTCCTTTATTTTATTTAGTATCTCTTCAATTTTTACGCTATACTCGGTAGAACGATCTTCTTTAAACACAAGCTCAGTTGCAAAGCGTAGATTAATCCTCGATGCAAGTAAACTACGGATAAACCCTAAAGCAGAATCTAGGGCAAGCTTTGTTTTTTCGTAATCCTCTTCTTTGCCTAACACACTATAGAAAATCTTGGCATTTCTTAAATCTTTTGAAAGCTCGACCCTGGTAATAGTAACAAAACCTATCCGCGGATCTTTAATTTCATCGTGAATAATAATGCTTACTTCTTTTTTCATCGCCTCTTCAACCCGTTGTTGCCTTGACATTATCTTAGCTCCCTTTTAAATTTTTTGTTTTTATTAATTCTCTAATTAAAACAAGCTCCTGGCGGCGGCCCTTTATCTTTCCGTTAAGTTTAGCTTCCAATACTTTAGCAAATATCTTTTGATACCCCGGCCCCGGCAGAACACCTAAAGCAGCTAAATCTTTTCCCGACACATAAAGGCGCATACCATTATAAATTCTAAGAAAATTTGAAATATGATCTTTGAGGTATTTATTCTGCGAGCTAGACCTTAACAAAACAATCGTTTCATAGCTTAAAGGTTCAAGTTTACTGAAAATTTGTGCAGGCAAAATACTTTTTTTGCTTAAAAATTGGATTAGCTTACGGTTCAGGCGGCGGTAACTAATAATTATTTTCTCCTCACCCTTACGCAAGCCCAACCTAAAGGTAATATTTCTAATTTCTTTTAAATCAAGCGGCACAAGGAGCGCCACGAAATAAATAAGCCAGGTATCAAGCTGCCTATGCGTAGGGAAATTTTTATTAAACCAAAAAATTTCCTTATCCGCTGATTTAAATAAATCATACGTTGATTTCTTAACTTTTAATTTGTTACTAATAAATGATAACGAGCACAAATTATTAATCCGCTTTATTTGTTTCAGGAAATCCGGCTCCTTAAGCATTAATATAAACTCATCGCGTATCCTATGCGGGCTTACCCTGTTTAATAGCCCATTTTTAATTGCGGCCTTAAGGAGAAAAAGTGTCTTTGGCTCAATCTTAAAATTAAAACGCTGTTCAAAACGTATAGCCCTTAATATGCGCGTGGGGTCATCCTTAAAACTTAAATCGTGCAAAATACGGATCCTTCCGGCCAATAAATCATCTTTACCTCCAAAAGGATCGATTAATTTCTGCTCACCAGTATCGACAATATTTGCAGCCATAGCATTGATAGTAAAATCACGGCGCATAAGGTCATCTTTTAACGGCCCGCAACTTACTTGTGGCAAACACGCACAACTAGGGTATTTTTCCTTACGGGTAGTAGCAATATCTACTTTTAGGAAACCATCCAAAATTAGAGTAGCTGTTCCAAAACGTTCATGCGTCCTTAATCCTGATTTTAATTTCTTAGCCAGGGTCTGGGCAAAGATAATGCCGTTTCCCTCGACAGCAATATCTAAATCAAAGTTTCGAACACCCAAGATTAAGTCGCGCAGGAACCCGCCGACTAAATAAGCCGGCATATTGGTTTCTCTGGAAACTTGCGAAGCAAGGCTGATAATTATTTTTAATTCCTTGGGGAGATTTTTAAAATATTTCTTCATCTTTTATGGGCGCGGATGAAACATTCTATGAATAGTTTTTAGCCTATTTTTATCAATATGCGTATAAATTTGAGTCGTAGAAATATTTGAGTGGCCAAGCATTTCCTGCACCGAACGCAAGTCCGCCCCTCTCTCTAATAAATGCGTAGCAAACGAATGCCTTAAGGTATGCACCTTTATCGGCTTTTTAATTTTAGCTTCTTTAGCGTAACGCTTAATTAGTTTCCAGACAGATTGCCGGGATAACTTTCCCCCAGAGCGGCTAATAAAAAGGTATTCTGAAGTTTTATTTTTTAAAAAATACGGACGGCTAAACTCCAGATACCTATTAATGCTATGGATGGCTCGCTTTCCCAACGGAATAACCCGCTCCTTATTTCCTTTTCCGACACAACGCAGGAATCCGATATCCAGATTTACATTGTTTGTTTTAAGATAAGTCAATTCAGATACCCGCATGCCCGTGGCATAAAGGGTCTCTAATATCGCCTTATCCCTTGCTCCCTGATGACCACGCGGTTCAGGACGGCCAATCAATGCCTCTACTTCATTTAAAGAAAGGGTATCCGGAACCTTTTTCCATAATTTTGGCGTGTCAATTAAAGTAGTGGGGTCATCCTTTAAAACCCTCTCGCGGGTGAGAAAACGATGGAACATACGTATAGCTGCAAGCCGGCGTGAAATACTGGTAGGTGAAATCCCTTTAGTCTTTTCAAAAAGCATAAATTCAATGATATCATTTTTGACTATCTTAGAAAGCGCATTTATCCCGCGCTTAATAAGAAAATCGAGGTAAATATTTAAGTCCTGCCGATAAGCAATAATGGTATTTTTTGACAGCCCACGCTCAACGGAAAGATAATCCAAAAACGAATCAATCAACTCTTTCATAATTATTTAGAAAAACTCATTAAGCTTTTCTTTGCCTATCGTAGTTGCCGGGCCATGCCCCGGGTAAACTTTTGTATTAACGGGTAAAACAAATAATTTTTCCTTAATCGATTTTTCCAATAACTGCCCACTGCCTCCCGGTAAATCATAACGGCCTATCCCCTGGCAAAATAATGTATCTCCGGTAAAAACAAT
>CAZOSW010000022.1:0-20685 GCA_964582765.1 uncultured Planctomycetales bacterium | reverse complement strand
GCTGCGCGCTCTCTTGATTAGAAAATTTGCCTACGCACAAAATAATATAATTCCCTTTTGCGAAAGCTGCCGGTGAAAAGCCCTCTTTTACTAATATCTGGGCTTGACGCAAAGCAAGCTGTCTGTTTTTAAAAGCTGCTACCTGAATAGTGTAAGTGTCCTGATCAAAGCTATTATTTTCTGCCAAAACCGCACGCTTTCCTTTTTCTACGCCGAGAGAAAAAGAAATAATGCTTAATAAGACCAGGCCCATAATCAAGAGCAAAGCTTTTTCATAGTTTCTAATCCGTAAAAAAAACTGATTCCTGGAGATTTGCGGCTTATACTGCCCGCTGTCCTCGGATTGCGTAAAAAGTTCGCCTTGTGTATAATCCTGCTTTTGAGCCATAGATTAATATTATGTTTTGGGAGAATCCTGATTCAAATAAATTCTTTTATTAAATTTCTTAATTACTTTTAAAAAAGCCTCAACAACTTTAGGGTCAAATTGTATTCCTCCTTGTTTCTTTAATTCTTTAATAGCAGAGGCAATGTCCATCCTCTGGCGATATGGCCTGCCATAAACCATCGCCTCAAATGCATCTGCTACTGACATTATACGCGCACACAACGGGATTTTCTTACCCTTTAGCCTAGAAGGATACCCGGTACCGTTATATTTTTCATGATGATACATAATAATCGGAATAGCCGGCCGTAAAACCTGCAACGGCCTTAAAATTTGCGCGCCTTTAACCGGATGCTTCTTAATAACATCAAATTCCTCTGGGGTAAGCTTAGTAGTCTTGGTTAATATCGCAGCCGGGATATCAATTTTTCCGGCATCGTGCAGAAAGCTGGCATATTTAAGGCTCTGGAGCTGTTTTTCATCAAGATGCATTTCACATCCTAGGGCACAAACCAACTTGCTAAAATGCGGCGAATGCGTGTATTCGCTGGAAACACGCGTATTTAAAAATGTAACCAAAGATTTAATACTGCCAAGGACTATCTTCTCCTGCTCCTCATAAAGCTGTAGATTCTTAATTCCGACAACCGCCTGCTCTGCCATAGTCATAAGCATCTCCTGGTCAAATATATCAAAGGGTTGACCGGATTTTTGGCGTTTTATAATAATAAGCCCTAAGAGGTCTTCGCAGATAAGCGGAATACCTAATAAATTACCTATTCTAGCCGAAGAGGATTTTTTAATAATTCTTTTTTCGACCTCGCCGCTAATTTTAATTCTCTTATAATCTAAAAATTTCTTGTTATCTTTTATTATGCATTTAACAGTTGAATATTTCTTGCTTGCGTCTAATAATATAATCGTACAGTAATAGGCATTAAAAAATTGGCAAAACAAGCGGCCCATCCGGCTAATTAATTCGTTAACCTCATAGGTAGAGTTAAGCAGGCGGTAAATACTATGCACCGCCGAAATTAAAAACCTATACTTTTTCGTAGGGGTTAAATAATTTTTTGTATTCATCTAATGCGTACCGGTCAGTCATGCCGGCAATGTAATCGCAAACTACCCGCCTTACTCCTTCTTTAGAAATTTTTTGTTGGATCTCCGAAGGCAATTGTTGCGGGCGGCTAACGTATTCACAAAATAACTCCCTGATAAAACGTTTAGCTTTTGTACTCATACGCATAACGCGGTAATGATGATAAAGCTTCTGCATAAGAAGCTGCCTAAGCGGTTTTCTTAATTCCTTGACCTCTTTACTGAAATCTACTATCCTTTGGCTAACCTTATAAGGATCGGTATAATTTTTGATCTTAAGCCTGGCGATCTCCGATTGCGTAGCTTGAATTAAATCCGTAACTTGTAAATCGATTAAACCGCGGATAATCATGTATTTACGGTAATTAAAATTAATTTTTTTATATTTCTGATCTATCTTGTGATTTATTTTTTTCCAAATCGCAAGGCCATCTAGATCAGCTTCTTTTATCAATCCGGAAGTAAGCCCGTCATCCAGATCATGATTATCATAAGCTATCTCATCTGCGACATCGACTGTTTGAGTCTCTAAAGAAGGCATTTTTTCAGGGAGAAAATCCTTAAGCTTAACTGCAACGTCAAAAACTGAAGAATGCTTAACTATCCCCTCCCTCACCTCCCAGCTCAAATTTATACCCGGAAAATCCGGATAACGCTCCTCCAGATAGTCTACTACACGTAGCCCCTGGAGATTATGGTTAAACCCTCCGCATTTAGCCATCAATTCATTGAGCACTTCTTCTCCGGAGTGGCCAAAGGGCGTGTGGCCCAAATCATGCGCCAAAGCAATTGCTTCGGTTAAATCCATATTTAACCGTAACGCACAGGCAATAGTGCGGGCGATCTGGGAAACTTCAATGCTATGCGTCAGACGGGTGCGGTAATAATCCCCCTCATGGTTGACAAAAACCTGGGTTTTATATTCCAACCTTCTAAAAGCCGCAGAATGAATAATGCGATCACGGTCACGCTGATAGCAAAGACGGTAAGCATGCTCACTCTCCTTATGCACCCTGCCGCGCGAATTACAACTTCTCATAGCAAAAGGGGCTAGAAACTTTTCCTCAAATTCGTTAGACAAAGGGCTATTGTTTGGCTCCCGTTTACCAGAATGATTAAGTTTATCTATCCGCATTTTTCAAAAGTTTTGCCAATTCATCCAGTGACTGCGAAATAATTTTACTATTGCCAATTACGGGCATAAAATTAGTATCCCCTTCCCAGCGTGGCACAATATGCAAGTGAAGATGATCCGTAATTCCAGCGCCTGCAGTACGGCTAAGATTAAAACCTATATTGAATCCTTGAGGCTTTAATACTTTTTTAAGAAGTGCTTTTGCCTTTTTCAAGCATTTAAACATATCTAAAATTTCTCCTTCTTGGGCAAAGGATATATCGCCGAAATGCCTTAAAGGAGAAATTAGAATGTGGCCGTTATTGTAGGGATAAATATTAAGCATGCAAATGGATTTTTTTGTCTTAAAAATTACATAATCGCAAGCAGGATTTTTTTTCGCATTGCAAAAAATACACCCCTTTTGTTTTTTCTTTTTGCTTACGTAATTATTCCGCCACGGCGCCCAAAGCCTATCCATATTTAAATTTTAACTATATTAGCTTTAATACCATCACCATCTATCCTGTGGCTTTGCCTATCTGAAGGCAAACCACGTCCCTCTAGCCTGTGGCTTTGCCTATCTAGAGGCAAACCACGCCTCTCTGTCCTGTGGCTTTGCTTATCTAGAGGCAAACCACGCCTCTCTAGCCTTTCGTCTATATCAATTATACCGTAGGAAGTATCACCGGAGAGAAAATCAGTCGCACTGCCGGGATTAAAAAATAAAACCTTGCCTATTCTCTCATTCATTGGCTTATGCGAATGCCCAAAAATAATAATATCGCAATTATCCGTTTTAAAAGTATCTTTAAGCAACTCAATAAGATTCACCGGCGCTCCGGAACCATGCGTAAGGCCGATTTTAACACCTGAAATATTAAAAACTTGTTTTACCGGGTATTTTTTTACAACATCACTTCGATCCATGTTTCCGGCTACAGCTTCTACCCTAGAACATGCCGACCTTAATTCTTCTATCACCTTCAAACTTACTATGTCTCCGGCATGTATAACCATATCAACATGTTTAAAAACATCTAAAACTGCAGCAGGTATATGCTCACATTTATCCGGAATATGCGTATCTGAAATTACTCCAATTCTCACTTGGCTCTTTCTTGTGTGGATTAACCCTCAAACCCTTTTAAAAATAACAGCTCTTAAGCGATTACCCTCGGTTTTGAGAATAGATCAAGAATCTGATTTAAATTATTCAAATCCCAAGTCCAAATCTTTTCTTCTAACGCCTTTAGCCTTGCATTCGGGTCAACTTCTTTCAAGGTAACAATAATCTTCCGCTGCGACTTGTGGTGATACCTTTTACATTCCTTGGCAAACTCAGTAACATCCTGTTCAGTGAGCGCTTCGGGCTTGATCGCCATAATCCACAAAGCATCGCTAGAGCGGCCCAATAAACCGTCTTTTAAAAAACGATGATTAAACACTAAAGGCTTAATTTCGCGGAAATGATTAAGCCTGATTTTTTTTCGCTCAAATTGCATAAGGTCATCCTCAAATAACGCAAGTAATTCAGAAACACGATTAGCCAGGGGCTTTCCGGATTGCATAGAAAACTCCCGAATGAGCCCTAAAATATTAGCTCGGAATTTCTCCTTTTGATTTTTAGCGTCAAAAGAAACACTGCGCATCTTCTCCTGGTAAACAAAACGCATCCAGTAAGCAAACAAGCGGTCATTACATTTAACGAAATCTCCGCTCACGCTAATGGCGTCAGCTTCAAGGAGATAATTAACCCTTACGGATAACTCCTTTTTTTGCTTATGTAAAATATGCGCGATATCTTTAATCCGGGTTTCTCCCCGGGCAATTAAATAAAGTATGGAGATGTAATCATTATTTGCCGGTTCATCCAAAAAACGTTTAATATAATTGGAAAATCTCTGGTTAAGGATTCCCGAAGTATTAAACAATAAGTTTTCAAGGATATCCGCTAAATCAACAGAAATATTCGCTCCAGATAAAGCGTCCGCTATTAATTCAAGGTATAAAGGGTGGCCGCCGGTAAAATTAATTATAAAATCTTTTACTCCGGGATTTAACTTTAAACCCGGAGCATGCTGGTCAAGATAACTCCAGCTAGTATGGATATCAAAAGGTTCAACAGTAATTATCTCAAAATTACCAAACAATAAAGATAGTTGTTTGGAAAGAACGGCCTTAGCCTTAAAAATCCTGGAGCTGGTTATAGCATAAAGAGTATTTTTCTGCAAAATAAGCAACTTGCCCCAATCACGGTATAAATTCCTAACACCAATATTTTCAAGGTTATGAAATTCATCAAGGAAAAAAACCGTAAATTTTCCAGTTTCCTGATTAATTAATTCAGACAGGCTAAAAAGTTCGTTAACAATATTGATTTTTTTTCTTCTGGACAGTTCACTAAGTATAAAATTTATTTTTTCGCAAGTCTTAGGTATATACCGGCGGGATTTGCTAATCAGGTATTCAATATCTTCTTTTAAGGGCAGGCCGCTATTTATAAGGAAATTATAAAGCAGGGCGCAAATAAACCTATTGGCAAAACCATCTAAGGATTCAGGCCGAACCCCTAAGAATACCGTTATAACCCGCGGGTCACAGAAGCTAGCCAAAAATTTAGAGATAATGCTGGTTTTACCCACATCCTCTTGGCCGATAATAGCGATATTTTGCCGGTAGCCTTCTTTTAAGCTACAGACGCGTTTTTCTAAAATCTGGATATAATTTTTACGATCAAAGAATTTGTCTTTTATCATAGTTTAACCCATTAAAAAAGTAAATTCTAGCCTGACAGGTAAAATAAAGGGTTTTGCGCCAAGGCACCTTTTCTGATCTCAAAATGCAGATAGCTGTTTTTATCCCTTAAAGATGAACCAACGCGCCCAATCAAAGCCCCTCTTTGCACATTATCTCCCGGCTTCACAAAAATCTCCGAAACTCTTGAATAAACAGTACGTAAGCCGTCCCCATGGTCAATAATTACAGTGTTTCCAAAATTACCAAAATTAGCGGCATAAAAAACTACCCGGCCTTGACGGCTGGCTAAAATATCTGTGCCTGCTTGAACCTGTATATTAATTCCCCTGTTTATTAAGTTGCGATAACTAGAGCCAAATCCTGCAATTATTCTGCCTTTAAGCGGCCAGTGAAAATCATCGAATGAGGATTTAATCACCTGCTCAGCATTTAGCGCTTGTCGTTGTGGAATTATAAGTATTTGCCCAACCTCAATAGTTGTATTTTCTGAAATATGATTAAGCCGTAAAATATCGTCCATATCAACATTATAAATTTTAGATATCCTCCAAAGAGTTTGGCCTGCCTCTACCCTGTGTTCTACCCCAGGAATTCTCTGCGCCGAAACAGGTAAAACCGGGCCGGTGTATGGAGGAACAGTCGCGCAACCGGATAAACTGAGTAATATGAAAATTAAAATAATTTTTATCATCATTCCTACCTGCTAACTACTGCTTACTGATTCTATAAGCGGATAAGCGGAATCCCTGCCTGACGCCTGCCTGACGGCAGTCAGGGCAGGCAAGACAACCGCCTTAATTCAAGCGAGCGAGGGGAATCGAACCCCCATATCTAGCTTGGGAAGCTAGTGTTCTACCACTGAACTACGCTCGCAAAACACTATACCCGCAAGCAGGCATACCTGCCACCAGGCAAGCCTGCCTGCCAAACAGGTTTACCTACCGGCAGGTAGGCAATCTTCCATCAATTTAATAGAACAATACTCCCCGCACATTGTGCATACATTAGAAAGCTTCGGTTTGCTGCTCAGGCGATACTGCCTTGCTTTCTCAGGGTCAATAGATAATTGAATTTGTTTTTTCCAATCCCGCGCCTTTCGCGCAGCAGAAATACTTCTATCCCACTTTATAGCAGCCTTTTTTCTCTTAACTAAATCTCCGGCGTGAGCTGCAATACGGCTGGCAATTACCCCCTCCCGGACATCATTTACTGTCGGATGGCGCAAATGCTCCGCAGGCGTTACATAACAAAGAAAATCCGCTCCGAAGCCGGCTGCTATTGCACCTCCTATTGCAGAAGTAATATGGTCATATCCCGGGGCAACATCAGTAACTAACGGGCCTAACACATAAAAAGGCGCGCCCGAACAATATTTTTTCTCTAAAGCAATATTTTTTTCTATCTGATTTATTGGGACATGCCCCGGGCCTTCAATCATTACCTGAACACCCCGCACTCGGGCGCGTTTTGCCAGGCTCCCAAGAATTTTTAGTTCTGCGATCTGCGCTTTATCTGTGGCGTCTAAAACTGAACCCGGGCGCAACCCATCGCCCAAACTTAAGGTTACATCATATTTATGAGCAATATCTAGAATTCGATCAAAATGTGAATAAAATGGATTCTCTTTTTTGTAAAGCTTCATCCAACTGGCAACAATTGCTCCCCCCCGCGAAACAATCCCCATAAGCCTCTTATGTTTTTCTAAAATTCTTACGCTCTTTTTCGTTACTCCGCAATGTATCGTAAAAAAATCCACCCCCTGCTTTGCCTGCTCCTCTAATACGCTTAAAACATCTTCGGCGCTGAATTTAAGGAAATTTTTATTTCTCACTTGCGCCCTGACTGCCACCTCGTAAACCGGAACAGTGCCCACAGGGACAGTTGAATATTTTAAAACTTCTTTTCTTATTTTGCTTAAGTTGGCCCCCACGCTTAAATCCATTAGGGCATCCGCTCCATACTTTATAGCTGTTTTAAGTTTTTCTATTTCATCGCAAATCCCGGATTCATCCGTAGAAGTGCCGATATTAGCATTAACTTTGGTAGATAAAGTAGCCCCTATTGCGCAGGGTTTTTTTATTTTATGATTAATATTTAAAGGTATAACTACCTTACCTGCGCGGACTAGATGCATAAGATCAAGCGGTTTAATTCCCTCAATAGCCGCTAGCTTACGCATAAGCGCAGTAATAATATTTTTCTTGGCAAATTCTAACTGTGTCATTTTTTCCTTAATAATTTATTCAACTGCTTTACCGAAGCCCTGGGATTTTTTGCTTTTAAAATCGCGCGGGCTACCGCAATACGGCTGCCTCCGCTGGCAATAATATCTCTAACATTGCCCTGGTGAATATCCCCTATAGCAAAGTAGGGTATTCTTATTTTATCTTTTAACCGGCGCAGGGTTTTTAAGCCTATCGCCTTATATTCGGGCTTTGTAGGAGTAGCATATACCGGCCCGATACCTATATAATCCGCCCCTTCTCTTTGCGCTTTTAATGCCTGGCCTAGAGAGTGGCAGGAAACACCGATAATTTTACCCCTACCCAATATTTTTCTGGCTTCTTTTACAGAAGTATCGGATTGGCCCAAATGTACGCCGTCTGCTTTGCAGGATAGCGCAACATCAACATAATCATTAACTATAAAGAGCGTTTTGCTTCTGCTAAAAAATTTGGATAAATTGAGGGCAAAACTTAAAACGTCTTTTTTTATATTTACTTTATCCCTTAACTGGACTAAGTCAATTCCGTCACAAAAACTATCGGAACATATATCTAAAGAACGGCCGGTTTTATTCTGCCTATTTAAAATCAGGTAAAGCTGAGACTTTTTTAAAAGATTTTTTTTCGATTTCATAAACTTTATATCTGAGTTGCTTAAAACCTAAGGCGCCCTTGGCATCCACTAATTTAGTAAACTCTTCCAGGACGCGTAAAGATTCTTTAACCCTCTGAATATTAGCAAAGAAAATATCCTTACAATTGGCGCGATTTAGTTCTCCGCGATAATTCAGCCTTCCTACATCACTGCCGCTTTTACGCTGGCTAATCAGTTTAGAAGCAGGGTAAATTTTTCTTGCCCCTGCATCAACCTTATGCCTAAGATTCTTAAAAAAAGCTGTTAATTTATGATTATCCAAAATAAACCGGGTTATCTCTTCGCACACACGCAAGCCCTCTCTAGCCCGGTTCAGATTAGCGTCAATTATTCTGTAAATATTATTTTCCCGAGAAATCTCTGACAATTTTATTAATTATTGCGCTGGTTGAACGACCCTTAACTAAATTTACGGTTAAGACCTTACCGCCGTAACTTTTTACAAAATCAGCGCCGATAATTCTTTCCTTGCTCCAATCTGAACCCTTAATCAAAATATCCGGTCTAAGCGCTTTAATTAATCTAAGCGGATTATCCTCATTAAATAAAATAACAAAATCCACGCTTGCCAACGCGGCAACGGTTTTTAGGCGGTCAAGTTGGCCGATGACCGGCCGGTTAGCTTCCTTAATTTTTTTAATGGAGGAATCGCTATTAACTGCTACAATCAGATAATCGCCTTTACTTTTTGCATCCTCAAGATATTTAATATGGCCGTAATGCAAAACATCAAAACAACCGTTAGTAAAGGCTACCTTCTTGCCATTCCGTTTCAAATACCCAACTCTTCGTTTAAGGCTAGAAAGCGTGGTTATTTTTGTTCCTGACAAAGTACCTGTTCGATCATTTCGCATATTATATGGGCAATAGTAATGTGTGCTTCCTGGATCCTTGCGGTTATCTTAGACGGCACGACTAAAGACACATCAGCTAATTTTACTATTTCCCCTCCATCTCCGCCGCTTAAGGCTACGGTTTTAATCCCCATTTTCTTTGCCTGCTTAATACCTAAAGCCACGTTTTTAGCTTTTCCGCTGGTAGAAATTCCTAAGACTACATCATTTTTCTTTCCTAATGCCTCTACCTGACGGGAAAAAACCACATCGTAACCATAATCATTAGCTATAGAAGTAAGAATTGACGTGTTAGTAGTAAGCGCCACACCAGCCAATGCTGAACGATCCTTTTTAAAACGGCCGACCAGCTCTGCGGCAATATGCTGGCTATCGCTGGCTGAGCCGCCGTTGCCAAAAACAATTACCTTGCCGTCTTTCTTTAGGCAATCAATCATAAGCTCGGCAATCTGTGCAATTGATTCGATCTGATTACGCAAAATCTCTTCTTTAACCTGGATACTTTCTAAAAGAATATCTTTTATTCTCTCGCGCATTCTTTCTCCTTGTCTACCTAGGCAACACCGGCGCAAATCATTATAGGCGCCGGGTACCTACTCCTTACCCAAAAAATACCTTGGCAATATTATAAAGTTCCATATCAACAGTCTTTAATGCCTTCACCGCTTCTTCTAACGGAACATCAATAATTTTTATCCCGGCTAAAGCCACCATTTTCCCGAACTTTTTAGCCTTGACCAACTCCACTGCCTTTACCCCAAAACGCGTGCCTAATACACGGTCAAAGGCAGTCGGCGAACCGCCTCTTTGTATATGGCCTAAAACGCTGACGCGAGTTTCAAAGCCGGTTCTTTTTTCAATTTGCGCGGCCAAATCCTCTCCAATGCCTCCGAGCCTCACGTGGCCAAAAGAATCTAATTTTTGTTCCTGAGTAACCATAGCACCGCCCTTAAACTGAGCGCCCTCAGAAACCACAATGATACTAAATGTTTTGCCCCTCTGGTGTCTTTTTTTTATCACATCGCAGACTTCATCCATATCAATGGGGATTTCAGGAATTAAAATTACATCTGCTCCTCCGGCAATACCAGCTTCAATGGCAATCCAGCCAGCATGCCTGCCCATAACCTCAGCAACTATAATACGATGGTGGCTTTCAGCGGTAGTATGCAGGCGGTCAATACACTCCATAGCCACATTTAAAGCAGTATCGAAACCAAAAGTATAGTCAGTAGCCGATAAATCATTATCTATAGTCTTAGGAACTCCGACAATATTCGGCAGGCCGTCTTTAGTTAATTTGAAAGCAACGCCTAAGGTATCTTCTCCGCCCACGGCAACCAAAGCATCTAACCCCATTTTTTTAAAATTATCCTTCACCTTTCCAAGGTCGCCTTCTTTTTTATATGGATTAGTACGGCTTGTCCCTAAGATAGTGCCGCCCTTGGGCAGGATACCGGAAACTGTATCTATATTTAAAACCATGGTGTCATTTTTAATTAAACCAAGCCATCCGTTTTTAATACCTACAATTTCATAGCCCTCAATTAATGCCGAACGTACAACTGCGCGAATAACCGGATTTAATCCCGGGCAATCTCCGCCGCCTGTTAAGATACCAATCCTTGCCATTGCTTATTCCTCCTTAAATGAGCGCATAGCTTACGAAACAACAGTAAACGTAAGTTATCCGCGCGAATTTAATCTATCCGGCCGTCTGCCACTAATCCTTTATGCGGATCTATTGACGCTTTAGTGGCGGGTTTCAGCGGCGGCTCAATTTATTTAACTATACTCTACCGTAACCGCCAAACGGTATTGATGAGTGGTCTTCCTTTTCAAGTTCTTTTTTCCTGCGATTATCTTTTTCATCATGGGAAATTTTAGCAACATGAATCCTGATAATAATCTGCTCCTCAAGGCCTAGAACCTCCTGAATTTTAGATGTGGCAATATCCTGCAAACGGCTTGTCAATTCAGGGATATTTGCTTCAGAACGCAATACTACGCGCATATCTACGATAATACCCTTTTTACTTGCTACAACATTCGGCCGTAATTCCTTTACTTCCGGAATAATTCCTGCCAGCCTGCGGATCAAATCTTCTACCGCAGAGAGCGAGATAGTTACCTGTCCGCTTGAAGTAGTAAACGCAATCGTCTTTTCTCTTTGGAATTTTCCTAAAATAATCTGGGCAAAAGAAAAACTGATTAGAATTAAAAGCGCCCCGCTTAGGCCGATGATAATCCGGGTATTTTGATTGCTCTGGGCATAGATAAGCAGATTATTAATATCTTGAGGTAATAGTAAGTTAAATGAAAATACAACCAATGCTATGCCAATTACGATAATAACGGCTGCATAAAATATAATACCTAAAGTGGTAAAAAATCTCATTACTACCCCCTTTCTATTCCTATCACGCTTACATTAATATCTTTTATGGAAAGGCTGCTCATTTTTTCCAGTGCCTGTCGGACATTCTCCTGTACGTTCCTTGCAATATCCGGAATATTATAACCGTATTTAATAACCAAAGGGATTTCTACCTTTACTTCTTCATTTTTTGAGATTTCTACTTTTATCGCCGAAGAAAATTTATTGCCCACTAATTCAAACAGGCCGCTTTTTAAATCTTTGCCCACCCGCTTAACCCCATCTATCTCTATAGCAGCAATTGAAGATATTGATGAGATTACGTTTTTATGTATTCTTAAAACACCTAACTCATTCCTAGATTCATCCGGGTTCATTTATTCTCTTCCTTCCCTTCATTTATTAAAAGATCCTGTACAAAATGCGTTGAGATATCACCTTTTTTAAATAACGGATTATCCATAAGCTTAAGATGAAAAGGTATTGTGGTTTTGATCGGAGAGATATAGAACTCACTTAATGCCCTGCGCATAGTCTTAATTGCCTCATGACGGTTATTTCCCCAGACGATAAGCTTAGCTACCAGAGAATCATAATAAGGCGGAACTTCGTATCCGGCATAGATATGCGTATCTATTCGCACATTCGGGCCGCCGGGAAGGATTAAGCTTTCAATTTTTCCGGGAGAAGGCATAAAATTATTATCGGGGTCTTCAGCGTTAATGCGGCATTCAATGGCAACTCCCCTAATCTGGATATCTTCCTGGTTAAATTTAAGTTTCTCGCCACTGGCAATCTTAATCTGCTCCTTAATCAGGTCAATGCCGGTTACCATCTCTGTAACCGGATGCTCAACCTGAATACGCGTGTTCATCTCCATAAAATAAAAATTGCTGGTTTTTTCATCCAGCAAGAATTCAATTGTGCCGCAGCTAAGATAGTTAATAGATTTCATGCCTTTTAAAACTAATTCACCTAATTTACGGCGCATTTTGCCGTCAACAACAGGCGATGGAGATTCTTCGAGTAGCTTCTGGTGCCTCCTCTGGATACTGCAGTCTCTTTCGCCAAGCTGCACGATATGCCCTAAGCGGTCAGCAATAATCTGCACCTCAATATGGCGCGGCCGCTCAATATATTTCTCGATGTAAACGCTGGAATTACCAAAATTAGCTTCTGCTTCGGTTTGCGCTGTCAATAAGCTGGAAACAAGGGTTAAATCATTATGGCAAATACGCATCCCTTTTCCCCCGCCGCCGGCAGCTGCTTTAATGATAACAGGATAACCGATTGACTTAGCAGTCTTAAGCGCTTCTTCTTTATTCTTAATAACCGACCGGCTTCCAGGGACAATAGGAAGCCCTGCTTTCTGCATAGTGGTACGCGCAGCCATTTTATCACCCATAAGCCGCATATTCTCAGGAGTAGGGCCGATAAAAGTAATTTTACAAGATTCGCATATTTCAGCAAAATGCGCGTTCTCGGCAAGAAACCCATAACCCGGATGAATTGCCTCTACATCGGTGATTTCGGCGGCACTGATAATTGCGGGGATATTTAAATAGCTGCTGGCACCTGATGCCTGGCCAATGCAGATTGCTTCATCAGCAAAACGCACATGCAGGCTGTTGCGGTCGGCCTGGGAATAAACAGCCACTGTACGGATGCCCATTTCATGACAGGCGCGTATTATCCTTAAGGCGATTTCGCCTCGATTGGCAATGAGTATTTTGGAGAACATCTTAAATTACTAAAATTACTAAAGCGGCTCAATAAGGAATAAAGGCTGGCCGAATTCTACCGGCTCAGCGTTATCTACTAATATTTCAAGTATCTTGCCTTTAATCTCTGATTTTATTTCATTCATTAACTTCATTGCTTCAATAATACAAATTACCTGGCCAGGCTCAATGGTAGTGCCAACATCTACATAAGAAGCGGCTTCCGGATTGGGTGCACGATAAAAAGTACCTACCATCGGAGATTTAATTTCTACGGTCTTAATTTCGTTTTTTTCTTCCGCTGCCTGTAACGCTTGAACTTTGCCACCCGCAGGGCCAACAGTTTGGCCTTGCAAAACTACCGACCCATCAAATCCTTCAATTCCATTAGCTGTTTTCTTAAGCCGGATACGCATATCATCCTTCTCAATCTCCAACTCAGAAAGGCTGTTTTCATTCATCAGATTAATCATTTCCTTAATTTCTTTAATGTTCACAACACCCTTCCTTTCTCTAACATTGCTACTGCGAGAATAAAGTTACTACGAAATCCATGCCTGCCCACCCTGACTGCCGTCAGCTAAGCAAAAGGCAAGATTTTAGTTAATTCTCTCAGCATAGGTGCCGCCGGTACGCGTATCCACCTTTATCTTATCACCAATATTAATAAATAAAGGAACCTGGATAGTCGCTCCGGTATCAATCTTAGCCGGTTTAGTGCCGCTCTTTGACGAATCGCCTTTTACGCCCTGTTCAGTTTCAATGATGTTAAATTCTATGAAATTAGGCAAGGTAATGGATAAATTCTCTCCTTTAAAGAAATAACCTTCAATCTCAAGGTTATCCTTCAACAATTTAACATTATCGCCAATTCTCTCTTCGGGAATAACAATCTCTTCGAAGTTATCAGTGTCCATAAAATGGAATAGGCCCCCGCTTGAATATTGATATTGTAATTTACACTCTTCAACAAAAGCCTGCTCGATCTTTTCGTCTCCGCGAAAAGTTTTTTCCTGGATATTATTGGTTTTCATGTTGCGCAGGCGCGCCCGCACAAAAGCTGCCCCCTTACCGGGCTTTACATGCTGCGCATCAAGGCAGATATAAACATCACCGTCTACTAAAATGGTTACCCCTGATTTGATTTCATTTATTGATAGAGCCACTTAAAACCTCACATCCTTTATTTGTTACTAAAACCATATCCTCGATTCTTATCCCAAATTTACCGGGCAAATATATCCCCGGCTCTATCGTAAAAGTCATTCCCGGCTTAACTGCATTAGCTTCATTTCCAGAGATACACGGAGCTTCATGTACTTCGAGGCCAAAGCCATGGCCAAGATTGTGGGTAAAATACTTTGCATACCCTTTTTTAGCTATGTATTCCCGCGCAACCCTATCAATTTCAGCCATTTCTGCGCCAGGAGCAATCCTTTTAATAGCATTTTCCTGGGCCTTAAGAACAATATCATAAACCTTGCGCGCAAGAGTATATATTTTACCCAAAAACAAAACCCTTGTCAAGTCAGATTTGTAACCCTGATAGTCAACTCCAAAATCAATCAGCACAGGTTCATTATTCCTTAATTTTCGCTCTCCTGAGAGATGATGCGGCTGGCTGGAATTATGGCCGCTTGCTACAATTATATCAAAAGAAGGAGCCCTGGCCCCCTGATACCTTATAAAACGCTCAAGTTCAGCAACAACCTCTATCTCCCTTACCCCTGGAACAAGAAACTGCCTAATATATTCTAAAGAAGAAGCGGTAATTTGTACTGCTTTTCGCAGTTTAGCAATTTCTAAAGCATCCTTAACAATCCTTTTGTCCTCGACTATGCTATGAGTCGGTATTAAAGCAAAGTTTCCCTTTGAATACTCTTTAATCTTAGTAAACTCGGACAACGGCAGGTATCTTTCTTCGATACCGACATTATTTAATCCCAGCTCAAGGATTAACTCAGCAATATGTTTAAATATAAATCCATTACACTCTTTAAGCCTGGCGTTACCTTTTAGAAAAAATTTGGCTTCTTCGCTATAACGGGAATCAGTGAAATAAATATTCTCTTTTTCACAGACTAATAAATAAGAATCGCGGCTTTCTGACTCTACTAGATAGGAAATATTTGCCGGTAAAGAAACAAGCAGGCCATCAAGCCTTCTCTGCCTTAATACAGAATATATGCCCCTTAAACGATGATTCATCCGGCACCTTATTTTTTATCTAACTTATTAAACCTTATAGATATAATGATTGAATTCATAGAAGGCGAGGGATTAATTTTATCTTAAATTAAATCAAGAATAGCAGCCAAACCTAAAACATAACTTTTTGCTCCAAACCCCAGGATTGTACCGCTAGCTACCGGGCTAATCAACGATTTACGCCTAAACTCCTCGCGGGAATAAATATTGGAGAGATGAATTTCTACTACAATTAATCCGCAGGCAGCCACAGCATCGCGCACAGCTACGCTTGTATGCGTATAAGCTGCCGGATTGATTAAAATACCGTTAAAATTATTTTTCTTAGCCCTGCCAATAAGGTCCACAATCCGGCCTTCATGGTTTGATTGCTTGATAACTAAACTAACCTTAGCCGCCTTAGCCTGGCTTTTAAGCATTTGATTAATCTTATCTAAGGTTATACTACCGTAAACATGCGGCTCCCTGGTTCCTAAAAGTTCCAAATTAGGGCCGTGGATAACTAATATTTTTTTCATTGTGCATCGTCAATCAGCATTACCGGTATTCCATCGCGTACCGGATACCTCTTGCCGCATTTTTTACATACAATCCTATTATCGATTAGTTCCACATCAGCCTTGCATGCTGGGCATGCTAATATATCAATCAGTTCTTTATCTATCATTTTTCAGTCCCTTCCTTAGCAAGATAGACCACCCTTAATTCATAAAGTAAGTTTTCCAATAAATCTGTTTCCTCTTTAGTCAGATTGCCTTGGGTTTTCTCCTTCAGCATAGCTAAAGTATCAATCAGGAATTTTGCCTGAACCGGATCCTTCTCGGTTTTGCCAGTTGAAGGATTTGCAATATGGCCCAAAGCAATTGAAGCCTGTAAAGTTAAAGTAGTAATAAAAAATTTAAAATCTGCTTCCGGTGGGACAAAACCTTCTTTTGTTTTTGGCTCTTGCTTCTCTTTTGCTACGCGCTCTTTCCAACTTTCATCAACTTTCTTTTGGCTTTGCCTATCTGAAGGCAAACCACTGCCCTCCGGCTTATTTATCTCGTCCATAGTTTAATAGATTGTGATTCCGGCATAACCAACGACACTACTCATATCTCCGCTGGTATCTCCGCTTGTTTGATATTTGATTAACTGCGCACCTTTTGCGCCAAGAAGTTTAGCGGTTTTTATTAAAACTGCAACAGGGGCAAAACCGCACATGGATATATCGAAATCTTTAACTACCCTGTTTAATTTATCTTCGTCTAAAGCAACTATCGCATCAATCGCTAATGAGTCTTTTTTTTTCGCAATTTCTTGAGGCTCATAATGAGTCATGTCTGAACTGGCAATAAAAACAGTTGATTTTTTAAGGTTATTTTCGCTGATTACATCCGCTAACTCTTCGGCTAAACTTTTAAGTAGAGTCAGGTTAAGAGATTTAATCGCGATTGGGACAATTTTTAAATCGCCCTTAAAATACTGTAGTATCGGCAGCTCTACTTCCAACGAATGCTCATCCTGATGCGCCAATATATCAATTTCCAGGTATCTAGATCTATTTAAAAACAAGTTCGCTAGCTCTTCATTAATTTCTACATCGCCCAGCGGCGTCTGCCATATTCCCTGCGGCATTATACTAAAATCCGAGCCTAAACCTGTATGGTTTGTGCCTAACAGAATTACATTATCCTTAATATTTATCCCGGAAACAGTCTGCGTAGCAACACGGCCCGAATAAACGTAACCGGCGTGCGGCAGGATTGCCCCGATGATATCTTTTTTTTGCGCTTGGCTATCTGTAAAAGAAGAAATCATCGCATTAAGTTCTTTTGCAGCTGAAGGGTAAAATTGGCCAGAGACTACTGGTTTGCGAAAGTTAATTTGCGCCATTATGCTTATTTTCTGGCTTTAGCTTTTTTTCTTTTACGTTCACTCGGTTTCTCGTAATGCTTGCGGTCGCGGACTTCTCTTAAAATCCCTTCCTGTTCGATCTTCTTCTTAAACCGGCGTAAAGCAGACTCAAAAGATTCATCTTTCTTAATTTCAACCTGAGTCAATCTAATCATCTCCTTTCGTGTTAAATTTTAGATAAATAATATAGCATTCTTTTAAATAGGTGTCAATGAGTTAGCTCATAGCTCAAAGCTCATAGCTAGCAGGAAAACAATCCAATGAGACCTATGAGCTATGAGCTAACAACTAAGAGCTAAAAACCTATATACTGCTTTATTCTATCTCGAAGGAAATTATAATGTTGAAGGAAAGCTGAGGATAATCTAGCTCTTTGGGAAAATCAGGAAAAGGCGAAGCGTCCCTTACGCTTCTTAAAGCGATATTTCTAAGATAATCATTGGCCGTTGTTTTCTCTTCGATTAAATTCACGCCCTTAATATAGCCATCATTTGAAATGGCGAAAGAAACATAGACCTCTCCCGTTTCATTCCGAGTGTAATTTTGATAAGCGCTGCGGCGAATCTTCTCCCTGACAATCTGATAATAGTTGATGTAGCTTGGATTGTCAATTTTAGCCATTTCTATCGGAGGCAGAGTAATTTTCTTTTTTATTATCATAAGGTCAGGGTTAACAAAAGTTGGTTTGGGAAATTCTGAAAAGTTATCAGGTAATACTTGGGGCCCCTTGCCCTGCTGGATATAAGGCGGAGGAATTCTGCCTCCCTTAACAACCTTAGAGTCAAGTTTTAAAAAAGGATCCTGCTTGGAAATTGATTTTTGTATATCAAACTTATGATTCTTAAGCAGCAGAGTATCCTCTAAACTCTCCTTGATATAACGCACCTCCATCTTTTGATTCTTCGGTACAGGAGAAAGAGAATTAAGGCCTGAAGAATGTAGGAAGATCATCCCATGAGCAAGCAGCGAAATAACGAAAGTAACTTGCAAAATTTTGTTAGCAAACATGCTGTTATTTTAACACAGGAAAATTAACCTTGCAAGCCTGGCTTAAAAACCTTGCCTAAAATGAACATTCCGCCCTTAAACTAAAATTCCTTTCCGGGCTCGGATAATAAAATTTGTCATTTGCCAAAATGGCGCTATTGAAAGCATAGCCCGCATATTCTGAGTATTGTTTGTCAAAAAGGTTATTAACGCCAAAAGTAACCGTTAGATTATTATATTTCCAGGTTATATTGGTATCCGCAACCATATACCCATTAAGGCGAGACTGGGCATTAGCCTGGTCGTTTAGAAAATATCTTTTTCCCACATAATTGCCTACTATATTAAATGCGAAGTTCTTTGATAAATTAAACCTTAAGCCAATACTACCCTTATGCCGCGGAACTAAAGGAATCTCGTTTTCATTATATCCGCCTCCATCAAAATAAGCGCTAGTGAAGGCATAGTTACCAAAAATATTTAACCAGGTATTGATTTTTGAATCCAAGCTAAATACAAAACCTTCATGTATAGTTTTATCGTAATTCTCGTTTTGACCGGCCATATTCGGACCGCCGGTAGAATTATAATATAGCTCATTTTTCAAATTCATTCTAAACAACGATAAATTAGCCTTAAGTAGATCTGAAAACTTATGCCGTAGGCCTAATTCATAATTGATCGATGATTGGGGCTTCAGATCGGTATTAAGCTGTTGCTGCCAAGAAGCATCGGTATAAGTAAACTCATCGACTTCCGGAAATCGGAAACTTTTACTCAAGTTTAGAAATATATTTCCATTATCCATATATGAATATGTCAATCCGGTATTGAATGCCTCTATGCTTGGACGCACTTTCTTGTCCTGGTCAGGATAGGGATGCCCCCAATCAGTAGTGTTGTTATCGTGATAACCAAATACATAGCGTGATATTTCATATCGATACCCGCCCACAAAAGTCAACTGTTTAGAAATAGAAAATTCATCCTGCATATATCCGGCAAGAGAAGTTTTATTAATATCTGTAATAGTCTGCAGCGTATCATTGGAAATAGTATAAGTATCCGAATTATAAACTGTTCGATAATAATCAAGCCCTGCGATAAATTTATTCTCATGGTTAAAGACATTATTACCCAAAGTATACTTAGGAGTAACGCCAAAAGTTTCAATCTTATTCCTCTGGGTAGGATTGCCGGAGGTAAGAAAATACGAATCAGTATCTTTTCGCCGATAGGCAAAATCAATATCAAGATTGCCCAAATCAAAAAAATCACTTTTAGACCCTACAACGAAATAATAATCCTTATTATTAGAGTGGTCATCGCCATATCTGGCATACCTCCTGCTATGCTGATCTATGTTATTCTGCCAAAGCGCTCCGGGCATACCATATGTTGCAGCATGAAACCCCGAATCAAAATGTAACGACAGCAGATCAGTAAAATCGTATTTTAGCTTTGAAGAAAAGTCGTTGGCTTTATTAAAACTATTCCTGCGATAGCCATTTGTTGATTGGCGGCTACCACTCAACCAGTAAGAAAACTTATTATTAACACCTCCGCCTAAAGATAGTTTTTGCTTATTCATAGAATAGCTTCCATACTCAGCTCCTAAATTTATTTTAGGTTTTCCTGATCCTTTTTTTGTAATAATATTAATTACACCACTTGAGGCATTATCGCCGTATAAAACCGCTCCCGCGCCTCCGCGGACAACCTCAATGCGCTCCACTTGATCCAAAGAAACCTGACTCCAGTCAACTCCGCTTAAATCAACATCATTAACGCGCCGGCCATCTAGTAGAACCAAAACATTAAGCCCTGCCTGCTCACCGAATCCGCCCATATCAACAGTTGCTTTGCTGCCATTTCCATACCAATCCCTTACGGTAATTCCCGGAAGAGTTCTGAATAGATCAACCACATTCTGAGCATTCGATTCTTCTATGTCGCCTTGCGTTATTACGGTAACATCCGCTGCTGTTTTACCTAAACTCTCACTATAGCGATATGGAGTAACCACAATTTTCTCTAAATCAACATCCTCTGCGTATCCAAGAACAAACCCTGCCAGAATAACTGGCAATGAAACTAAAAATTGTACTACTAACTTAGGCCGACACATCTTTTCTCCATTCCCGGACCTGCATAAAACAAAAAACCCTTAACGCTTTAACTAAAAGCATTAAGGGTTATCCCTGATTTCTAACCCTTCTAAACCTGTCCGCGGGCTTAAAAGAAATTATTGGACATCTGTTCCTGGATTAGGTCTTCTGACTTAAGAGTGTAACCTACTCTTCCCCTGCCTTCCCAGCCTTTGTTAAGCCAGTGGCAAACATTCTAGAGAATTTCGACCTCTTTTACAGCAGCGGGAACTGCGACCGATTTACACGGCC
>CAZOSW010000021.1:0-20899 GCA_964582765.1 uncultured Planctomycetales bacterium | reverse complement strand
TTACGGAGTTGCCCCCATCGGTTTTTGAGACCGACGTGTATGCCATTCCACCACTCCAGCAATAATTTTAGATTGACCCGGTTAGAAATTATGATATTATTATTTAAGCGTATTTCTAACGGGGTTGACGCTAAGCATTTTATATTCTAAAATAGCAAAGGTCAATAACTATTACAGCAGCTTAAGGTTTTTTAGGCCTAAATGAAAACATATGTAGGCCTTTAGGATAAAATAATTTGCTACGCAAAAATTTTTTGGGGCTGTAGCTCAGCTGGGAGAGCACTTGCATGGCATGCAAGGGGTCAGGAGTTCAATCCTCCTCAGCTCCACTGAATTTTTTGAATAAATAGGCGGATAATTTCCGCCCTTTATTTTATAAGCTATTGACCCTGATTTCAACGAGGAGTATAATTTAAATACTATGATTTTAGGTGTTCATGTAACAGCTGCAGGCAAGATTTATCAGGCGTTGGATATTGCTCATAATTTAGGCTGTGATACTATGCAGATCTTTAGCCGCAGCCCGCAAACCTGGCGGCATGGCGCCCAAATTTCTTCCGAAGATATCAAGGAATTTAACTTACGGCGTAAGAAATTTAAAATCAACCCGGTTTTTATCCACATCTCTTATTTGATTAATTTGGCTTCTCCTGAGGCGCGCCTTTATCACGGTTCAATCCAAGCTTATATCGAGGATATTAAGGAGGCAGAGAAGTTGGGCGCTGACTATATTGTTACGCACATGGGTAGCCATAAAGAGACCTCTGAGGATGCCGGGATTAAAAGGCTAATTGAGGCATTAAATATAATTTTAGAGAAGACAAAGGGCTCTAAAGTCGGTATTTTATTAGAGAATACCTCAGGCAGCGGTTCCTGGCTGGGTTATCGGTTCTACCACCAACATAAAATTCTAAAAGGCATCAAGGAAAAAAATCGAGTAGGTTTATGCCTTGATACTGCGCATGCATATTTAGCTGGATATGATTTAGCAACCAAGGTTGGTCTTAAGAAATTGATCGATGAAATTGAAGAAATGGTAGGAATGAAATTAATTAAATTGATCCACCTTAATGACGCAGCCGGAGAATTGGGCTGTCATCATGACCGGCATGACCATATCGGAAAAGGGCATATCGGATTGAGTGGGATGAAAAGAATTATCAACCACCCCCGGCTCAAAAATATTCCCATGATCTTAGAGACGCCTAAGAGTGCCGAAGATAGCGATAAAAATAACCTGGCTTTAGTGAAAAAACTAAGGAAGTAAATAATATGTATTACAATTTTAAAGCAATTGAAAAGAAATGGCAAAAAAAGTGGCAGGATACTCATGCTTTCCGTGCTCAGGCAGACCCTAAGCGTAAAAAATATTATTTACTGGAGATGTTTCCTTACCCTTCCGGAAAAATACATATGGGGCACGTGCGTAATTATACTATCGGTGATGTTACTAGCCGTTTTAAAATCCTACAAGGGTATAACTTAATGCACCCTATGGGTTTTGATGCTTTTGGCCAGCCGGCAGAGAATGCGGCGATAAAAAATAAAACTAAACCGGCGGATTGGACGAATAAATGCATTAAAGAAATGGAAACAGAATTAAAGAAGATGGGTTTTTCCTATGATTGGGAGAGAAAGGTTTCTACCTGCGATAGCGATTATTATCAATGGAATCAGTGGATTTTCTTAAAGATGTTTGAACGTAATTTAGCCTACAAGAAAGCCTCCGGAGTAAATTGGTGCCCTAGCTGTCAGACTACGTTAGCTAATGAAGAGGTCATTGACGCAGGTTGCTGGAGATGCCATACAAAAGTTGAACAAAAGGATTTAGACCAGTGGTATTTAAAAATTACCGAATATCAAGAAAGGTTATTAGAGGATTTAAACCTCCTTAAAAACTGGCCGCAGCGGGTATTAGCCATGCAGAATAACTGGATTGGCAAGAGCTCTGGGGTGGATATTTATTTTCGCCTGAAAAATAGCGATAAATTAATCTCGGTGTTTACTACCCGCGCAGATACTATTTTTGGGGCAACTTATATTGTTTTAGCTCCGGAACATCTATTAGTTAAAGAATTGATTAGAGGTAAGCCTCAGGAAAAAGAGGCCTTAGAATTTATCAAGAAAGTTTCCGGGATTAGCAAAGTAGTGCGTTCTGCATCTGATATTAAAAAAGAGGGGGTCTTTACGGGAAGTTTTGCAATTAACCCGGTAAATAATGAAGAGGTACCGATTTGGATTGCTGATTATGTTTTAATGGAATATGGGACCGGTGCGATTATGGCTGTGCCTACGCATGACCAGCGGGATTTTCTTTTTGCCAAAGAGCATAAATTACTGATGCGTATTGTAATTAGGCCCAAAGACAACCCTTTAGATTCAGCAGATAATTTATCTGAGGCATATGAAGGGGATGGGATACAAATAAACTCCGGAGAATTTAACGGTTTAACTAATCAGGAAGCTAAAATAAAAATAGCGCAATGGATGGAAGCCGGGGGGATTGGAAAAATTCAGACACACTTTCGCCTGCGCGATTGGTTAATCTCCCGGCAGCGTTATTGGGGTACACCTATTCCGGTAATCTATTGTCCGGATTGCGGCATTGTTCCTGTCCCTTATAAAGATTTACCCGTAAAACTGCCTGCCGATGCCCCGTTTACCGGAGAAGGCGGAAGCCCCCTTGGAAAGGTGAAGAAATTTGTAGAAACAAAATGCCCTAAATGTAAAGGAAAAGCCAGACGGGAAACTGACACCATGGCTACTTTTTTTGATTCTTCCTGGTATTTTTTGAGGTTTTGTTCTCCTAAATTTAATACAGCGCCGTTTGATACGCAGGAGGCAAAATACTGGATGGTTGTTGATCAATATATCGGCGGTATTGAGCATGCGATCCTGCATTTATTGTATTCAAGATTTTTTACTAAATTTTTTCAGGATTTAAAGATGATAGATTTTTCTGAACCGTTTGATAAATTACTTACTCAAGGAATGGTCCTAAAAGACGGGCAGGTTATGTCAAAATCTAAAGGAAATATCGTTGACCCGGATTCAATTATTAAAAATTACGGCGCGGATGCCCTACGTTTATTTATTTTATTTGCTGCCCCGCCGGAAACAGAACTGGAGTGGGATGAGCGCGGGGTAGAGGGCGCGTTTAAATTCTTAAACCGCATCTGGCGAATCCAGGAAAACTTAAAAAACAAAGCGGGTGATGAAATTCTAAAGTGTCTGCATAAAACGATAAAGAAGGTAAGCGTAGATTTTGCTGAGTTTAAATTTAATACAGCGATTGCCAGCCTTATGGAGCTGACCAACGCAATTTATCAGCGTGGCGCAGATAAACAGGTGTTTTCAGGGCTCCTGATTATGCTTAGCCCGGTTGCCCCGCATTTTAGCGAGGAGCTTTGGCAGATTTTAGGGAATAAAGAGAGCATATTTAAATCCGCCTGGCCGCAATATGACCCTAAATTATTAGTTGAGGAAAATGTAGAGTTGGTAATTCAGGTCAATGGTAAAGTACGCAGCAAAATCGAAGTGCCTTGCGATATATCTGAGAGTGAGCTTAAAGAGTTAGTGCTCAGAGATAAGAAGTTAGCCTCTTGGTTGGAAGGTAGGCCCCCGAAGAAATTTATCGTAGTTCCCCAAAAACTCGTAAATATTGTCTTATAATTACTTTTCTTCGATTTTCCTGTTAGCTCTTAAGAGGCCTTGCAATGATAGCCGCAAGCTACGGACTAAGAGCTATGAGCTAATATATTAACTTCCCAGCACATCCTTAATATCAAAAAGTAGCCTCTGGTAATCGATGGGTTTTTCGACATAGACAGTGATTCCGCTTTTTGCGGCAATATGCTTATCAATTTCTTCGTGTTTTAGGGATGTGGCAATAATCGGGATATCGGTAAATTCCGGTAGTTTTTTTATATCTTGAGCAACTTTAAATCCGCTTTCATCCGGTAGAACCAGGTCAAGAAGCACGCAATCCGGTTTCTCTGCAATAAGTTTTTCTATCCCTTCTTTAGCGCTATAGGCAACTACTATTTCATAACCTGCCTTAAGCAGTTCTTCCTTACTTTTCTTGGCGATATTGTAGTCATCATCAATAATCAGGATCTTCTTGGGCATGTTTAAAGTATACATCAGAAATTTATTGATTACAATCCAAGAAAACTGAGAATTAAATTAGGGACAGCGACTATTTTTTGGGGCTATCATCCCTATCTAAAAATAGTCGCTGTCCCTAATTTATGAAGATTTTGGGTTAGATTTTGAGTTTTATTTCGTCTATTAGGGTAAGACACCTGCGTTTAAGAAAGTATTACGCTAGTGTGGCCTTGCGGCCAAGGAGGGCTAACGCGATGGTTAATTTCACGCCTGAAGAAAAGAAAGTTGTTTTGTTTCTTTTGTGTTTAACTTTTTGCGGGTTAGCTTTAAGCAATTTGATTAAAATAAAACCTCAAGTAGAAAAAATAGTTTTTCCGCAAGTTCAATTAGCCAGAGTAAACCTTAATAAGATAGGCTTAGAGGAGTTGACGGGATTTAAGTGTATTTCTGCGAAATTGGCACAGCGTATTATAGAGTACCGCAATTTTCACCAGGAGTTTGTTAGTTTAGAAGAGCTAAAGGATGTAAAGGGGGTCGGAGAGCAGCGTTATGAAAAATTAAAGGAAATATTTTTTGTTGAATGAAGAGGCCGCTATCAGTATTAACCGTATTTTACTGCTTAGGGATTATTTTATGTAATTTAATCCGGGTTAATTTTTGGGTAGTTATGGGAGTAGGGGCAGTTGTTTTTATCGCTGCGAATTTATTAAAAAAATATAATTATATATTTTTGGTTTTAGTAATATTTTTAATACTGCTTTCCGGAGCATTGAGTTTAAGAAATTCATACATATTGCCTAAATGCCATATCAGTAATTTTGTTTACTATAAAGATAATTCTCTTTATAGCTTAAGCGGTTTTATCGATAGCGTCCCTGAGCCTAAGAATAATTACATCGAATTTATTTTTTGGGCACGCCAAATCCAAATAGATAAGTTAAAATGGCGTTGTTGCGGCAGGGTATTGGTAAGAATAGATTTCAGACAAAGATTAAATTACGGAGATAATCTAACACTCATTGGTAGTTTAACCCGGCCGCGCAGTTTTAATATTACCAACCAAAGCTACAAAGATTTTTTGGCTCGCCAAGGTATTTATTTTATAATGCGGATAAAAGATCTGCGGCAAATTATCCGCCATCCGGGAAATAGCGGGCATAAGTTAATAAGATATTCGTTCTGGCTGCGTACCGAGATGGAGGCTGTTATCAGCCGGTTTCTTGCGGATTTACCGGCGAGCATACTTTCTGCTATGGTTTTAGGCCAGAAGCGCAATATCCCATGGCTGGTAAATAATTCCATGGTCAAATCCGGCACTGTGCATATTTTGGTAGTAAGCGGTTTTAATGTCGGTATTGTCGCCTTTGTGGCTAATTTATTATTTAAAATTTTGCGCATACCTCGTAAAGTTCGAATAATTTTAATAGTGATCTGCTTAATTATTTATTGTTTCGTAACAGGGGCAAGCAATCCGGTTATACGCGCTACGGTAATGGGCGTAATTTTTCTATCCTCATATCTCCTAAAAAGAGAAGCGGATATATACAATTCTTTGGCCGCCGCCGCATTATTTATCCTGGTAATTAATCCTCGGCAGCTTTTTGATATTGGTTTTCAGTTATCTTTTGTAAGCGTACTGGCAATAGTTTATTTTTATCCCAAGTTAAGGGCTTTAATCCATTTAGAGGATTGTAGGGTTAAAATATGGAGGTTTATCTGTGAAGGCTGCCTGGTCTCATTTTCTGCTTGGCTAGGTACGCTGGGGATTATTGCTCTTAATTTTCGCATTATTTCTCCGGTTACGGTTTTAGCTAATATCTTTGTTGTCCCGCTGGCTACTATAATTACCTTATGCGGGTTTACTTTAGTAATATCCGGCCTGATTTGTCCCTGCTTAGCGAACCTTTTTAGCATTCCAACATCTATGTTAATTAATTTTCTTTTAAGTTTAAATGCCGCCATAATTAGAATTCCATTCGCTTACTTTTATTTATAGGCACAAAGTTGCCTGTTCTGCTTCGCTGCGCTTGTAGGATTTCGCTAGACAAAAGCTTAAAGTGCTCAATTTTTATCTTTGACAAACCCATTTGGCTATGCTAAATTGAAAACATTGAAAAATTAGTTGCTCTATTGTTTTATCCCGACAGAGTCAGCGCTCCGAAGGGATATCTGGAACCTTATGAAGCGTATAATCTTAAGCCTGTTAATAATTTCTTTTTTATCTGTTCAGCCGGCATATTCCTATTGGATTTGGACTCCTAAAAGCGGAAAGTGGGTTAATCCCAAAAACCTGCCCAAGGATAATCCTAAAGAGCAGTTTGCTTATGCCCTGGCTTTCTTTGATAACAATAAATACGAGGAAGCTAAGCGCGAATTTCGCAAACTGCTTAAGGCTTACCCTAAATCTGCTGAGGCTGCGGAAAGCCAGTATTATCTTGGTTTAGTAGAAGAAAAGCAGGGTAAGCTATATGAAGCATACTTGGCCTATCAGATGGTAATAGATAAATATCCATTTTCTGAGCGCATTGGCCAGATCATTGAGCAAGAATATAAAATTGCTGAGAAGTTTATGTCCGGAGAAAAGCGTAAGGCATTCGGGATAGACCTGCCCGTTGATAACCCGGCAATTGAGATATTTGGTAAGGTAGTGGAAAATTCCACTTATGGGCCTCTTGCTCCAAAAGCGCAATATAAATTAGGCTTAGTTTTAAAAGGGTTATTGCGTTATTACGAAGCAGAGGAGGAGTTTAATAAAGTAGTTTCCCGTTATCCGGATAGTGAATGGGCATCTGCGGCGAAATTTCAGATTGCTACCTGCCGGGCAAGCCTATCCAAGGGATCTGCTTATGACCAGGGTGCAGCGCAGGAGGCAAAAGAAAGGTTTGAGATATTTGCAAAGGAACATCCTGATGCTGTGCTTTCTTTAGAGGCAGAGAAAAATATCTCTCAAATTAGAGATAAAGAGGCAGAAGCAAACTATAATATTGGCCGCTTCTATGAGAAACAGGAAATTTTTGAATCAGCTAAAATCTACTATAACGATATAATTAATAATTACACAAACTGCCCCTGGGCTAAAGAAGCCGCAGTAAGATTACAGATAATGGAGCGCAAAAATGAAAAATAAAATTAGGACTTACTTTTCTTTAACTATTATATTTTACCTCTTGGCTGCTGTTTTGAGCGGCTGTGGTTATACCACCCGTTCAATGCTTTCCGGAAAATACAGGACAATTTACATAACTCCTTTTCTGAATAAGGTAGACGTAACCCAGGAATCTTATTCTGCAAATAAATATCGTATTTACCGGCCGATGTTAGAGACGGATATCACCAGAAGGGTAGTCAATAAATATCTTTTTGACGGGAATCTTAAACCGCAGAGAGAAGAACAGGCAGATTTAGTACTCAAGGGGGAATTAGTCGAGTATCGCAAGGACCCTTTGAGCTATACCGCAGATAATAATGATGTCACCGAATATCGCATAAATATTTACGTGAATTTAAGCCTTTGGGACACAAAAGAAAATAAACTGCTTTGGCAAGAAAATAACTTCAACGGCAATTATTCTTATTTCACCAGCTTTGCTACCGGAAATGTAATTTTAGTACCTGAAGATACAGCGGTAAATAATGCGGTAGAAGATCTGGCGCGCCGTATTGTCGAGCGCACAGTTGAGCAATGGTAATATGGTCTACCTACTTATCGGCCAAGATGTTGTGGCTAAAGAAGCTTTCTTTAAGAAAATAAAACAGGAATTTCTCCCAAAAGAGCTGCAGGATTTTAATCTCGATACATTATACGCCAAAGAAATAACCTTAAAGGATATCCAGGAACGTTTTTTGGCCATTCCGTTAAAAAGCCTAAGAAGAATTATCGTAATTAAAGAAGCGCATTTTCTTGATGAAGAATCCCGTAATTTTTTTCTGGCCTACTCCAAGAAGCCGCATAAACAATTAGTGCTGGTCCTTGATTTTGAGCACTATAACTATAAGGATGAGTTTATTAAAGGGATTTCACCGTATGCACGAACCTCGCGTTTTAAGGAAACAGTTAACCCTGACACTTTTGCTTTAAGCCGGCAGATTGGGCTAAGGAAAACCGATCTTGCTCTGCGCCTGTTAAATCAGCTTCTTAAAAACGGCCAAGCCCCGGAGCGTATTCTTGGAGGGCTTCGCTATGCTTGGGAGAAGCAGGGCATAGAGGGAAGTAGTGCACGCAAGAAACTCAAACTACTTCTTGGCTGCGATATAGAAATAAAAACAGGCAGGCTTCCACCTGCCTATGCTTTGGAAAAACTAGTGGTTAGTTTATGCGGATTTGCGTAATTTACGCATAAGACGTGATTTTTTACGGTTAGCTGTAGCAGGATGAATAATATTTTTCTTGGCTGCTTTATCCAGTTGAGAGAAAACCTTAGAAATAAAGGTTTTGGCTTCGGCGTCTTTTTTTGCAATTAATTCCTGGAATTTTTTTAACGCTTTTTTAAGCGTTACCTTTACTTTAAGATTACGGGCATGTTTTCTTTTACTTACACGGTTACTTTTTAATGACGTTCTGCGTCTTGGCATATATTCTCCTTATCCACGGGGATACACCGGCCTTTCCATTAAGGCCGGGTGTTGCCCACAATGGTCGCGCAATTGAGTATTGGCGCATGTATTAGTTAACTTTACGAGTAAATATTAATAGCATAATTAATTACCCATGTCAATAAGCAAATATCCTAAAAACAGCCAAAATCAGGCAGTTGCGCGTTCTGCAACTATTATTAGCTTGGCCACTCTTGTCTCGCGCATTCTTGGTTTTATAAGGGATGTAGTTATTGCCCGCCTGTTTGGAATTTATATTTATGCGCAGGCCTTTGTTATTGCTTTTCGTATACCTAACTTGTTTCGTGATATGGTTGCCGAAGGTGCTTCCAATGCGGCGATTGTCCCGGTTTTGAGCGAATACAGCCTTAAGCGTAGCAAAGAAGAGTTCTGGGAGTTGGCCAATCTTTTGCTTAACATATTGATGGTTCTCTTAAGCATAATAACCATATTTGGAATAATTTTTTCTCCCTTGATTGTGCGCATGATTGCACCCGGCTTTATTTCTTCTCCAGAAAAATTACAGGCAACGATTAATTTAAACCGGATTATTTTTCCTTACATATTGCTTATCGGCCTTGCTGTTTACGCTACGGCGGTGCTTAATTCGCTTAAAGACTTTACTGTTTCTGCGCTTGCCCCCTGTTTTTTAAATATTGCCATAATTATTTGCGCGATGCTTTTTGGAGAAAATGTAAAAGGATTGGCAGCCGGAGTTTTGATTGGGGGCATATTGCAGTTGGCAGTACAAATTCCTGTTTTATATAAAAAAGGATTCCGCCCTAAATTTGCCCTGTGTTTTAATCACCCTGGGGTAGTGCAAGTTAAAAGATTGATGTTGCCGCGTCTGGCAAGTTCCGGTATTTATCAGTTAAATAATTTTGTGGATTCCATTTTTGGTTCTCTGGTGGCGATTGTCGGGGACGGAGGAGTAGCAGTGCTCTATTTTGCCTATCGGCTGATCCAGTTTCCGATCGGTATTTTTAGTAATGCCATTGCGCAAGCAATCCTGCCTACTTTTTCTACGCAGGTATTAGAGGAAAACCACGACGAGCTTAAAGCTACTCTTTCCTGGGGCTTGCGTATAGTTTTTTTTCTGATGCTGCCGATAACAGCTATTTTTATGGTATTGGCCCAACCTTTAGTTTTTACTCTTTTCGGCGGAGGAAAATTTGATTTTAGTTCAGGGCTTTTAACCGCTAACGCCCTATTTTTTTATAGCATCGGTTTAAGCGCTTATGGAGGCACAAAAATACTGCAATCCTGCTTTTTTGCCCTTAAGGATACTGTTACCCCCACAAAAATAGCCGGCTTAGCTTTAGGTATAAATATTATCCTTAATCTGGCATTGATGTTCCCGCTTAAAATTGGGGGCCTGGCTCTGTCTACTTCTATTTCAGGGATAATTACTTTTTTATTCCTGTTTTTTATTCTAAAAAGGCGCCTGAATGGATTTGAGGAGCGAAAAATATTAAGCTCTTTTTTGCGTATTTTTGCAGCTTCCTTTTGCATGGCAGCCGTATGTTTTTTGGTCAATCGGGCTTTAAATTTCGCTTTAGCATTATTTTTCGCTGCATTATCCTATATTGTTTTTTGTTTTATTTTTAGAGTTACTGAGTTCAAAGAGCTTATGCAAAAATCATTATGGAGAACCGTCAGAAATTAAAAGAAAAAATATTATCAGCGCCTAACTCAAGCGGTGTTTATTTGATGCGCGATAACCGCGGAGGGGTACTTTATGTGGGCAAGGCCAATTCATTAAAGAAGCGCCTCGCTAGTTATTTAGGCAAGGATTTATCCAGTAAAACTATAGCTCTAATGGCTAAAGTAGCAGATGTTGAATTTAGGTTATCTGCCAATGAGAGTATGGCTTTATTGCTTGAGGCGAATCTTATCCATGAATTTAAGCCCAAATATAATATTTCCCTTAAAGATGATAAAAGCTTTCCCTTTGTCAGGATTTCCGGAGAAAAGTTTCCGTCAATCTCTATTGCCCGCAAAAAAAAATATGCATCCGGCAGATATCTAGGGCCGTATACTAATGCTAAACTCTTAAAAAATTCCCTTAAAATTATCCGGCATAATTTTGCGTTTCGCTCATGTAGGAATATGCCAAAGCGAAGCTGCATCTATTATAGAATTAAACTTTGTCAGGCTCCTTGTATAGGGCAGATCAGTGTTAAAGAATACAAGCGGGTTATTGATAGTGTTATTTTAACTTTGGAAGGCAAGGAAGAGTTATTAACCCGCAAGCTTACTAAATTAATGCGGGATAAAGCTGAGGCTATGGATTTTGAGGCAGCGGCTAGGATTCGCGATCAGATTATTGTTTTATCTGAGATGTCTTCAATGCAAAGCGGCGCCAATCAGAGGGGCCAATTAGAGGATTTGAAAAGCAGGCTGGGCCTAGATTTTTTACCCGAAAGAATCGAAGGGTTTGATATCTCTAATCTGTCAGGAAAACAGGCGGTTGGTTCAATGGTGAGTTTCTACAACGGTAGCCCGGATAAAAATAATTACCGCCGGTTTCGTATAAAAAGTTTTAAAGGAATTGATGACTACAGGATGCTTGCTGAAGTGGTGACTCGGCGCTATAGCCGGATAATTAGGGAAAAGAGAGCCTTGCCGGATCTCTTACTTATTGACGGAGGTAAAGCGCATCTTTTAACCGTCGCTCGGGTGCTTAAAGAATTGAATATTTTTATTCCTTTGGTCAGCATTGCTAAAGAAAAAGAGAATATCTATAGCAGTCAAAAATTATCCGCGTTAAGCATGCCTGCGGATAGCCCTGCGATGAACTTAATCCGCTTGATACGCGATGAAGCGCATAGGTTTGCTTTAAGCTACCATCATTTATTGCGGCGCAAGGATTTAATCGGCAGATAATTAAGGGCACGTAGCGTTAATGAGGGATAAGTAAAATGTTAAATTCTCAAAGGATAAGAAGTTCATTATTTTACTTAAGCGTATTTTTTTTCTTTGCCGGCTTACCATTTATCATAGCTTTTGCTTTAGGGTATAAATTTAATGCGCATACTTTAAAATTCTCTAAGACAGGATTAATTTATATAAAGACACAGCCAGAAGGAGCCAAGATATATCTCAATGGTAAAGAAATGGCTGAAAGGAGCCCTGCAAGTATCTATGAACTGACTCCCGGTGTTTATAAAATCGTTTTAGAATTAGCGCAACATTATCCATGGAAAGGAGAAGTAGATATAGAGGCAGGCAAGGCACTGCGCTTTGACAAAGTTATTCTTTTTCCTTTAAGGCCTGACATGCAGCAGTTAAATCAGGAAAGATTTTCTTTTTTTAGTATCGATACTGAAAGAAAAGCGGTATATTATTTAGATCAGGAAAATAAAGTTGTCTATAAGTCTAATCTAGACGGAAGCAATTTTGAAGATGTCGCAAGCCTGCCGGATAAATTTGGGCAAATTATCGGCTGGGATATTTCCGCAGATAAGAAAAAAATATTTATTTTTAGTTACCATCAAATTAGCGTAATTTTATTTGATGCCCAGCCAAGCCATGATTATTCAGATTCTCCTGTATTATTGGATTATCCCAGGGAGAAGATAATTAGTGTTTTTTGGCATTCAGATAGTTACCATTTGATAGTGTTAACCAATAAGAACGTTTCGGTAATAGAATCTAGGCCAAGGGCAGTACCGGTTAATTTGATAAAATTAAATAAAGAAGATGCAGTTGCTTTTTATGATTTAAAGGAAGACGCGCTTTATTTCAGCGATAGCCAGAGAAGCCCCGACGGTTCTTTTTTTAATAACTTGTATAAGTTAGAGCTAAACTCAGATCTTTATTTGTTGGGCATATTAAGGAAGAAGGCAAATGAATAAGGCGAAATTTTTAAAACGTATCTTAGAAATTATTCCGGGAGGATTATCCTGGACCATAATAATTACCTTAATTTTATTATCTGTCCTGCGGCCGGTAGCAGGCGCGATTATAATTATTACTTTTGATTTTTATTGGATTATCCGTACGGTTTACCTGACAACTCTTTTAATTCTGGCTCACCACCGGATGACTGGCCAGAAAAATAAAGATTGGTTTGCCAGTTGCCTGGGATTGCCAGCGGGTAAGGGTTTTAGGAATTTGTACCAATTAGTAATATTGCCGGTTTATAATGAGGGCTTGGAAGTTTTAAGGCCGTCGCTGGATGCCTTAAGTGCAAGCCACTATTTAAAAGAAAAATTTATTGTGGTGGTGGCGTTTGAAGAACGCAATATTGCTGCGCGTAAGAATGCTCAAATATTAGAGAAAGAATTCGGCGCAAAATTTGGAGCGTATTTATCTACTTTTCATCCTGATGGTTTAGCAGGAGAAAGGCGCACTAAAGGTGCAAATGCCACCTGGGCAGCTAAGGCCGCTAAAAGTTATATAGATTCCCAAGAGATTCCTTATGAACGAGTAGTAGCTTCTTGTTTTGACGCGGATACTTGTGTTGAGCCGGAATATTTCGGCTGCTTAAGCTACCACTTTTTAACTTCTGATAAACCGCATCAGGCAAGTTACCAGCCGATGCCGGTTTACAATAATAATATCTGGCAGGCGCCGTCTTTTGCGCGCCTCGTTGAAATCAGCAGTTCATTTTGTCAATTGATTGAAAGCATGCGCTTGGAGAAGTTTGTTACATTCTCAAGCCATAGTATGAGTTTTAAGACGTTGGTTGAAATTGATTATTGGCCGACAAATATGATCTCTGATGACTCTGTAATTTATTGGAAAGGTTATCTGTATTATAATGGTGATTACCGCGTGGTCCCCTTATATATTACGGTTTCTATGGATGTGGCGTATTCCAGTAATATTTGGCGCACGATAGTTGTGCAGTATAAACAGAAGAGAAGATGGGCTTGGGGAGTAGAAAATTTTCCCTTTGTGATAAACGGATTTATAAAGAATAAAAATATTTCTCTGCTTAATAAACTAAGAAGGTCATTTCATCTTCTAGAGAGCCATGTCACCTGGGCTGTATGGGCGGTTATTCTGGCGGTGATTGGGTATTTACCGATTTTTTTTGGGGGGTATTTTTTTAATCAGACAGCTATCGCGTATAATTTACCAAAGATTGCCGGGTTGTTATTTAGATTTACGATACTGACAAGCTTGACTTGGATCTTTTTAAGCTGGACAATTCTACCAAAGCGCCCCAAGGGGATAAGTTGGCTAAAAAATGTGGTTTTAGTTTTAGAGTGGTTTTTTGTGCCGGCTATAATATTGATTCTTGGATCATTTCCGGCAATAGATGCACAAAGCAGGCTTATGTTTGCCAAATATATGGAATTTAATTCTACATTAAAAGGCAATAGGGTGATATAATCAAGAAAATGCCTGCTTTTTTAGGCAGGCATTTTCGCAGTCCTACATGTTTCCGTAGGAAACATGTATTTCCGGAGGGAAAATGGATATTAAAAAATTAATACAAGAGATGGTGGCCAAGAATGCTT
Source organism: uncultured Planctomycetales bacterium (assembly GCA_964582765.1). Classification (GTDB taxonomy): domain Bacteria; phylum Omnitrophota; class Gorgyraeia; order Gygaellales; family Profunditerraquicolaceae; genus UBA6249. Next base: position 6,728 of record CAZOSW010000021.1, on the reverse strand, counting down.
CGGACCTTTTTTATCGTGCCGGAGGTTCGCCCCGTTTACGAATTGATGGAACAATAGTTACTATGGATACTAAAATTTTAAGCGTGGATGATGTTATGCTGGCGACTGAACAATTAGCTAACACAAGGCAACTTGAAGTTTTCAGAAATAAATTAGACGTAGATTTTGCTTTGTACTTAGAGGAATTTGACCGGCGTTTCAGGGTAAGCATATTTACGCAAAGGAATTGGCCGTCTATCGTTATTAGAAATGTACACAATACTATAGCTTCCTTTGAAGAGCTTAATCTTCCTACTGAAATATTAAAAAAACTATCAATGGAAACCCGGGGGCTTGTGCTTTTAACCGGGACTATGGGCAGCGGAAAATCAACTACAATTGCCAGCATGATAGAATATATAAATAATAATGCCAAAAAACATATCTTAACCGCAGAAGAGCCGATTGAATTTACTTTCGAGGACAAGCAATCAATTATAAATCAGCGTGAACTGGGGATTGATGTCAGGAGTTATCCGACTGCCTTGCGCGCTTTTACTTTACAGAGCCCCGACGTAATGTTTATCGGAAATATCCGTGATTATGATACTGTATCTAGTACTATGGCTGCTGCTGAAACTGGTGTTTTAGTTTTAAGCACCCTGCATACTATTAATGCCTCCCAGACTGTAGAAAGATTAATAAATCTTTTTCCTCCGCACCAGCATCAGGAAATAAGCAACCAGTTAGCTTTATTGTTAAAGGGGGTAATTTCTTTACGGCTTGTACCTGCTAAAGATGGGATTGGCCGAGTTCCTGCTTATGAAGTCATGCTTCTTACCCCGACTATTAGTCGCTTGATACGAGAAAGAAAAGTTTGGGAGATTCCCCAATTTATCGAAGAAGGCGCAGTGTTCGGCATGCAATCATTTAATCAGTCTTTAGTCAAATTAGTATATGACGGCAAAGTAACCCTAGAGGATGCCGTATTGGTTTCGGATAACCGCGAAGAATTTATGTTAGCTTATAAGGGAATAAAAAAATCATGACACCCGGAGCTAATTTGAATTGCACCGGTGCACTCTTGTGAGTAAACACCCGGCCTTAAAGGAACGGCCGGTGTACTCTTGTGAGTAAGGAGAAAAGATGATTGAAAAAATTGAAACAGAGCTTAACAACATTGGCGTACGCATGGAAAATTTAAGAGGTTATCTTTGACGTTGCAAATAAAAGCAAGCAGATAGAAGTTTTGTCGGCTCAGATGTCAGGTGAGGGTTTTTGGGATAATGCGGAGGCGTCTAGAAGAATAGTCAAGCAGCTAAAAAATCTTAAGGTCGTAGTTGAACCTTGGGAACAGGCTTATAGAAAATATCAGGAACTTACAGAGTTAGTTCCCCTGCTTAAAGAAGATGATAAAGAGCTTATCCTAGATTTAACGAATAATGCCGATTCTCTTACCATAATAATTGATAAACTTGAATTCCAGGTACTCTTAGGCGGAGCGCTGGATAAGAACAGTGCGATCTTAAGCATTAATGCCGGAGCCGGCGGGACAGAGTCATGCGACTGGGCGGGAATGCTTCTTAGAATGTATAGCCGTTTTGCGCAAAGCCGCGGCTATAGCGTAATAACAACCGATTTTTTAGACGGTGAAGAGGCAGGGATTAAGAATGTTACTGTTTTAATCGAGGGGCCGTATGCCTTTGGTTATTTAAAAGCAGAACGCGGGGTGCATCGCCTAGTGCGCATTTCACCTTTTGACGCTAATAAACGCAGACATACCTCTTTTGCTTCTGTGGATGTAATTGCTGAAATAGAAGAAGACTTAGACATAAAAATTGAAGAGAAAGACCTACGTATAGATGTTTATCGCTCTAAGGGCGCAGGCGGCCAAAGCGTTAATACTACTGACTCAGCGGTAAGAATTACACATACGCCTACAGGCATTGTAGCGCAGTGCCAGAATGAGCGTTCGCAGTTTCAAAATAAGCAAACCGCTTTAAAGATACTTAAGGCGCGTATCTATGAGGCGCAGCAGGAAAAAAAAGATGAAGAGCTAAGGCAGCAGGATCAGGATAAGAAAAAGATTGAATGGGGCAGCCAGATCCGCTCTTATGTGTTGCATCCGTATAATATGGTCAAAGACCACCGCACAGATTTTCAAACCGGAGATACTCAGAAAATTTTAGATGGCGGCTTGGATGAATTTATCGAAGCTTTCCTAAAATTTAGCGCGAAAGAGTTAAAAAAATGCTAGGAGCAGTCAAAAAAATTATACTTGGCAATAAGCAGAATCAGATCAAGAAAAGATTTCCTAATCTGAATATAACTTTGCATCCTGATATGCCCAGCCCTTCAATGAATAAAATGGTTGAAGTGGCCCGGTTAGTTGATCAGGTAAATTCTTTTGAGGCTCGGATAAGCTCACTTAGCGATAAAGAGCTTGCTTTGCGGACAGATGAATTTAAAAAGCATTTAAAAATTAAATCCGAAAGTATCGCCGGCGTTTTAGAGCAATTACAGTTGGCCATGCTTAACGTGGCTATGCCAGAGGAAAAAGAAAAATTAAAAGAAAAGCTAAAATTCAGCCGCAATATGATTTTTGCCGATATATTGCCTGAGGCTTTTGCCGTGGTTAGGGAGGCATCGCGCCGCACGATAGGCCTGAGGCATTTTGATGTGCAGATTGCCGGAGGCGTTATTTTGCATGAAGGCAGAATCGCCGAGATGTCTACCGGAGAAGGAAAAACATTGGTTGCGACGCTCGCAGCCTATCTCAATGCTTTATTAGGCAAAGGGGTGCATATTGTTACGGTAAATGATTATCTAGCACGGCGTGACCGCGAATGGATGGGGCCTATTTATGAATTCTTAGGTTTATCCGTAGGCACTATTCAGCATGATATGTCCGATGAAGAAAGAAAAATTGCTTATGCCTGCGATATAACTTATGGCACCAATAATGAATTTGGATTTGATTATCTGCGTGATAATATGAAATATTCTACAGAGGATCTTGTGCAGAGGCCTTTTTATTTTGCGATTGTGGATGAAGTCGATTCAATATTAATTGATGAGGCGCGTACTCCTTTAATTATCTCGGGCCCAGCGGAAGAATCTACGGAAAAATATTATACTGCTAAGAAAATAGTCGAGCAATTAGATGGGCGCCGGGTTACGGAGCGCGATGAGATTGATGCAAAGTATAAAGGGATAGATCTAGGCAAGGGTTTTGATTACGTAGCGGATGAGAAGGCCCAAACTGTAGCTTTAACTGAAGGCGGAGAACTTAAGGCTTCCAAACTCTGGAACGTCGATACCCTGCATTCTTTAGAAACAATTGAATACCGGCATCATACTATTGCCGCTTTACGCGCAAAAGAGTTTTTCCAGCGCGATGTGGAATATGTGATTAAGGATGGGCAGGTAATTATCGTAGATGAATTTACCGGAAGGCTGATGCCCGGTAGGCGTTGGTCGGACGGTTTGCACCAGGCTGTTGAGGCCAAGGAAGGGTTAAAGATTGAGAGGGAGAATCAGACTTTGGCAACAATAACCTTCCAGAATTATTTCCGCATGTATGAGAAATTAGGGGGAATGACCGGGACTGCTTTTACTGAAGCTAATGAATTTAAAAGCATCTATCAATTAGATGTAGTGGTTTTGCCGACAAATCAGCCTTTAATGCGCAAAAATTATCCCGATCGTATTTATAAAACTGAAGAGGAGAAATTTGCTGCTGTAGTTGAAGAAATTGTTGAATTAAGCAATTTGGGTAAACCTGTATTAGTCGGTACAATTACTATTGATAAATCTGAAAAGCTTTCTGAAGTATTAACGCGCCGGGGTATTGCGCACCAAGTATTAAATGCCAAATACCATGAAATGGAGGCGGCTATTATCGCTCAAGCCGGCAGGTACAAAGGCGTAACCATTGCTACAAACATGGCCGGCCGCGGAACAGATATACTTTTGGGAGGAAATCCTGAATTTACCGCAAAGAGTGTAGCCAAGCAGAAATTAAATCCCGAAAATCCTAATTATAATGGCGAGTATGAAGTAATTCTCGAACGTTATAAAAAAGAGGCATTAATTGAACACAATAAAGTGGTGGAATTAGGCGGCTTGCATGTTTTAGGGACAGAGCGGCATGAAGCGCGGCGTATCGATAATCAGCTGCGCGGCCGAAGCGGACGTCAGGGGGATCCCGGCTCTAGCCGTTTTTACGTATCATTAAAGGATGACCTTATGCGTTTGTTTGGTTCAGACAGGATTATCGGGTTAATGGATAAATTAGGATTAGAAGAAGGCCAGGTTATTGAGCATCCCTGGGTCAGCGGTTCTATTGAGATTGCTCAGCGCCGGGTTGAGCAGCATAACTTTGAGATTAGGAAGCAGCTCCTAGAGTATGATAATGTAATGAATAAACAAAGAGAAATTATTTATGGCCAGCGCCGGCAGATTTTGGTAGGGTTTTCTTTAAAAGAAAATATTATTGAAATCATTTCTAAGCTGGTTGATGATTATGTAAAAATTTACAGTCACCAGAATTCATCCGAAACAGATACTACAGGCTTGGTTAACTTTATAGTTCTAAATTTCGGTTTAGAGTTAGATGCCCAAGCATTTGCAAGCCTTAGTATCCAGGATATCAAAGAAAGATTAAGCGAAGAGTTGCTTGGGGCATATGAAAATAAAGAGAAATCTATGGGCCAAGAGTTATTGCGTAATTTAGAGCGCATGGTTTTCCTACAGATTATCGATACTAAATGGAAGGATCATCTTTATGCCATGGATAGCCTGCGCGAAGGCATAGGTTTACGCGCTTATGGACAAAGAGACCCTTTGATTGAGTATAAGCGCGAAGCTTTCGGGATGTTTAGCCAGATGATTGCTGCAATCGAAGAAGATGCCACACAGACTATCTTTAAATTACAGCCTGCTAAACCGGACAGGTTCCAGGGGGTTTTTAGTTCTTTGCCTAAGGAGCTTTCTCACCCGGAGGCGGATCAATTTAGAGCTCCTCTTCAGCGAAATAATGCACTGGAGTTTGACGCCACCCCAGAAAAGAAGACAGTTAAACCCGTGCAGTCCAATCAGCCAAAGGTAGGCCGTAATGATCCTTGTTCATGCGGAAGCGGGAAGAAATATAAAAAGTGTTGCGGAAAATGAGCTCTGTGGTTTTGCCTATTATAGCTGCAGTTTTATTATCGCTATCATTGTCCAGTTTTAATCTTTGGCAACTTGCCTGGTTCGGTTTTATTCCCCTATTTATTGCATTAGAAAATAAATCCTTAGGCTGCTCATTTATTATTGCTTACCTCTGCGGGATTATCTTTTGGTCATTTACTGTTTATTGGCTGGTGCACGTCACGCTTTTAGGCACAATTATTTTGATTCTATACCTTGCTGTATATTTCGGCCTCTTTGGTTTAAGCGTAACATTTATAAGGCGTTTATCAGATAACGGAATTATTTTTACCCCTTGTTTTTGGGTTTTACTGGAATATATCCGTAGTTATTTATTTACCGGTTTTCCGTGGGCGCAAGTAGGGTTTTCGCAATATAAAAATTTGCCCGCTATTCAAATAGCCGATATTACGGGCGTATGGGGAGTTTCCTTTCTGGTTGTTTTAGTTAATGTCGTGCTCTATTCGATTATTCGCAGACGATTGAAATTAAGGGTTTATTTAATCTGTGCAGCAATCGTTCTTTTATCTTTTATATATGGTTTCTACAGATTGGGCTATAATTCTAATTTACAAAAAGCCAGCAGGACAATTAAAATATCCGTAATCGGAGGCAATATCCCGCAGGATCTGAAATGGGATAGGCAGGCAGTTGGTTTTATCCAGAACAGGCATGAAGAATTAACCGTTACAGCAGCTGGGGATAGCCCGGATCTAATTATCTGGCCTGAGGCTTCTGTGCCGGCTCTCTGGCCCGAAGATGAGGCTGAATTCGGGAAGGTGTTTTCTCTTGCCCGCCGGCAAAACATTAATTTGTTAGCAGGTGCGGTTTGCCGTTATGGGGGCAATTATTATAACAGTGCTTTGTTTATTGACAAATCAGGCACTCTAAAGGAAATTTATAATAAGCTACATTTGGTTCCTTTCGGAGAATTTGTGCCGCTTAAAAATATTTTTCCATTTTTAGAAACGATTGCCCCTATCGGAGACATAACGGCCGGCAAGGAATATACTATATTTAAGCAGCCGGCGCCTTTTGGAGTGCTTATTTGTTTTGAGGATCTTTTTCCTGAGTTATCCCGCCAGTTTGTAAAACAGGGAGCAAAATTTCTGGTTAATATTACTAATGACGCCTGGTATAAGGAGGGTAGTGCGCCTTACCAGCATTTTGCCGCTTCAGTTTTTAGGGCAATTGAGAATCACGTATATATTGCGCGCTCAGCTAACACCGGAATCTCCGGATTCATTGACCCGTTCGGAAGAATCCTATCAGTGATACATGGGGCAAGAGGTAAAGAAATATTTATAAAAGGTTATAGCAGCCAGAATATCTATCTGGATTCCACCAGGCGCACTTTTTATAATCAATATGGTGATTTTTTTGTTGCTTTATGTTTATTGCTTTTTGCCTGCGTTATAATATTTTCCCTAAAAAAGAAGATGAAAATAATCCTACGCCGAGGATAGGTTATTGGCAGCGTTGTCAGGACCGGTAATGTTAGATACCGCAGCATACTTTTTCACCTGCATTTTAAAATCTGGAAAGACGGTATTTTCCAA
>CAZOSW010000020.1:8268-21146 GCA_964582765.1 uncultured Planctomycetales bacterium | reverse complement strand
CCTAACAATAAACTGGGGACGCTTCTATTTTTATAACCTTATGAAAAAATAGAAACGTCCCCTCCTTTTTTTGTTTACTTTTTCTTCTTATCTTTGCCTAAAATATCCTTTAGCTCCACCATGAATTGCCCCACATCCTTAAACTGCCGGTATACTGAGGCAAAACGCACATAGGCAACATCATCGATTAATTTAAGCTTCTCCATGACCAGCTCGCCAATCTTGCTGGACAAAACCTCCCGGTCGCTTTTTTTCTGGATGGAGCGCTCAACCTGCATAACCACATCCTCCATCTTCTCAACGCTTACCGGCCTCTTTTCGCAGGCGCGGATTATCCCGGCCAAAACCTTTTTGCGGTCAAATGCCTCGCGCCGGCTATCTTTTTTAATTACTAATAAAGAAACTTCCTCAACATATTCATAGGTAGTAAAACGCTTACCGCACTTTAAGCACTCCCTCCTGCGCCTGACTGCGGCTTCCTCGGCTGTGGCGCGGGAATCTACTACCTTATCTTCCTTAAATCCGCAAAACGGGCATCTCATATCTTCCTTACTTTAATCTTTGCCTGCTTTAAAAAATCCATGGCCATCTTATCCGGATAACCCTGCGTAGCTACAATCTCTTTTATCCCGGCATTAATCAGCATCTTGGCGCATATTACGCAAGGCTGGGTAGTGGCGTATAACGTAGCGCCTTTAACGCTTATGCCGTGCAAGGATGACTGGATAAGCGCGTTCTGCTCGGCATGCAGCGCGCGGCATAATTCATGGCGTTCTCCCGAAGGAATCTTTAATCTCTGGCGCATACAGCCGATTTCAAAGCAGTGTTTTAGGCCGCTTGGTGCGCCGTTATAACCGGTGGCGAGAATCCTTTTTTCTCTTACTAAAACAGCGCCCACGCTGCGGCGCAGGCAAGTAGATCTTTTAGCAACTAACTGTGCCATCTCTAGAAAATATTCATCCCAACTCGGCCGATGATGCGCAGGTGTTTTCTTTTTCATTTAAAATAGCTCCGGGTATAATGGAAATTTCTTGGTTAAAGTAATCGTCTCTTCTTTAATCTGCGCTAATTTTTGCGCATCAGCCTTATTTTCAATGGCATCATTGATGAGGCTTGCGATTTTTTGCATCTCAGTCTCTTTCATTTTACGCGTGCTTACTGCCGCAGTCCCCAGACGAATACCGCTGGTAACTAACGGGCTTTTATCATCAAAAGGAATAAGATTTTTATTTACTGTAATATTAACCTCCCCCAATACCCTGGAGGCATCTTTTCCCGTAATATTTTTAGCATTTAAATCAACCAGCATTAAATGCGTATCTGTGCCTCCTGAAACAATGCGAAAACCTTTTTTCTCTAAGGCCCTGGCCAGCTCTCTCGCGTTTTTAGCTAGCTGAGTTTGATATTGCTTAAATTCCGGCTTTAGTGCCTCAAAGAATGCAACTGCTTTAGCTGCGATTACATGCATTAACGGCCCTCCTTGGATTCCGGGGAAAATCTGGCTGTCAATCTTCTTGGCAAATTCTTTCCTGCAAAGGATAAAACCTCCGCGCGGCCCGCGTAAAGTTTTATGCGTGGTAGAAGTAACAAATTCCGCATAAGGCACAGGTGACGGATGCAGGCCCGCGGCAACTAAGCCGGCAATATGAGCCATATCCACGAATAAATACGCCCCGACACTATCGGCAATCTGGCGGAATTTTTTAAAGTCAATTGTCCTCGGATAGGCTGAGGCGCCGGCTAAGATCATTTTTGGTTTATGGGTTTTAGCTAACTCTGCAATTAGATCATAATCCAGGCTTTCGGTTTTTTTATCTACGCCGTAACCAACCATCTTAAAAAATCTTCCCGAAAAATTATGCGGATGGCCGTGAGTAAGATGCCCTCCGGCGGCTAAATCCATTGCCAGCACAGTATCCCCGGGTTTGACCGCCGCAAAATAAACCGCCATATTCGCCTGGGACCCTGAATGCGCCTGAACATTTACATGCTCTGCAGCGAATAACTCCTTGGCCCTTTCTATTGCCAGGCTTTCAACAACATCAACGTGTTCGCATCCCCCATACCAACGGTTTGCGGGATAACCTTCGGCATATTTATTGGTTAACACTGAGCCCTGCGCCTCTAAAACCGCCAAAGACGTGAAATTCTCCGAGGCAATAAGCTCTAAATTATCATTCTGGCGCTTTAATTCTTTTTGAATAGCTGCAAAAATTTCCGGGTCAGTAGTTTTTAAATATTTCACTTTGCACAGCTCCTTATTAATTTATCAATACGGTTAATTAATTTCACTCGCCTTTTGTGCCGCCCCCCTAAAAACCTGGTATTTAACCAGGATATAACCATTTTTTTAGCTAAATCCGCTTTTACAAAAGCTGAGCCTAAAACCAAAACATTGCTATCATTATGCTCTCTGCTAAGCTTAGCTATCTGGATACCGTAGCAAAGCGCGGCGCGCACCCCCGGTAATCTGTTAGCCACAATAGAATTACCGATTCCGCTTTTACAAATAAGTATGCCGCGTTTTGATTTCCCTGAGGATATTCCTTTTGCTAACTCATAGGCATAAAGCGGATAATCGCAACGCTCTTTAGAATATGTGCCTAAATCTTTTACGCCGATTCCTTTTTTTTCTAAAAATGCTTTTAATTTTTCCTTTAAATCAAATCCGGCGTGGTCAGAAGCAATTAATATTTTACTCATATGATTTTACTTATCCTTTCTACGGCATCTTTAATGGTGATAAATGTCTCCTGGTAAAATTCAAAGGTTCCTCCGATGGGATCAACAATATTCAGGCTATTATCATTTATATTAGCAAATTCCTTTAATAAGAAAAGCCTGTTCTTGACTTCGGGGGCAAGCTCTAGGATCCTCTCCTCATGTATATTTTCCATAACCAAGATAAGGTCTGTTCGATCGACTAATTCTTTGGTCACTCTCCGGGCGCGGTGAGCTACTAAATTTATTCCCTCTTGCGCCAAAACCTGGCGCGTTTCAAAACTTGCTCCGGCTCCGTCAAGCGCCATCATTCCGGCAGAGCTAACCTCGAGATCAGTCCTGCCTTCTTTAGACAAAAGTTTCTTTAAATACGCCTCTGCCATTACTGAGCGGCAGGAGTTTCCTGTACAGACAAAAAGTATAGTTTTAGTTTTGGTTACGGCAATTATCTCTTCATCTTTTATTGCCCCGCTCCTTACTATCTTTAGCGGCTCAACCGATAGATCAACAATAGTAGACTCTACCCCTAATCTTGCCGGGCCGCTATCAATAGCTAAATCTATGAGCCCGTCAAAATCTTTAATCGCCTGCTGGAAATCTGCTGCTGCAGGATTACCTGAAATATTCGCAGAAGGGCAGGCTACCGGCACATTCGCCTGGGAAATGATTTCTAAGGCAACCTGATTATCCGGCATACGCAGGCCAACCTTACCTTGTTTAGCTGCATTTAATATAATTGTCAAAGGCCCCGGCCAAAATTTATACATCAGCTTATAGCAAGATACCGGGATATCACGGCTAAACTCTGCGGCCTTTTCTTTTTCCGCGATAAGCATTGCAAAAGGCTTATCCCTGGGCCGTTTTTTAATTTCATAAAGCTTATCGAGCGCCTTTCTATCCAGGATATTTGCGGCAATACCATAAACGGTTTCCGTAGGGATAATTACTAATCCGCCTGCGGCAATAACTTTAGCTGCCTGCTTAATGAGAGCCTCTTGCGGGAGGAGCGGATTGATTTTTATTATTTTTGTCAAACTCATAAATAAATTTTGGCTTGCTTGATCTTACGGCGCATCTGTTTTTTATATTTAAGGAGTTTAGCGCTGATTTTACTGTCGGCTAAGCCGAGTATAGCTAAAGCAAAAAGAGCGGAATTTTTAGCACCGGCCTTGCCAATAGCCATTGAGGCAACCGGCACCCCTGCGGGCATCTGCACAGTAGAGAGAAGCGAATCCATTCCTTTTAAGCTTGAAGTTTCCATTGGGATTCCGATAACCGGTAAAATAGTATGCGCCGCAATTACGCCTGCTAGTGCCGCGGCTCCTCCGGCAGCAGCAATAAACACTTGAGTCCCTTTCTCAGGCGCTGCTTCCACATACTCAGCTAATTCATAAGGAGTCCTGTGTGCGGATAAAACCCGTATTTCAAAACCCACTTTGAACTCTTTTAATATCTTAACCGCCTCATTAACAGTTGCTAAATCCGACTTGCTGCCCATAATGATACTAATTTTACTCATTTTGGCCTCCCCATTTCCCGATTAACTGCGCCTGCCTGCCCTGACTGCCCTGACTGCCGTCAGGCAGGCGGCAGGCAGGCGGCAGGCAGGAAACAGTTTCCACTCTAGGTTAATGCTTTCTTCCCAATGTCCTTACGATAATGCATACCTTCAAAATTCATTTTGCTTACAGCCGCGTATGTTTTATTAACGGCATCTTTAATTGTCGCTCCTAATCCGGTTACCCCCAGTACCCTGCCGCCATTGGTTAAAATTTTGTTCCCCATGCTTTTAGTGCCGGCATGAAAAATAACGATATCCTCTAATTTTCCAGCCTCGTCTAACCCGAGAATCTCTTTATCTTTAAAATAACTGCCAGGATAACCTGCGCTTGCGCAAACTACGCAGGCACAAGCCCGGCTGTCCCACTCCAAAGTTCTTATTTTAGAAAGCTTAGCCTCACTTGCTGCCAGCATAACTTCTACTAAATCCGATTTTAATCTGGGTAATATTGCCTCTGTCTCAGGGTCTCCGAAACGCACATTAAACTCCAAAGTTTTTGGGCCATCTTTAGTCAGCATTACCCCTGCGTATAGGACTCCGCGATAGCTTACCCCCTCTCGAGCCAGGCCGTCTATGGTGCGGTAAATTATTTTTTGCATAATCTCATTAAAAATATCCGGCGTAACTACCGGAGCAGGAGAATACGCCCCCATTCCGCCGGTATTTGGGCCCTGGTCATTATCAAATACCCTTTTATGGTCCTGAGAGGTAGCTAAGGCGATCACCTCTTTTGAATCGGTAATTACCAGAATTGATGCTTCTTCTCCGGACAGGCATTCTTCAATAATTATTTTTACCCCGGCTTCCCCGAGAATTCTAGCCTGCATCATTGAGGTTACGGCATCCCTTGCTTCTTCAATAGTAGTAGCCACAACCACACCCTTACCCGCAGCCAAGCCGTCTGCCTTAATCACGCAAGGAGCGCCTATCTTCTCAATATATTTTTTTGCTTCATCGGGATTATCAAAAACTTTAAAATCCGCAGTAGGAACTTTATATTTTGCCATCAGCTCTTTAGAAAAAACTTTGCTCGCCTCAAGGTTGGCAGCTGATTTATTCGGACCGAATATCCTAAGCCCGGCTTTTTCAAATTCATCAACAATACCTAAAGATAAAACTACCTCCGGCCCTACTACGGTCAGGTCAATCTTCTCTTTCCGCGCAAACCCCAGTAAACCAAAAATATCATCCGCCTTTATATCAACGCATTCTGCAAGGTAAGCGATTCCGCCGTTACCGGGCGCGCAGAAAACCTTATCGCACAATTTAGATTGCGCAATCTTCCAAACTAACGCATGTTCACGGCCGCCTGAACCTACAACCAATATCCGCATTTATTTTTCCTTTAGCCCGCAAGGGCACACCCGCGTAATTCCTTATAAACGTGGGGTGTTGCCCGCAAGGGCACACCCGCGTAATTCCTCTTTAACACTGAGCGCCTTATTAACGTTGAATGTTAACTGCATCCATCACATCAGAAGACTTAATCGTCAACGCAAAAACATCTGAAAATGGACGATCGCCTATCCAGCTATCAGTAACCAGAATATCCTTTAACGGTTCTTTCGGCCGGGGATTAATAAAGCTAATATGAAACATGCTGCATTTTTTGCGTACCGGGTTCTCGCCCAAGGATTTAATGCTTGCTCCGTTTTTTGACCATGACCCGGGGCCTAAACGGAACCAATCCCAGAAAACAGGCACGGAAAGCTCTTTATAAACACCATCCCCATAAACAAAAATAACTTTAAGTACTGCATAAAAATATTTATCTCCGTATAAACGCATTAACGCATCGTGCTCATAACTGTTGCTGTAGTTTCCTCCTGCCAAGAAATGCAATTCTTCTACCTTCATCCCGGCTCGTATTGGGACAGAAAATATATTATTTCCCTGTAGATTAAGCCTTCCGTAATCGCCCCAACTATCTCTCCCTCGGACTAAAAAATCAACACTTTCGTATTTCAAATATTTACCGCTAAACTCATTAGGGCCTGCGCCAGGCAGGCTAAAATTCTCTCTGGTATTTTTAGTAAGGTAATAATAATTGCCCTGTTTCTCCCACTGCCCTGCCTGCCGCACAGGTAAGCCTGCCTGCAATAGCCTCATGGACAATAAAATCATTATTGCAGTAAATAAAATTTTCTTCATCAGGTTAAACCCGGTATATTAACCCCGGTAACATCTTTCATTTTTTGCGCCGCGATATCTTGCGAACGCTTAATTGCCCGATTAAAAGTATCCTTTAATGAACAAGCCAGATGAGCCCTTTCCGAATCTTCAAGGTTATCCTTAATCGTAAGCTCTTTTACCTCCTGGGCCCCATTCATTGTAATCTTGACCAGGCCGTCTGAGCTTTGTATATCAAAATTAGTGTTATCTAGGTGGCGTTTTACTTCCTGCATCTTCTTCTGCATTTCAAATAAAGCCTTCATTTTGTCAAGCATAGAGGTCCTTTCGTAAACCTGATAATAATATAGAACGCAAAGATACCGATAGCATCGATTAAGACATCCTGAGTTGAGCAATACCTGCTCAAAACAAAAAATTGATGAACCTCATCAAATATGGCATAGAGAAGAGCAAAAGCACCCGCATACATAAAAAGACGCAAAGGATTCATGATAAATGACCCCCTAAATGCCCTGTACAAAAGAAAGGTAAGGATAAAATATTCGGCGATGTGGGCTATTTTCCTTAAAACAAAATCATATTCAAGATTTGTTTTTAAATCACTAACGCCTGAAAAGTAAAAAATAATCCCTGCCCAGGCAACCACCGGAATCCATAATTTAAAAATCTTCACCAAATTACTCCTTTATCATTACCAAAAGCATCTTAAAGCGATCTACCGCCTTTAGAGAATGCGGTTTATTTGCCGGCATAATAATAGTTTCTCCGGTTTTTAAGGAATGAGCATTGCCGGAAATATTAATTTGAGCCTTACCGTCAAAGATATAAACTAAGGCGTCAAATGGCGCTGCATGCTCGCTTAATCCTTGCCCTTTGTCAAAAGCAAAAAGCGTTACTGTCCCCTTATCTTTGCCGATGATTTCTTTACTGACAACAGATCCCTCCTGATAATCTAGTAATCCATTCAAGCTTCCCGCTTCTTCGGTGATATTCATCAAATATAGTACCCCGTTTCCCGATTAACTGCGCCTGCCGGTAGGCAGGCAGGAAACAGTTTCCGTTATTGCCGTTTATCTAATAACCTAACTTTAATCTTGTGCCTAAATCAAAAAGCGACCTGATTAAAAATGACTTTAAGAAAATAATAATAAGAAAAACAATTATCGGCGAAATATCAATGCCAAAACGTAAGTTTAAAGGCAACAGCCTTCTTACCGGCTCTAAAACAGGCTCAGTCATCTTATAAAGAAATTGCACTATCGGATTATTCGGATCGGGATTTACCCAGCTAATCAGTGCCCGAATGATTATTAACCAGTATAATACGGTTAAAACAACATCCAAAATATTAGCTGCGGCAAATATAAAATTCGCTAAAATAAACATGGCCGTATCCCTCTTTGTTTTTTTGCGGGTCCCTGCCTGTTTTAGGACAGGGACCCGCAGAACTTATTTCTTCTCTTCTTTAGTCTTGATAGGCAAAAATCCTGCCATCTCACCAATCACATTAACTAATTCGGTATTAGCGGGAACCACAATCTTTGCATTATTCTGCAATGACTTCTCCACTGCCTCAAGCTTACGCAGTACTTGAGCATTGCCTACAAAATAATGTTCCGCTGCTTCGTTAACCAGCTTAATCGCGGTTGCCTCGCCTTCTGCCTCTAAAATACGGGCCTGTTTAATGCCTTCTGCCTTTTTAATCTCCGAACGCTTCTGTCCGTCGGCAGCAGTTTCAGCAGCCGTAGCATAATCCACCGCGGCAATTTTTTCATTTTCCGCCTTTACTACTTTGTTCATAGTTTCCTGAACATCTTTAGGAGGATCAATTTCTTTTAATTCAGTTCTTACAATTTCCAGCCCCCAGCTGGAGGTTTCTTCGCAAAGGGTCTTATGCAGCTCCGCGTTAATCTTGCCTCTTTCGCTGTTCGCTGATTTCAAAGTGAGCGTACCGATGATATTTCTTAATGTGGTACGCGCCAAATTTACAATCTGCCACTGATAATTATTCACGCTATACTGACAATTCTTAACGTCATTTTCAGAAGCCTTTACTTTGAAATAAACCTGGGCGTCTACTTTGGCGTTCAAATTATCATTAGTAATAATTTCCTGCGGCTCTGCATCCACCATCTGCTCAGTTACATTAACCTGATAGATAACTTCAACTATAGGAAAAATCCAGTTAAATCCAGGCATAGCAAAACGGTTATACTTACCGAATCTCTCAATTAGCCCCCTGTGCGTAGGCCGTACAATCCGGATACCCATAATGAATATTACCACCGCAAACGTAATTATTAAACCTAACAAGTTCATACCCCACCTCCTGTTTTGTTTTTAGCTTCGGCAATTACTTTCTGCTCTTCATAAGTCATAAGGAAACAAACGATTGCTCTTTCCTATACTATCTTGACCTCTTTTTTCCCTTTTACAACAAACCCGATAATCCAGGATTTTAATTTAAACTCGGATATTTTTTTCATTATCATCCCGGCAGAATCCTTACGGGCAATTAAAACTAGCCCAATGCCCATATTCAAAGTGCGATACATCTCCTTATCTTCGATATTGCCTCTACTTTGAATAAGCCGGAATATTTCAGGGACCTTCCAGGAATCTTTATCAATTTGCACATTAATATCTCTCGGCAATATCCGGCTAATCTTGTCGTAAAAAGCCCCTCCGGTGATGTGAGCAATTCCTTTAATAGCCGATAGTCGATAGTCGATAGTCGATAGCAAAGACAAAACCGGTTTGACGTAAATACGGGTAGGCGTAAGCAGCTCTCTACTCATCCGCCTAAGCTCATTCTGCGAGAGGACTTTGCGAACCAGAGAATATCCGTTAGAATGAAGGCCGCTTGAGGCAATACCTATAACTACATCGCCGGGCTCAATTTTATCGCCGTTAATAATATTATCTTTTTCAACGACCCCTACACAAAAACCTGCGATATCATATTCACCTTGGCGGTACATTCCGGGCATCTGGGCAGTTTCTCCGCCGATTAAAGAACAATTTGCCTGTCGGCAGCCGTCATTTACGCCTTTAACTACATCCACTAGAATCTCTTCTTTAACCTTGGTAAAAGCGATATAGTCCAGGAAAAACAAAGGCTCTGCCCCGGTGCAAAGAATATCATTCACATTCATCGCTACCGCATCAATCCCTACGGTATCATGCTTGTTGGCTAATTTAGCAATCGCCAGCTTCGTCCCTACTCCGTCACTTGAAGAAACCAAAACCGGCTCTTTGTATTTTCCTTTATCCAGTTTAAAAAAACTGCCAAACCCGCCGATATCCGTTAAGACCTCAGGCCGAAAAGAACTGCGCACCAAAGGTTTAATTTTAGATTTAAAAATACTTGCGCTCTTTATATCTACCCCAGAATCTTTATAAGTTATTTTTTTCATTACTCTCTCCTTGCATACGTATAGATTTTAGCGGGTGACACGAAGGCGAGTCCCCTGCCGCGCGCAACGTAAGTGAGCACGGTAGGGTGCCGAAGTGGCAGGACCCGCTAAAGATATTACGTTTGCAACTCCCCTTGTCCGCAACAGCGGCCCTCTAAAGAAAATTTGCTATGCCTTTTTTCTGCTCTTACCGCATATTTGCCCGTCCAGCAGGCAGTACAGTAATTTTTCTTACCTTCCTCTAAACAGCTAAGCATCCCGGATAAGCTTAAATAACCCAAGCTATCAACTTCTAAGCATTTACTAATCTTCTTAAGTGTTTCATGTTTATTAGCAATCAATTCACTGGAACAATGAAAATCAATTCCGTAAAAACACGGATAACGGTGAGCTGGGCAGGAGATCCTCAAATGCACTTCCTTGACCCCTGCTTTACGCAGGTTGCGCACACGAATCTTTGATGTTGTGCCGCGCACAATAGAATCATCAACCACAATAATACGTTTACCTTTTAAGATATCCTTTAAGGTATTGAATTTTACCCTCACCCCCATATCCCGGGCATCCTGCGCCGGCTGAATAAATGTCCTGCCTACATAATGGTTACGGATGATGCCCATCTCTAACGCTATGCCGGATTCCTGAGAATAACCTAATGCCGCGGAGAATCCGGAATCCGGTACCGGCACCACAAAATCCGCTTCCACCGGGTGTTCTTTAGCTAATTGGCATCCGAATTTACGCCGCACAGTATGCACAGTCTCGCCGAAGACTTTTGAATCCGGCCGCGAAAAATAAACATGCTCGAATGCGCAAAACGCATAATGGCCGGCAACTAACTCCCGAGGTTTAATCGATTTTATTACTCCCTGATTATTAATAAGAACTATTTCGCCGGGTTGGACTTGGCGCACGAATTTTGCGCCGATCAAATCAAAAGCGCAGGTTTCTGAAGCAAAACAATATGAAGAACCGAGTTTACCTAAAGCTAACGGCCTAAAACCATGCGGGTCTCTCATACCCATCAGGTATTGGCTGTTCATCATCACTAAGGAATAAGCGCCTTTAACTCTTTTTAAAGCATAAACCAGGCTGTCCTCCAGGCTGCGCTTATTACTACGCGCCATTAGGTGGACAATTAATTCGGAATCCGTAGTCGTCTGAAAAATGGAGCCGGATTTTTCCAGTTTCTGCCGCAGCTCAAATGAATTAACTAAATTTCCGTTATGTGCAATACAAATAGAACCATTGGCATAATCAATTAAAAGCGGTTGAGAATTTTTTAATACGCTGGAACCGGTAGTTGAATAGCGCACATGACCTACCGCCATATTACCCTTAAGCCGGCTAAGCACCTGTTCGCTGAAGACATCGCTGACTAAACCCATATCTTTATGTATAGAAAGCACCCCTTGATTGTTGGCTACAATTCCGCATGCCTCCTGTCCGCGATGTTGCTGCGCAAAAAGCCCAAGGTAAGTAAGCCATACCGCCTGTTTATTGCTAGTTATGCCGAATAAACCGCAATGCTCTTTTGGCCCAAGGTTATCTTTTTTTATGAACATTTTTTTGCTCCGTTCTTAGGCTCTTTTCCCGTCCAACAATACAAACAAAGTTTTTCTTTAGCTAAACCAATAGCCTCAATCATATCCTCTAACTTCTGATACTTTAAAGTAGTCGAGCCTAGGTCCCTATTAATCCAGGCAACCATCTTTTTATATTCTTTGCAATTTTCATCAAGATATTTGCATAAACTCTTGGGTTCCTTTCCCTCGATGCTTTTAATTGCCCTACGCGCAACCAATTCATTAATATTACGGGTAGAATAATTAAATTTGCAGGGAAACATAAGCGGCGGACAGGCTATGCGTAAATGAATCTCCTTTGCCCCATGCTTTTTTAATTTTTGTATAGTAAAATTCTTAAGCTGCGTACCGCGTACGATAGAATCATCACAAAATACAATGCGTTTACCTTTAATTATCTCCGGTACAGGAATGAGTTTCATTTTGGCAACTAAGTCTCTGCGCTCCTGAGAAACCGGAGTATAGCTGCGGTCAAAACCCGGAGTATATTTTACCAAAGGCCTGCGCAAAGGAACCCCTGATTGCATACTATAACCTATGGCATGAGCAGTTCCAGAATCAGGAATACCCGCAACTATATCGGCCAGGACATCATCGCCTTTAGCCAGCTGCGCTCCGCATCTTTCCCGCGAGGTCTCCACATTAATTGACTCATAATTAGAAGCGGGGAATCCGGTATATATCCAAAGAAACGAACAGATCTGATTAGTCTTTACGCCTTTACGTTTTAATTTTAGCCCTGCGCTGGTAAGCAAAACTATTTCTCCCGGCTCAAGATGTCTTACTAGATTATATCCTAAGTTAAGAAAAGCGGAGGATTCAGTCGAGACCGCCCAATCTTTACCCCTCTTTCCAATCACTAAAGGTGTCAGGCCCAATCTATCGCGACATGCATAAATGCCTTCTTTGTTTAACAAAAGCAGCGAACATGAACCATGAATTTTTGCAAAAAGTTTTTCGACTCCATCGATTACAGTTTTACCCGAAATAATAATCTTAGCCGCCATTTCTGCAAAGTTAATCTTTCCTTCGGCAACTTCAGCAAAAGACCTTCCCTTTTTAAATAGCTCTCTAGCTATTTTATCGGCATTTTCGATAAAACCATTCGTACAAATAGCAAAAGGGCCAAACTTAGAATTCATCACAATAGGTTCTTCATCGCGGGCGCTGATTATTCCTATTCCTTTATCGCCTTTTAACTTCAGATAATCTTCATGAAATTTTGCTTTAAACTGGCTGCCTTTGATATCGTGAATTTTACGGGTCAGCTCTTTGCCGTAAACTGCCAGGCCTGCAAACTGCGTGCCTAGATGCGAATGATAATCTGTTCCATAAAACAAATCCACCGCACAATTCTTTTTGGAAATTACCCCGAATATTCCACTCATTTAAATTCTCCTTACCCGGAAAGGGTACACCGGCCCTTCCATTAAGGCCGGGTGTCTGCCACAAGAGCACACC
>CAZOSW010000020.1:0-8168 GCA_964582765.1 uncultured Planctomycetales bacterium | reverse complement strand
GCACACCGACGCAATACCTATTAGCGTCGGATGACTATCAACGCGAAATGCCTAAAAATTCTTCTTGATAAAATCAACACCGTTTTTAAATATCGCTAAACCGTCGCCATATTTTTTAGGCCCTAAATTCCAATTACGCGGATGCTGCATTGAAAAAATATGCCTTTCCGGATGCGGCATTAAGCCCAAGATTCTTCCGGTTGTATCAGTAATTCCTGCGATATTTTCTTCTGAGCCATTAGGATTATACGGATATCCGGATAATTTACCATCACAATCGCAATACTGAAAAATAATTTGCTTATTAACTTTGAGCCTGTTTAATACCTTCTTATCAAGTGTTACAAATTTCCCCTCACCATGGGCCACCGGAAGATAAATTATTTGTTTTAAACCTTTAGTCCAAATGCATTTGCCTCCCGGCCTTAGATATGTCCAACGGTCTTCGAATTTACCGGAATCATTAATAATTAAACTGGTATTCTGTTGTAATTCTCTACCCTGCGGCAGAAGCCCGCTTTTAACTAAAATCTGAAAACCATTGCAGATACCGATGATTAATTTCCCGGCGCTCGTGAATTTATGAAGCGAGTCAACAAGCTTAAATCTTAGTTCATTAGCAAAAATCTTCCCTGAGGCAACATCATCGCCATAACTAAAACCACCGGGAAAAGCTAAAATATGAAAATCATCAAGCGTTCTCTTTGCGCTAACCAAGCTATTAATATGCAACAGCTCAGTATCTGCACCGGCCAGCGAAAAGGCTGCGGCAGTTTCTTTATCACAATTTGTCCCTGCGCTTCTTAAGATACAAACCTTGGGCTTTATCACCCCGTTAAAAACCTCCATTTTTCCCGTCAGGCATAATTCCTAACGGGATGCGTAAAATCTTTTTATTGCTTGCGCTACCTCTTTAGGCCGATCGACTAAAATAAACAACTCCAGATCTTCTTTATGAATATTGCCATGGGCATATACTGTCTTCTTTAACCATTCCAATAACGGCTTCCAATATTCGCTGTTAAAAAGGATAACCGGGAACCTGGAAATCCTTCGGGTCTGGATAAGCGTAATTGCTTCAAAAAATTCATCCAATGTCCCGTATCCTCCGGGTAAAATTACAAATGCCTTGGCGTATTTTACAAACATCACCTTACGTACAAAAAAGTAGCGAAAAGCCAAAACAGTATCTACATATTTATTCGGTTTCTGTTCACAGGGCAGCTGTATATTTAAACCAATAGATTGACCTTTAGCGCGCCGGGTGCCTTTATTGGCTGCCTCCATTGTCCCCGGCCCGCTGCCGGTAATTACCGCATATCCTGCTTTAGCGATATGATACGCCACTTCTTCGGCTAACTTGTAAAATTTACCGTCACGCGGGGTTCGAGCCGAGCCAAAAATAGAAACTGCCTTACCTACCCTAGAAAGCACCTCAAAACCATCCACAAACTCCGACATGATCCGGAATATCCGCCATGTATCCTCCTTAGTGAAATCTTCCTCTATGAACAAACTCTTAGGATAAGGCTTAGTTCTTACCATTTTAATCTCTCCTTTAAATGAATCCTCCATTGATTTTAGTGCCGGATGAATTTATCCCCGCCGAATACCCCAATAGGAGCGGCCATGAAACAGGAGCCTACCATCTTAAAGGCATCTGCCATGATTCTTTTAATTTAGCTATATCTGATTCCAGGCAAACTCTTCCATCCAAGCCATATATTTTAAAACCGGGATTCTCTGTCAAGCATCCTGCCAAACCATATGAAGTACCTTTTAGAATCTTCTCGAATTCCTTCTGTTTATCTTTCTTGACCTCCACCACAAAGCGTGAATTCGATTCTGAAAAAAGAAGGCAATCATTGCGCTTAGAAGTTGACAAATAGGGAACTTCTGAAAGAAATACCTCCATCCCCAACCCTCCGCTAAAGGCAACTTCACTAAGTGCCACAGCCAGGCCACCGTCAGAACAATCATGCATCGCCTCGACTAAACCTTTTTCTGTTGCCTTACTTAAAGCAGTAAAAGTTTTCATTGCATCGCGCCTGAAAACCTTAGGCACATAATTTCCGATAGCGCCGTATAAATCGTAATAATGCGAGCCGCCTAATTCATCGCGGGTATTGCCCACAACATAGATTAAATTACCGGATTCTTTCGCATACATGGAAACTGCTTTATTTACATCATCCATTACGCTAATTGCCGAAATAAGCAGCGTGCCGGGAATAGGCGTAGATTTACCGTGCACGCTGAACTCATTATAAAAACTGTCTTTTCCTGAAATAAACGGGAGGCCATAAGCTTTTGCTATATCATAACAACCATATGCTGCGCGCACCAAACCACCCAGGCGGTCAGCTTTATCCGGATTCCCCCAACAGAAATTATCCAAAATCGCCACCTCTTTTAAAGAACCGCCGACGCTGATAATCTGGCGCAGCGCTTCATCAATACAGCTAGCTGCCATCCAGTAAGGATCGATAAAACCGAAACGAAAATTTATTCCGTTAGAGATAATAATTCCTTTATTGGAATTATATAATGGTTTAGTTACGCTGGCATCGCTTGGACCGTCATTTTTAATTCCTACATAAGGCTTAATAATCGAACCCCCTTGCACTTCATGATCATACTGACGCACAACCCATTCCTTAGAACAAATGTCATAATGGCCCAGTAACTTCAATAAAACGGCGGAAAGATCTTTTTTGCCAGGAATTTTTGGCTCCCTGTGTTTGGCCTGGATATAAACTGCATTTTTGGCAATCTGCGGTATGCCTTCATGCAAGAAACGCATCCCTAAATCACAAACCAGATTATCCTGATAGTAAAGCTCTAATCTTTTTGTTCCGGTAAACTCTCCGATTACCGAGGCCCGGACATTTTCATTGGCAAATATCGCGATTAATTTGTCGATATTTTTAGGAGGAACTGAAAGGACCATTCTTTCCTGAGACTCAGAGATCCAGATCTCCATGTAACTCAATCCCAAATATTTTAGAGGCGCACGGTCCAAATAAACCTTGGCGCCTAATTCCGAGCCCATCTCTCCTACTGCGCTGGATAATCCTCCGGCCCCGCAATCTGTTATCGCGGTATATAAATTCTGGTCGCGTGCCTGTAAAATTGTGTCCAATACTTTTTTCTCCTCAATGGGATTACCGATTTGCACTGCGCCGCTTGAAACGGTTTCAGATTCATGGGTAAGTTCGCCTGATGAAAAAGTTGCTCCGTGAATACCGTCGCGGCCGGTTGCCCCCCCTACCACCACAATTAAATCACCTTTATTAACCAGCTTAAATGATTTATCTTTAGGAATAATCCCTACCGTACCACAGTATACAAGAGGATTGCCGGCGAAATCCTCATGAAATAATATTGCCCCGTTTACCGTAGGAATTCCCATTTTGTTTCCATAATCGCGCACGCCGCTTACTACGCCTTTGGCGACCCGCTTAGGATGCAATGAACCGGCAGGAACCTTATTAAACGCTAAATCCGGCGGGGCAAAACAGAAAATATCGCTGTTTAAAATCGGCTTTGCGCCTAGCCCGGTACCCATGGAGTCGCGGATTACACCTCCGATACCGGTATTCGCACCGCCAAACGGCTCTAAAGCTGAAGGATGATTATGCGTTTCAACTTTAAAACAAATATTATTTTTTTGATCAAACTTAATTATGCCGGAATTATCCTTAAAAACAGAAACACACCAACTTTTATTCAAGTCCCTGGTTACTTTCATAATTGTGCTTTTAAGCAAATTCCTGATAGATTTATTGCCTATTTTAGGATCAGCTTTACTTTCTTTATAAGCGATATTCCCGCGGAAGGTTTTATGATAACAATGTTCAGACCAAGTCTGGGCAATTGTTTCCAATTCACAGTCAGTAGGATTACGTTTAATTTTACGAAAATAATCCCGGATCTGGCGCATTTCATTTAAATTCAGAAAGAGCTGGCCTATTTTGCTTATTTCTAAAAGCTTTCCATTAGTTGCGCCAAGTAAATCTACTCTTACAAGATTAAAACGGTATTCGGGCAAATGCTTTGTATCCCCTCCGGTTTGGGCAGGATTGACTACATGCTGGATTAATTTATTATAGAGAAGTTTTCTCAGGATGGTTTTTAATTGAACCGGGGAAAGTTTTCCTGAAATAATATATTTCTTGGCAGTCTTAACCGATTCTACATTTTTAATCCCCAGGTCCTCGATACCTTTTAAGACCGATGCTTCGCTCGGATCCATTACCCCGGGATTATAGGCAATTTCCACAATATGTCGATTGGTTTTCGGAGAGTTATTCGATACGCAGGATAAAATCCTATAATCTTGGGTGACTTTATCCGTTAGGAGCTCCTCGCAAATATTTATAACTTGGCCGTAGGCTAAATTACCATCAAAGGTATAGACCTGGATGAACTTTACCTCTTTGACGCTATCTATGCCAAGATCGGAAATATCCCTAGTTACACCGGTACCGACAGCGTCAAAAATACCGGGCTTATCCACTACTTCGATTTTGTACTGCATGGCTATTATCGAGGTTTAAAAAGGCAGGGTTAAATTATAATCCAACCTTCGTAAAAATTTTATTTACATTACGTAAATAAAAATCTAAATCAAATATCTTATCAAGTTCTTTAGCGCTTAAATATTTAGCTGCCTGGGGCAAAGCCAAAAGATTATCTTTAAAATTACCTGCGCCCTTCCAAGTATGCATCGCTGCAGCTTGAACTAAATCATAAGCCTTAGGCCTGGATAATCCTTTATTCATTAAAGCAATTAAAACCCGCTGTGAAAAAATCAGGCCGCGTGTCTTAGCCAGATTACTCAGCATGTTATCCGGATAAACCTTCATGCCGTTTACTACTTCGATAAATTTATTAAGCATATAATCTAAGGCTAATGTTGAATCGGGAAAAATTACACGTTCAACCGAAGAATGGCTGATATCCCGTTCATGCCAAAGCGCAATATTCTCAATTGCTACCCCTGCATTACCGCGTAAAAGGCGGGATAGGCCACAGATACGCTCACAGATTACCGGATTACGTTTATGCGGCATGGCACTTGATCCTTTCTGCCCCTTGCCAAACGGTTCTTCAACCTCTAAAACCTCTGTCCTCTGCAGGTGCCTGATTTCAGTGGCAAATTTTTCTAAAGAAGCTCCGATTACCGCCAAAGTCGCCATATATTGTGCGTATACATCCCGCTGTATTACCTGTGTGGCAATATTTACCGGCTTAAGGCCGAGTTTTTTGCAGACATAGGCCTCTACATACGGCTCGATATTAGAGTATGTACCCACGGCTCCGGAAAGCTTTCCTAAACAAACTCCGTCTTTAGCTAATTTTAATCGGATTAAATTACGCTTAGTTTCATCAAACCAAAGCGCGAGCTTTAAACCAAATGTAGTGGGCTCAGCATGCACCCCATGCGTACGGCCGATACAAACCACATCTTTATAGGTTTTGGCTTTTTTCGCTAAAACTTTTAATAGTTTTTCTAAGTCTTCGATTAATATTTCAGAGGCGTTTTTTAACTGAACGCCCAGGGTAGTATCCAAAATATCGGAAGAAGTTAAACCTAAATGCAGATACTGGGCGTCTTTTCCTATATATTGGGCCACATTGGAAACAAATGCCACAACATCATGTTGTGTTTTCTCTTCGATTTTTTGGATTTCTTTAAGGTTAAATTTGGCTTTTTGTTGAATGCGTTTTACTGCGCCCGGAGGGACTATTTTTCTTGTGGCGTAGGCCTGAAGTACAAGTATCTCAATGGCAAGCATAGTCTTAAACTTAAACTCATCCTGCCAGATATTCTTCATTTTATCAAGGCTGTATCGCTGGATCATGGAAGGGCTCTCCTTTATTGTGTGAAAGGTTAATTATAGCAAAAAGATGCCATTTTAGCAAATAAAATCAAACACAATATAGGTTTTATCTAGCGAAATACTTACGAGCGTCAGCGAGTAAGTACAAACACAATATAGGTTTTATCTAACGCAGTCCTGGCGAGCGCAAGCGAACCGGGGTGAGCACCTTAGAAAAATCGCTGTTGTAATCTACGGTTTTTGATTTATAATTAATGGATATAGAGGGAGATTAAAAATGCTAAAAATATTACGCAATAAGAAAACCGCAAAAAAAGTCTGGATTGGCCTAGCCATAATTATTATCCCTGCTTTTACTCTCTGGGGATTTGGTGGAGGAATGCGCAACAAGGAGGAAACTGCTGCGACCGGAAAAATATTCGGCCACACTATCTCAAATTTAGAGCTTAAAGAATCATTGGCTGCGGTAAAGACCTCAAGCATAATGCAATTTGGAGACAAGCTTCCGGAAATCGAAAAATATCTCAACTTACCCGCTCAAGCCTGGGAGAGATTAATCCTTCTCTATGAAGCAAAAAAACGCAAGATTAAAGCAAGCGACAAAGAGGTAATCGATTTAATTCAAAACGCACCCTATTTCCAAAATAAATCCGGATTCAATGATAAAATTTACCGGGAAACTTTACGCTATGTCTTTGGCTTACAACCGCGGACTTTCGAAGAACAGATGCGCCAAAGCATAATCCTGACTAAGCTTTATCAAGAGGTAACTAAAGAAATAAAATTAAGCGATGAGCAAGTTCGCCAAGAATATTTAAAGCTAAACGAAGAATTAAGTATTGATTACATTGCCGGCTTATATTCTGATTTTGCTAAGCAAATTATACCCAGCGATAAAGAAATCGCCAGTTATTTTGAAAACAACAAAGCAATGTTTAAAGAACCGCCAAGCGCAAATAAAAAAGCTTATATTCCGGAATTAGCGCAAGTAAAAGACAAGGTCAAAGCAACCTTTATAAAAGAAGCTTCCAAAAAAGCTGCTAAAACAAAAATTAAGGAATGCGCTGAGAAACTAAAGAATAGTGAATTTTCTAAGGCTGCCAAAGCCTGCGGTTTAAAAAGCGACTCTACTATTCTCTTTAAATTAAACGATCAGATTAAAAACTTGGGGGATGCGAAGATTTTCTGGAATACTGCAAAAAAACTAAAAAATGGCCTACCGAGCGATATAATCTCTAATGACAAGGGCTATTATATTATTAAGCTTAAATCAATTAAACCTGTTGATGAAGATAAATTTGTTAAAGAAAAAATGGAGTTTGGCCAGAAGTTATTAACTGAAAAAAAGAACGAAGCTTTTGCAAATTTTACTAAGGAATTGGGGAAAAAGGCACAATAAATTAGAGATAAAAATGGGGATAGATTTCTTTCTATCCCCATTTTTTTATATAGTTCCTACTTTTTTTAGCTTACCTTTATTGAGTTAACCGGACATGAATCTGCAACTTCCTGCAAATTGCAAGTTGCACAAACCTGCGTTTTAACATGAGCAATCCCGTCACCCTGCACCTCAAAAACTTCCGGGCATGACTGTTCGCATAAACCGCAGCCTACACATGTAGTAACATCAATAGTTACCTTTGACATATCAACTCTCCTTCTTACTTATCTTTCCAAAAGATTTTCAAACATTTCTTCGTGGCTCACTTCTTCACTTAATATATGCGTAACTAACTGATAAGTAACATTATCTTTGCCTAATGTTTTCTTGGCGATCTTATTATAAACCTCAATTGCACCTGCTTCTGCCTCAGCTACAATACGAATAATGCGGTTAATATCGGCGGTATTCTTGGGAGGCATTAAATACGCAGAATTAGCCCCTTTCTCTAAATCCATCGGATTAGCTGGCGGGACATCTCCCAACTTTGTGATCAGGTCCGCAAGTTCTCCGGCATGCTCTAATTCATCTTTAGCCAATTTCTCCAGCATCTCTTGGATATCTTCATAGGCGCGGCCGGAAACAGTCTGCGACATATACCAATAAAGATAAAATGCTAACCATTCATCGCAATATGCTTTATTCAAATCTTTAATCAGGTCTTTTAAACTTAAATCAACAATCGCTCTTGCCTGCTTTCCCATTTTTTCCCTCCTTGTCTACTTAAAAACAACACCCGTACAATTTTACGCTCACCTAGCGCCGGATGCCTTAACCTATGCCTCTACTTTCAAATTGTACTTCTTTATATTGTTATCCGCAATATCCTGAATTTTTTTGATCTCTTCGGGATTATTGAGGAGGTGTTTAAATCTTCCCTG
>CAZOSW010000019.1:0-21695 GCA_964582765.1 uncultured Planctomycetales bacterium | reverse complement strand
TTCAAGCTGTGATTAAGAAGCTCTGGATGCGTTTATCCGGTTTTTTAAGGGAGGCCCTGCCTTTTGTGCTCTTGGGCGTGCTTTTTGTGAATATTCTCCACATGCTAAAAATAATAGATTTTTTTGCGTATCTCTTTACCCCGGTTTTAACCGGCTTATGGGGGCTTCCTAAAGAAGCTATCTCTGCGTTGATAGTCGGGTTTTTAAGGAAAGACGTTGCAGTGGGTATGCTCGGGCCGCTTAATTTAACCACTAAACAACTGGTAATCGGTTCAACAATTTTGGCTGTATATTTTCCCTGTATTGCTACTTATATGGTTTTAATCCGTGAGCTCGGTTTAAAAGATATGTTAAAAGTTACTTTAATTATGATAGTAGTTGCTTTATTAGTGGGCACGACGTTGAATTTGTTTCTCTCTTAAAAAATATGCGCAGGGTATTTTATTTAGGAATTATTATAATAATAAGCAGTATCCTTAGTTCTTGTACAACTGCCCCAATTAAACCGCCAGTTTACCTTCCAAAAGAGATTTATCCGCAGCCAACAGGGTTTGTTTCAAGACACGATGTTTTTCATATCGTAGCTCCCGGAGAAACGCTTTGGCGCATAAGCAAAATGTATGATGTGCCAATGCAAAATATTCTGCAGGCAAATAGTCTAAAAAATAAAGAGGAATTAGAAAAGGGGCAGCGTCTTTTAGTCCCTAATGCAGCTCCTGTTGTCCCGGTGATTCCTCTTTATCCTTCAAGGAAATGGAAATACATTATCATCCATCATAGCGCAACCGATGAGGGTAGTTCCCTGTATTTCGATAAGTACCATCAAGGCAAGGGGTGGGATGGCATAGGGTATCATTTTGTGATTGGTAATGGTACCAAAGAAAAAGAGGACGGTCAGATTGAGGTTACTCCTCGTTGGATAAAACAGGAAAACGGTTGTCATTGTAGGGCAAACAATATGAACGAAAAGTCAATTGGGATTTGCCTCGTAGGTAATTTTAATAAAGAAAGAGTTTCCGAAAAACAGATGGCCTCATTAGTTTATTTAGTTAATTTATTAAGGCGTAATTATCGTATTCCTGTTAGAAATATTTTAGGACATGGCCAAGTCCGTGGCGCAAAAACAGAGTGTCCCGGGAAGAAATTTCCTTGGGGAGAATTAAAGGGTCGGCTTATGACAGTAAAATAAATCTCCCGTTTACCATAGTTATTTTAGTTGTCAATTATTTTCCCTTATTTTCCCTTATTTATACTCACATTTAGGTTTTGTCCCGTGTTTGAAGGTGGAGGCCCCGGACGTTAAAAAAGTAAAACCTTCGTTGGTCAAATTATGACCGGCGAAGGATTTTTATTTGGTGATATGCGTATAATGTGGTATGATGTGAAATCATGTGAAATCACATTGAACAGGAGCTTTTCTATGATGCGTAAAGGATATCTTACTGTTGAGCAAGTTGCTGGAGAGCTCAGCTTGACAGAGTATAGAGTGCGCGAGCTGATCCGAGAGAAACAGATCCGAGCCACTAAAATAGGCAAATGGTGGATTAAACCCGAGGATTTGGAGGAGTTTATCAAAGCAAGGACGAATAAATAATGGTTGAGACTTATTCTAGAATTTGTATAGATGATGATTTAAAAAAATCAGGCTGGGAATGAATAAGCTATTTTTATCAAAAACCAAATATCTCGATGGGCTTAAATGCCTTAAGCTTCTATGGTATGAGTATAACCGCAAGGAAGACTTGCCGGAGATTGATGCTGCTACACAGGCTATAATGGATCAGGGAAAAGCCGTTGGAGAGCTGGCGCATACGCTCTTTCCAGGAGGCATTCTACTCCAAAGAGACTATATGCCGGACAAGCAGGCGGAGAAGTCATTGGAAGCCGCCAAGCTTCGCAATCCGCTATTTGAGGCAGGTTTTATTTTTAAACAGGCCTATGCTTTGGCTGATATCCTTAATCCTGTTGCTAAGGATGTCTGGGATCTTATTGAAGTCAAAAGCTCAAGTAGTGTAAAAGATGAACATTACTACGATGTAGCCTTTCAGAAGTATACATATGAGGGCGCAGGCCTGAAAATCCGCAAATGTTATCTCATGTATATTAATAATCAATACGTGCGTAAAGGAGACGTTGATCCTGAAAAGTTATTCGCGACTGAAGATGTTACAAAACAGGCGGATGAGCTTATCCCGGAAATCGAAACAAATATAGCTGATATGTTCGAGTCAATACGAAAAAAAGATGCCCCAAATATTAAGGTTGACCAGCATTGTAGTACCCCATACCCTTGTCCTATTGATGATATATGTTGGGGTTTTTTACCTGAAAAAGGTGATATCTTTTGTTTGTATTCGGGTAAAAAGAAGGCCTATGAGCTATTAGAGCGCGGGGTATTGAGTATTGCCGATATCAAAGAAGATGTAAAGCTGAGTGATAAGCAGAGTATTCAGGTCGAATGTCATAAAACAAGTCTTCCTTACGTTGACAAAAAAGGAATAAAGGACTTTCTAGGCACATTAGAGTATCCTCTTTATCTCCTTGATTTCGAAACGATGAACCCGGCAATACCTGCTTATGATAATTCGAGGCCTTTTGAAGCGGTTCCTTTTCAATATTCATTATATATAATCAAAGATAAAGGCACGAAACCAGAGCACCATTCATATCTTGCGCCTGGAGATAAAGATCCAAGGCCTGAGATTCTAAAGCAATTAAAAGCTTTGCTAGGAAATTCAGGATCAGTTATTGCCTATAACGCCACATTTGAGAAGACAACGCTTCGGCATGCAAGCGAGGCATATCCTGAGTATCAAGGATGGGTGGCATCGGTGGAGGAGCGTGTTATTGATTTGCTTACACCTTTCCGTAGTTTTCTTTATTACCATCCAGACCAGGGAGGGAGCGCTTCGCTCAAGAAGGTTCTCCCCGTAATGACAAAATCGAACTACGATAATATGGAAATAGCTGATGGCGGCATGGCGAGCCATGAGTATTGTCGGGTAACCTTCGGGAAAGACGTTGCTGAAAAAGAGCGCCAGCGCATTCGTGCCGCTCTTGAGAAGTATTGTGATTTGGATACAAAAGGGATGGTTGATATTCTGGAAGCGCTGAAAGGATTAATATGAATCTTTTCAATAAAATTCAAGGCATTTGGCAAGACGAGAATATTAAGTTTGAAAAGAGGTTAAATGTCTGGCTTGATACGCTTAATTATGGTGCAGAATCTTTACGCTTGACGAAGAAAGAATTTCACAGATGGACACCTCTAAGAGCTTACGTCTCAGTTACAAAAACTAAATCTCGCGTAAAAGGTCTTTTTTCTCTACGTTTCTTTGGGCAAGAGGTAGCAAATCTCATAGTTCAAAATAAAGAAGTCTTTTTAAAGCTAGAGGGTCATGAGCTTAAAAATAAGAAGTGGTTTAATGTTTCTTTAGCTGATGGTCGTTATCCGTGGAAAGGAAAGGAAGCAAAAAAGTTTAGAGCGGATTTTAAGGCATTAGCGCTCATTAAAAAAGGTATGCCAGAAGTTAAGAGCATTGAGCATAGAGTAGAGTCAAAATTTATAATTGAAATGTGTAAAGGTTCTGGAAAATTTGGTATTGAAAACTTAAGAATTCAACCTGTTATGATTGCTGAAAAGTTTCCTCTGCAAATGCCAGTTCCAATTTCAGCTAATACCGGCGAGCCAAAAGCAGGTAACGGATATATTGATATTCTTGCGCGCCATAGGCGCAAGGACAATAAAACAAATATTTCTGTGTGGGAATTAAAAAAACCAGGATCTTATCAACATGCCGCATCGCAGGCCTACATATATGCTGTAACGCTTCTTCAGGTCATCCGTTTTTCAAGGAGAGGATCTGAATGGTTTAGGTTGTTTGGTTTTAGTAGTCAGGTCCCGAAATCATTAGAAGTTGAGGCGGTAGTTGCAATTGATCGTAATCAAAAGGATAGCTTTGAAAGAGAAAGAGCTATTCTAGAGAAAACTACCCCTTTTCGAATTGCTAACGACAAAATTCTATTGTTTGCAGCGTATTATAAGGAAGAATCGGAGTCGATTATTTTAGAACAGGATCCTTTTATTATATGAACTTAATAATTCATCGTGGCACTCATGAAATAGGCGGAAGTTGTGTTGAACTAAGTGTAGGCAATAATAGGATATTGATTGATTTTGGTATTCCTCTGGTCACTCGTGACCATAAACCATTTGATTCAAATTCGCTCAAAGGTAAGACAATACAAGATCTCAAGACACAAGGTATCCTTCCCGACATAAAAGGGCTTTATAAGGATGAGGAAAAGGGCATAGACGGAATACTGATTTCGCATTCCCATCTCGACCACTACGGTTTTCTTCATTATGTTAATCCGGAAATACCTATTTATTTGAGCCAAGGTGCCGGTATTCTTATAGACGTTTCCAATATCTTCATCCCCACCAAAGTTGGCAAACTAAATATAAACATAATCAGCAATAAGAAGCGGTTTAAAATAGGCGATTTTACCGTTCAGTCGTTTCTGGTCGATCATTCTGCCTTTGATGCCCTTGCCTTCCTGGTTGAGGCAGAAGGCAAGAAGCTCTTTTATTCCGGAGATTTTAGAGCCCATGGAAGAAAAGCTAAATTATTTAACGAGATCATTGAGAGGCCACCTCAGGATATAGATTGTTTGCTTATGGAGGGTTCAGCGCTTGGCAGAGATGATGCTCAGTATAAGACTGAGGAAGAAGTTGAAAAGCGGCTTGAGGAAATTTTGAGGGAAAGAAAGAATATAGCTTTTCTTTTTGCTTCGTCTCAGAATATTGACAGGATCGTATCAGCATACCGGGCGTGTCTTAAGACTGATTCGATCTTCGTCATTGATATTTATACAGCCTTTATTCTAGATAAACTTAAAAAAGTCTCTGATCGTATCCCTCAGTTTAATTGGAAGAATGTTAGGGTCAAGTTTCTTAATGCCCATGCGAAGGCGCTTGAAAGGGCGGGTCACGTAGAGTTGCTCTATACCTACAACAAAAGAAAGATTGAAATGCCAGAGATTAGCAGGGACAAGAATAGAATCCTTATGCTTGCGCGTAATAATTCTGTGTTCCCACTGCTTTTAAATAAGATTAAGGATGTGGCAGGTGCTAAGATAGCATACTCTATGTGGGATGGGTACCTTTCCGGCGAGTTTAGGGCGTTTTGTAAAGACAAGGAGTTATCTTTAGAATACGTTCATACAAGCGGCCATGCAACAAAAGAAGATCTTAGAGCATTTGCCAGTGCCATAAACCCGAAAACACTCATACCAATCCATACATTTGAGGCCGAAGAATATCCGGTACATTTTAAAAATGTGGTGGTATTAAAAGATAGCGAGGCATTTTCTGTCTAATGTGTTATAATGTGAAGTAATGTTACATAATGTAAAAAGGGGCTTTAATATGCTGCTTAAAGGATATTTAACCGTAGATCAGGTGGCTAAGCAATTAGGATTAACTGAATATCGCATTCGCCAGCTTATTCGTGAGAAGCAGATCCGTGCCACAAAGATAGGGCAATGGCGGATTAAGTCGGAGGATTTACAGGAGTTTATCAAAGCAAGAACGAATAAATAGAGTTGTTCAATAGAAGGAGATCACATGAAAGCAAAGGCTACTCTCGGCGAATTGAAGAATGAAATTGCTTTGATACGTAAACGATACCCTGCGTTTAAAGATGATTCGGCTTTTGTGTTTTGGTTTCTACATGCTTATCTAACTGACAAAGAAGATGTAGCTAAACATGCTTTAACTGGCAAAGAAGGCGGCAGGGGTGGAGAAAAGAATATTGATGCCATCTTCGTTGATGAGAAAGCGAAACAATGCAATATCATCCAGGGTAAATTTCATACATCAGAGGGCTGTTCAGAAAAAAGAAATGATGTACTTTCTTTTGCAGATTTAGGGCTATTGCCATGGGTCCATAAAACAGTGTTAGAAACTTTTCATTCTAAATTGGATCCCATTGCTCTTGAAAAATTCAAGGAAGCGGTAGCCTGTGTTAAAAACAAAAAATATGAGTTAAATCTGTATTATGTAACAACTGGAAAATGTACCGATACGGTTATTAATGAGGCGGAAGCAAGGGTGAGGCAGGCAGACGGCAATGTAAATTTTTTTATGATAACGCATCGGCGTATATTGAATATTTTCCAGAATTTTTTGGATGATATCACTCCCCACATACCACCTCTTAAGCTCAGAATAGTTTCTGAAGGAGTGATTCAGCACGAAGGGTTAATACATAGATTTGATCCTGAAAGAAAGATTGAGTCATGGGTTTTATCTGTGTGCGGTCAAGAGATAGGAGAGATGTACGCAAAGGTTGGCAGAAGGCTATTTGCTAAGAATATCAGAGGATGGCTGGGGTCTAATACTGATATCAATGAGTCTATTTCCGAGACCATCAAGGAAGAGCCATATAATTTCTGGTACTATAACAACGGAATTACCATTGTCTGCGATGATGCCAAAAGAGAAACGCAGAGCGGGCAGGACGCGATAATAATCGAATCGGCTCAGATAATTAATGGCCAGCAGACTACTCGAACATTATGTGATAGTGATTCAAAAGATACCACTGTTTTAGTAAAAATTATCAAGATTCCAAGAGATTTTGAAAACAATGGTGACTATGATGAACTGGTCAACTCAATAGTTAGGTCGACTAACTGGCAGAATTATATTTCCCCGTCCGACTTAGTTGCCAATGATTACATACAGGTTCTCTTAGAGAGAGAATTCAGGAAAAAAGGATACCAATATATCCGTAAAAAAATGAGTAAATCTGAAGCCCGTACTTTATATGGGCATGGATTCCATCAAATAGATAAACGAGAACTGGCTCAGGCAATAGCGGCCTGTTTGTTTGACCCTTTAATAGTCAGAAAAGGTAAAGAAAGACTATTCGAAGATCCTTATTACAAATCAATATTTTGCTCAACCAATCTTTCATTTTACCTATCGCGATATTGGTTGATGCGTCAGATTAAATATGCCGCTCGTGGTTATCCTGAAAGATCATATCCTATGTGGCTTGTTCTTAATTTTGCTTGGGATCAAGTTGGTAGCTATATAAGTTCAGGACAATCTGAGAAGCGGTTTCGTTATGCTTGTGAACACGGCCTTTACTCCGAAGTGCTTAATCCTTTACTTAATGGCCTAATACATATTTATAGAGCGGCAATAAGGCTCTATAGGTTGAATCGCGGTGAAGGAGAAACGGCAAGGGATATATCAACTTTCTTCCAACAGTCCAAATTGGATGCCGACTTCAGACGATTCTGGAATTCCAGTAAAAATCCTTACCGGCATAAGGTAAAGAATTACTTTAAAAGATTTAAGACTTATTTAGAAAGATTGGAGATTGAAGAGTAAATGGGTGTAGAAAAAGGTTAAATTGTGATTACGCCTTATCATGCTAAATATTTTGCTTATGAACTAACAAAACGATGCGCTTCAGATAGCTTAGAGAAATTATCTTCAACGCTTTCTAACGCCCAGGTTGATCTTAATCCGCATCAGATCGAAGCCGCTCTTTTTGCTTTTCGATCGCCGCTTTCAAAAGGTGCAATTCTTGCTGATGAAGTTGGCCTTGGGAAGACTATTGAAGCGGCGTTAGTTATTTCTCAGAAATGGGCTGAAAGAAAAAGAAAGATTCTGCTTATTGTTCCATCAAGTTTGCGTAAACAATGGAGTGCTGAATTGCAGGAAAAGTTCTTTCTCCCATCTATTATTCTTGAGACGAAATCCTTTAATCAATATATCAAGGATGGTAATCTAAATCCCTTTGATCAAGAAGATGTGATCGTTATCGGTTCATATCATTTTGCCCGGACAAAATCTCCCTATATCAAGCAGACAAAATGGGATTTAGTTGTTATTGATGAAGCGCACCATCTACGCAATGTCTATAAAACGAGTAATAAGATCGCACGGGAAATAAAAAGCGCTTTAAGCGAGGTTCCGAAGGTATTACTCACAGCTACGCCTCTCCAAAATTCTCTACTAGAACTTTTTGGGCTTGTGAGCGTTATTGATGATCATCTCTTCGGGGATTTAAAGAGTTTTAAAGCAAAATACGCCCGTGTTTCTCGCGAACAGGATATTTATGAAAGCGAAGTTGGGTTGGTGGAGCCAAGGCAGGAGATGTTTACCGATCTGCGTAATCGCCTAAAACCTGTCTGTACTCGTACTTTACGCCGTCAAGTATTAGAGTATATCAAATACACTAAGCGCATTCCTTTAACACAGGATTACGTTCCGACTTCTCAAGAAATTGAGCTTTACAATGGCATGTCTGAGTACCTTCAGCGTCCTAGACTATTTGCTCTGCCATTTAGCCAACGGCAGTTAATCACGCTTATTTTGCGTAAACTCCTTGCTTCTTCATCATTTGCTATCGCGAGTACGCTTAATAGCCTGGTGTATAAATTAAAAAAACTTATCGAAGATGCGGAACAACAGATAGTCGTGCAGGAGACCGGCATTCAAGGCATTGAAGAGAATTATGAGAATTATGAAGAGCTTTCTGATGAGTGGAGCGATAACGAAGAAGAAACCGAAGATTCAAAGGGCACAAAGGTCGTTTATACCCGTGAAGACATTACTTTAATGAAGCAAGAGAAAGCCGATCTTGAGAAGTTTCGGGATTTAGCCAAAAAGATTTGGACAAACTCAAAAGGAGAAGCCTTACTTATTGCTATTAAAAAAGGCTTTGAGATGACTGCGGAACTTGGGGCGCAGAAAAAAGCGCTAATCTTTACGGAGTCCACCATTACACAAGAGTACCTTTTAAGATTGTTATCGGAGAACGGTTATAAGGAAAAGATTGTGCTTTTCAACGGTTCTAATAATGACGCAAAGTCAAAAGAGATTTATCAAAAGTGGCTAACTAAACATAAGGATTCGGATAAAATTACCGGATCAAAGACAGCTGATTTAAGGGCTGCGCTGATTGAGTATTTTAAGACTGAAGCTGAAATCATGATTGCTACTGAGGCTGGCGCCGAAGGCGTTAATTTGCAATTTTGCTCCCTTATTGTTAATTACGATTTACCATGGAATCCTCAGCGAATCGAACAACGTATTGGCCGTTGCCATCGTTATGGCCAGAAACATGATGTGGTGGTTATAAATTTCGTTAATAGGAAGAATGCCGCTGACCAACGTGTTTATGAGCTCCTAGATCAGAAATTCAACTTATTCAAAGGAGTCTTTGGCGCAAGCGATGAAGTGCTCGGAAGTATTGAGTCCGGTGTTGATTTTGAGAAACGTATCGCCGCTATTTACCAGACCTGTAGAAGTGAAGGAGAAATTAACACTGCGTTCGATTCTCTTCAGGAGGAGATGGATGAGAGTATCAAGCATAGTTTGCGTGATACACGGCAGAAGCTTTTAGAAAACTTTGACGCGGAAGTGCATGAGAAATTAAAAGTGAACATCAGGGAAAGCCAGGCATATTTAGATATTTATGAACGTTGGTTGTGGGAAACAGCGCGCTATTATCTTGGTGATGACGCTGATTTTTCCGACCACGAATATTCTTTCATGCTTAAAAGAAATCCATTCCCAAGCGAGAATATAGACGCTGGTCCTTATAAGATAGGTAAGAATATTGAAGATGCGCATATTTTCCGCCCTGGGCACCCACTGGCGCAAAATATTCTCAACGAGGTTAAGAAAAAACCATTGGATGTTTCAGAAGTTGTTTTTTATTATTCAAAGCATCAAACAATTATTTCTGTCTTAAAGCCATTAGTAGGTAAAAGTGGAGTTATGAAAGCGAGTAACTACACAGTTGAAGCGCTAGAGGCTGAAGATCATGTTATAGTTGCGGCTCTCGATCAAAAAGGAGAACCTATCGCTGATGATGTTGCTAAAAAGCTCTTTTCTCTTGTTGCCGAATCGTGCGCAACAGAAGCCAATGTATCTGATAATGATATAAAAAAACTCGAAGGATTGGAGCAAGAAACAATCAATCTTATCACCAGCAGGAGTGCTGAGCGAAATAGCGAATTCTTCGACAATGAGGTTGATAAGTTGGATAAGTGGGCGGATGATATGAAGACTGCCCTTGAATTAGATTTGAAAAAACTCGACATTGATATTAAGACCGCCAAGACGCTTGCTAAAAAGAACGTAAATTTAGATGAAAAACTCAAAGCCCAGCGCTCAATTAAGGATATGGAAAAGAAGCGTAATGAAATGCGCAAGAAACTATACGAGGCGCAAGATGATGTTGATACACGGAAGGAACAGTTAATAGCGCGGGTTGAAGCTCAGCTGAAGCAAAGGACATCACTTGCGCCGCTTTTTACTATACGCTGGAAAGTTATGTAAAAGATAAGGAGTCCAATGAACGGAAGACGACAAAAACTCGAACTTAATTGGATAGGTAAAGACGAAGAATTAAAGCTCGAACCGCGGATTTTGATTGAAGATTCGAAAAAGTCTTATGGTGACCAGGGCACAGAAAATATGCTTATTCATGGCGATAACCTGCTTACCCTAAAAGCGCTTGAACAAAATTTTGCAGGAAAAATTAAGTGTATATATATCGACCCACCTTACAATACAGGAAGTGCCTTTGAGCACTATGATGATAATCTAGAACATTCGACTTGGCTTAATCTGATTAGGCCAAGATTGGAGTTATTTAAAAACCTTTTGGATAACGAACAAGGTTCCATTTGGATATCCATAGATGATGATGAAAGCCATTATCTTAAAGTGCTTTGCGATGAAGTATTTGGCAGGAAGAATTTTGTTAATACGATTGTATGGCATAAGAAGCATACCAGAAGCAATGATGCAAGGTGGCTCTCTGATAATCATGATTTCATTTTGGTATATGCGAGAAATAAGGATTTATGGAAAAGAAATTTATTGCCACGTCCAGATGAGACTACAGGATACGAGAATATAGATAATGATCCTCGTGGCCCGTGGGCATCTGGACCTTGTCATGCGAAAACACCTAATCCAAAAGATATTTATCCAATTAAAACACCTTCAGGACGTGAACTATTGCCACCACCTGGTACAAGCTGGAGGTTCTCTGTAAAACGCTTTAAAGAATTAATTGCAGAAAATCGCATTTATTTTGGCAAAGATGGAAATAATGTACCGCGATATAAGAGATTTCTTACAGAAGTTCAGGACGGGTTGGTTCCGACTACCATTTGGTTTAAAGATGAAGTCGGGGATAACCAACAGGCTAAACAAGAAGTAAAGAGTTTTAATGCTAAAGATGTTTTTACAACACCTAAGCCGGAACGGCTAATTGAACGAATTTTACAGATTGCAACCTCTGAAGGTGACTGGGTTCTTGACTCTTTTCTTGGCTCTGGAACATTGGCAGCAGTTGCACATAAGATGAAGCGTAAGTGGATTGGTATTGAACTTGGAGAGCACTGTTACACACATTGCTTGCCTCGTCTAAAGAAAGTAGTAGACGGTAAAGATAAACTACCTTTGTCTGAAATTTTAGGATGGAAAGGTGGCGGTGGTTTCAGATTCTATGAGCTTGCACCAAGCCTGCTACGCAAAGATAAGTTTGGCAATTGGATCATTGAGGAAAAGTACAATGCCAACATGTTAGCTGCTGCAATGTGTAAACACGAAGGATTTAAGTTTTTCCCAGATCCCGAAGTATATTGGGAACAGGGCAGATCAACAGAAACCGACTATATATTTGTTACCACGTCCTTTGTGACAATTGAACAACTAGATAAAATTCATGAAGAAATGAAACAAAGCGAGAGCTTACTTATTAGCGCTAAGGCATTTGCTCCTGGATGTAAGGAAAGGCACGGCAATATTACTATTAAGAAGATCCCGCAGATGATTCTAGGGAAATGTGAATTCGGAAAAAATAATTATGATCTAAACATAATAAGTGCTTTAAGGAAAGCGGACGAAGATACGGAAGAAGACGAATAATATGGATTACAAGGCCCAGACCATTAAAAACCGTTTGAGTTTAAGAAAGCCGCAGTCGGACAGCTTAGAGATATTAAGCGCGTTAGTAGGTGTCTTAGAGTTGAAAAAAGACGTAAACGTTACAGCCGAGCTTGCGAAGGTGCGCGCATTGTATCCAACCTGTGTTGATTTTGAGCGTGATTTTTCTTCTATCTGTTTTTCTCTTGCAACTGGCGTTGGCAAAACACGCCTTATGGGTGCCTTTATTACATATTTATATGTAACCAAGGGCATTAAAAACTTTTTTGTATTGGCGCCTAATCTTACGATTTATGATAAGCTAATCGACGATCTATCAAACCCTAATAATCCGAAATATGTTTTTCATGGAATCTCCGAGTTTACCGTAACACCCCCACGCATAATTACCGGAGATAATTATCAGGAAATACGCCAGGGGCAGGCGGTACTGTTTCAATCGGTTAACATTAACATCTTTAATATATCTAAAATTAATTCAGAGGTTCGTGGTGGGCGCGAACCAAAAATCAAAAGGCTTTCCGAATATATTGGTGAGTCGTATTTTAATTATTTGGCTTCCTTGCCGGATTTGGTTTTATTAATGGATGAATCGCATCATTATCGAGCTGATGCTGGTCTGCGTGCGATAAATGAACTAAAGCCGATTTTGGGATTAGAGCTAACCGCTACGCCGATTGATACTCATGGCGAGAAGTTCAAAAACGTTGTTTTTGATTACCCGCTTGCATTAGCGTTACGTGATGGATTTGTGAAGGAACCAGCCGTTGCTACACGAAAAGATTTTAATCCAGATCAGTATCGCAATGATCCCAAAGAGCTGGATTTAATAAAACTAGAAGATGGTGTGCGTATTCATGAAGATACAAAAGTAGCTCTTGATATCTATGCCCGCGACACCGGAAAGCGCCTTGTGCGTCCTTTTGTCTTGGTTGTAGCACGAGATACGGAACACGCAAAAGAAATCAGAGCACTGATCGAGTCTGATCGTTTTTTTGAAGGGCGTTACCGCGGAAAGGTGATGGAAATACATTCTAATCAGCGCGGAGAGGAAAAAGAAGAAAACGTGCAGCGCCTTTTAGCCGTGGAGAAACCAGAGAATACGATCGAGATAGTGGTGCATGTGAATATGCTTAAAGAGGGATGGGATGTAACTAACCTTTATACAATCATTCCATTACGCGCGGCAAATTCGCAGATTTTAACTGAACAAACAATTGGACGCGGGTTACGTTTGCCATATGGCATGCGAACGGGGGTTCATAAAGTAGACAAGCTTACCATTATTGCGCACGACCGTTTTCAGGCCATAGTAGATGCTGCAAACGATCCGAGTTCTATTATTCGGAAAGAAAATATAATAGAAATTGATCCTATGGAATTACCAGCACCGCAAGAGGTGGTTACGGCGGGCTCCATTATGGAGGATGTTTTCGTACAGAAAAAACAAGAGATCGCAGGCATCAAGAATGAGGCAGAAAGGCAAAAAGAAACTTTTAAACTGGAAGCTCAGCAAACAATTGTCGATACGGTAAATACTCTTGGGGGCACAGTAAAAAACCTAAATGATCTTAAAAGTGCAGATGTCAAAAAGTTGGCATTCGAAAAAATGGCGGAACGATTAGGAAGCGCTTCTCAGAAAGATCTATTTATGGGGGAGAGGCTTGAAGCGATTAAAAAAGAATATGATGCTATTATCGAAGAATTGATAGAAAAGATTATACCTATTCCGCGTTCAGTTATTCACCAAAAAGAAGCCGCTGAAGGTGGATTCCGTTATTTTGATTTGGATGTAGATGGGTTGAATTACCAGCCGGTTTCAGAGGAAATTATCCGAAGGACTTTACGTACTAATGAAAGTGAAGTCTTGCAAAGTGAGGGAGTTGGGGTAGTACGCGATACTGCGGAAAACATCATTGTCAACGAGCTTATGAATTACGACGACGTGGACTATGACCGTGAATCAGAACTTCTGTATAAATTAGCACGCCAGGCGATTGCTAAGCTGGGTAGCGGTCGGAATGAGAACGATTTGCGCAATATTGTTTTGTATCACAAACGAGAGATTGGTAAATATATTTATTCTCAGTTGCAACAGCATTTCTTCCTGAAAAATACCGAATTTGAAGAACCCGTAATCTACCCATTCACAAAAATAGAGCCGCATAACTTTTCAAAATATACATCCGAAAGCGTGCACCACTATACCGAAACAATAACTCCAACACATGCGATTCCTTCTAAGGTATTCGGTGGTTTCAAAAAAGCCTGTCACAATCTCTATAAGTTTGATTCCAAAGCGGAAAAAGATTATTCTATGATCTTGGAACAAGATAAAGATGTATCAAAATGGTTAAGACCTGCGCAAGCGCAGTTTTCTTTATATTGGAAGCATAATTCTCAGAGATATACGCCAGATTTTGTAGTTGAAACGTTAGGTATCATTTATATGGTTGAGATTAAGGCAGAGATCGATATTGATGATGCAGACGTGCGCGAAAAAGCCACGGCAGGTAAAAAGTATTGTGAAGCTGTTACCGGTTTTAATCTTAAGAATGGCGGTAAGAAATGGGCCTATGTGCTTATTCCGCATACTGCCGTAGCGCCAAATATGGGTTTTACCAGTTTGGCAACAACAAATATATTCTGACTTTATGTGAGGTGATTACCCTATGAATTATTCACAAGGTTCTATTTGGCACAAATGGGATTTGCATGTTCATACTCCAGAATCCCTTGTTCACAACTATACAGGAACCAATCCTTGGGACAAATTTATTAAAGATATTGAGAACCTTCCCTCGGAATTTAAAG
Source organism: uncultured Planctomycetales bacterium (assembly GCA_964582765.1). Classification (GTDB taxonomy): domain Bacteria; phylum Omnitrophota; class Gorgyraeia; order Gygaellales; family Profunditerraquicolaceae; genus UBA6249. The sequence continues at coordinate 6,892 of CAZOSW010000019.1, read as the reverse complement.
TAATCGGTATAAATGACTATATTTTTCTGGATGGATATAAACGGATATTAGAAGAAAAAAAGAAAGGGCGGCTTGCCAATATTGATTTATTTTTGCCAGTTATTGAGTTACGTATTGATAAATTTGGTGGAAGCCAAAGCAATTTAAGTCGCGTTAACTACCATATTATATTTTCTGATGAGATTGATCCTGAGGTAATAGAACAGCAATTCCTGAATGCACTAACAAGCAAATATGTTCTCTCTCCTCAGTATGACCATATTAGAAAAAGTGGGAAATGGGCTGCTTTACCGACAAAGAAAAGCTTAAGCGAGCTTGGAGCGCTTATTATTGGAACTGTCCCTGAAAAAGAACGTGCAAAATTTGGTGAGCCTTTAATTGAAGGATATAACAATCTATGTATCAGCCTCGAATCAATCAATGAAGCCCTTCGCTCGCATTACTTTAAAGATAAGGTTATAACAGCAGTAGGAAAAACAGAATGGGCAGATATTAAATGGAATGATCATTCGATTGCAGAGAAAAAAACCATCATTAACGGAGCGAATTTGGTATTTATTTCCGCTCAAACCATAGAAGGATGGGCAAGTGCTAAAAAATCATTAACAGACGCTTGCGTAAATGATCATCTCCTTGATTGTAGCGATGCGCATTCGTTTAGCGATGTTACAGAAAAGGATAGGATTGGAAAATGTTTTACATGGATTAAGGCCGATACAACTTTCAGGGGATTATTACAGGTTGTAAACGAACCACATGAGCGAGTGTATGTTGGCGAAATACCACAGAAAATTATTCGTGTTCAGAAAAATAAGACTAAATATATTAAATCTATAAAGATCGAGCGGAAACAAGGCGCCACATTAAGTGAGATATGGTTTGATAACACAATTCCGCTAAATCCAGATCTTGTTGCTATCATTGGGAATAAAGGGAAGGGCAAGAGTGCTCTAACTGATACGATTGGACTATTATGTAATACAAAGCAACACAAGGATTTTACATTTTTATCAGATAAAAATTTCCGTCAACCAAGAGATAATAAAGCGAAGAATTTTCAGGCAACATTAACTTGGGAGAGTGGGATTGCAATCACTAAAGGATTGGATGAACAGGTTGATGAGCAACTGCCGGAATTGGTTAAATACATTCCTCAAAACTTTCTAGAAAAAATCTGTACGCAGCTCGGAAAAATAGAGGAATCAGACTTTGACTATGAATTAAAGAAAGTTATCTTCTCTCATGTTGATTTAGCTGATCGACTTGGCAAGGCCTCACTTGATGAGTTAATTGAATTTAAGACCTCTGAAGCCAACGCAAGAATACAAATCTTGACGCAGGAGTTGTGTCGAATAAATGAAGAAGTTATTGCTTTTGAAGAAAAGAATCAGCCTGAGTATCGTCGTAAGATTGAAAATCTTCTCACCGCAAAGCGGCAAGAACTAGATGTGCATGTAAAAAGCAAGCCTGTTGAGATTCCAAAGCCTGAAAACGACACGGTAAAACAACGTGAAATATCTGAAGTTGCAGTTGCGGTGGAAACAGCAAAAAAAGAACTTGTTGAGTGTGAAAAACAAATTGCTGTGGCAAATCTGGAGCAAGCAAAGCAAGCACAATTAGTTTCTATTACAAATAAATTGATTGCTAGGCTTGATAATCTTCAACGACAGATTCAGGTATTCGCTACAGAGAGCCAAGCTGACTTGGATGCTATAGGACTATCGGCAGATTCGATTATTAAAATTTCTATTGATAAGAAGCTACTTACAGATAAACGAAAAACATTCTCTGATAAAAAAGCCGAGCTTGATGATCAATTAGACTTGTCAAAGGTGGGCAGCTTAATCCATAAAAAAACGCAGATTGAAACGCAGATAGGACAACTGCAAACAAAACTCGATGAGCCAAATAAGAAATACCAAGCATATGCCGGAGCATTAAAAGAATGGGAGACGCAGAAAAATGATATTGTGGGCAGCTTAACTGTTGTAGGTACTGTAGCGTATTATGAAGAGCAGCTCAAATCTTTGGATGCTGTCCCTCGAAAGTTAAATGAAATACGAACGCAACGGCTAACAAAGTCAAAAGAAATTCATACAGTAATCAAGCAGCTAGCTGACACATATCGTGAACTATATGCACCGGTAAACCAATTTATCGAAAAACGCCCGTTAGCAAAGGAAAGATTTCAGCTCAATTTTGAGGTTGGCATTGTCGATACGGGTTTTGAGGAAAACTTCTTCGATATTATCACTCATGGTGTAACTGGAACGTTTTGTGGAGTGGAGGAAGGACACAAAATGTTGCGAAGTATCCTTGACCGCCATGATTTTAACACTGAAGCCGGGATAGAATCATTCCTTATTGAAATTATAGATTCACTTGAAAACGATAAGAGGCTTGAAGGTCAACCGGTTAGAGTGGCGGATCAAATTAGGAAGGGAAAGGACACGCAGGCACTTTATGATATAATTTTTGCATTAGATTACTTAAAGCCACGATATTCACTTAGAATGGAAAGTAAAGAATTGAATCAATTATCCCCTGGAGAACGCGGTACACTTTTGCTGGTGTTTTATCTATTGGTTGATAAAGATGATATTCCATTGGTGATTGACCAGCCAGAAGAGAATCTGGATAATCAGACCGTTTATGAACTACTAGTTCCATGCATGATGGAAGCGAAGCAACGGAGACAAATATTTATAGTCACACATAATCCTAATCTTGCTGTGGTTTGTGATGCCGAACAGGTGATTTGGGCCGATTTGGATAAAAAGAATAACTATATAATGAGATATGTTTCTGGTGCAATAGAAAATCCGGATATTAATAAAGCCATTGTAGACATTTTGGAAGGAACAATGCCTGCATTTGATAACCGCGATTCAAAATATCAAAATTCTCATTAAGTAAACATTTTGATATTCGAATTTAGCTTCTTACTAAGTTTGCATTATTGAAGAGGAAAATATAAACCGATGAATAACCAATATTTTACACATAAAGAGTTATTATCGCCTCCCATTAGACGAGCGGCATATAGTGATAGAACGGCTTGGCTGATGGCTGTAATGTCTCAGCTGGCATATTTGCCTTTTGAAAAAAACACGGATTCATTAAAGAAAGCTTTGTCAGAGGCCAGTTTTGAGCTGATTAAGCTATTTAACTGTAATGGAACTCAAGCTTTTTTAGCAAAAAGAGAAAGCGATATGATGGCGATTTTGGCTTTCCGCGGCACACAAAAAGAAGACCCCCAGGATATTGTCACAGACCTGAAGGCAAATTTTTATCAAGATGAAACAGGAGTGAAGATTCACGATGGTTTTTATAGGGCGTTTAAGTGTGTTGAACAAGAAATCAAAAGTACCGTTGAAGGCTTGAGAGAATATTCGTTATACGTCGCCGGACATTCATTAGGCGGTGCCTTGGCCTTAATTGCTACAAGAGCACTGAACTCTGATAATTTGGCTGCCTGCTATACCTTTGGAAGTCCTAAGGTAGGAAATGAAGAATTTGATGATGAAATAAAGCCGCCCATTTATCGCATTGTTAACGCCTACGATATTGTCCCCTTTAGCCCACCGACATATATTTTTGAATTGCTCTATTTGTTACCCTGGCAAAAGGTTCGTGATTTTGCCAAGAAGTTTCTCGGTTATGATCATCACGGAGATATGCGGTATTTAACATCCTGCAAAGACGATTTTGAGGATTTGAAAGTTATACAAAATTATAACGAATTTTTACGATTGGGCGGTCTGTGGACACACCGAAAAGAGAGCATAAAACACCATGCTATTGAAGCTTATTGTGAAAAATTAGCGAATTGGGCAATAAAACGATTGTAATCGAAGTAAAAAATAGTTGAAGAATATTCACAAACGTAATTCAGGTTAAAATGAATGAATAAAAGAGTAAGAATCGATAAGGAAGTCATCTTAAAATTATGGGTTCTCGCAGGAGGTCGCTGCGAGATATGCAATAAACTGATTTGGCGAGATGAACTTACTTGGGATGAGGCTAACTTTGCGAACATCGCGCATATTATAGCTGCTTCTCCTGATGGCCCGAGAGGAGATAAGTCGTTATCTCCAAAATTGCAAAAAGATTTTTCTAATTTAATGCTTATTTGTAGCCAGCACCATGATCTATTTGATAAGCTAAAATTTGTAAAAAAATACTCAGTAGAGGTCTTAAAAGAAATCAAAAGAAATCATGAAGAAAGAATTTTTCGCCTCAACAACATGAGACCGGGACGTGAAACTACAATAATACGATTGAGAAGTCTGATTCGCGGGGATACTGTTGAAATACCTAAGGATCAAATTGATAAGGCCGTTTTAGAATGTGCTAACAGATACCCAAGATATCTTTTTTTAGATAAAGATATTGATATAGATTTGACTAAACTAACAGAAGGCAGTAAATCATATTGGGCAGCAGGGAAAGACAAAATTCAAGAAATAATGAAGAATCTTTATGTCCCTGGCATAGAAGAAGAAACCATTAAACATATATCCGTTTTTGCTTTGGCAAGGATTCCCTTCCTAATTTATCTCGGTACTCTATTGTCCGATAAAATCCCTACTGATATTTATCAAAAGCATCGAGATTCAAGTGAGGGGTGGGTATGGAAAACCCGAAAAAATAGTATTAAATTTAGCTTCAGAAAAGTTAAAAAAAGCAAAGTTAACTTAAAGGTTACGCTCTTGCTTTCGATTAGTGGAAAAATCGATATGAATAAATTACCTCCAGATATTACAAAGAGTACAACTATTTATGAACTCATTCCCAATAATCGGGAGCCCAGCCGTAACCTAATAGAGACCAGCGGTGATCTCGAGCAGTTTAGAAAAGTATATGAACAGGGCCTTCGTAAAATTGAAAGGCATCATCCAGCAGTCAAGCTATGCCTTTTTCCGGCCATTCCTGTTTCTATTGCTATAACATGTGGGAGAGAGCAATTAAAAAGAATTAGTTCGACGTTGCTCGTTTATGATATGGGAGATAATGGGAAATATAACTTTACAATGGAGGTTAAATAATATGACGCCACAAGAATATTTGCAGGAAATTTTGAAAAACCAAACTCTTCTCGAAAATAGTGATGAGTTAAAAGCGTTGAGGGAGGAGAGGAAGAAAGTGGAAGAGCTTTTATCTGTGAGTTTTCAGAAAAGCAACCCAACCATTCGATATGGTGGATCGATGGCCAAGGGGACAATGATTCGTGAGAATTATGATTTAGACATTATATGCTACTTCAATAATGGTGATGATCTCGCGGGTAAAACACTAGAAGAAATTTACAACAATGTAAAGAAAATATTGGAAACTAAATATCGAGTCGTAACAAAAACTTCAGCCTTGCGTCTCGAGAATAAAGATCCAAAACAATTTGGAGTTTATTTCCATATTGATGTTACCCCTGGGCGCTACACTGATGATAAGAAAAACGATGCTTTTTTGTATCAGAATTCTGGGAAAGAAAAAAGACTAAAAACAAATTTACAAATACACATAGACTTGGTTAAAGATAGTGGCTTGATTGATACAATTAAACTCACAAAATTATGGAAGATAAGAAACGGGCTAGCTATTAAGACATTCGCCCTGGAACTTTTAGTAATTGAAGCGCTTAAAAAGATGAATGATGCGAAAGGGGTAGATGTATGCTTGAAGAAATTATGGGAACAGCTGGGGGGCAATATCGACAATATCAAAATTGAAGATCCCGCTAACCCAACAGGCAATGATCTCTCGGAGCTATTTAATTCTACCACCAAAAGTGCTTTGTCTTCGTCAGCGCAAAGAGCTTTAGCTTCAATTGAAAAAGAAGACTGGGTCAATATTTTTGGAGAAGTAGATTCTGGTGATAAGGCTTCCAAAATCCAAGCAATTAATGTGATCAGCCGGAGCTCTAATTCACCTAAACCATGGAACAGCCGCGCGTGAAGAGATGGCATATAATAACTCCAAATCTTTATCAGGACGTTGAGCAATCGATAAATAAAGCCTATCCGTCGCTTCATACCTACATAGAGGATGAAATTGTTTATATTAGAGGCAATCTTGTTCTTTGGGCTTTAGATAATCGAGAAATAGACCATTATGCTATCGAAATACAATTACCAGATAACTATCCGGTGGGAGTTCCGATTGTAAGGGAGGTCGGAGGGAGGATACCTAAAAATTCAGATCGGCATTTCAGTAAAGTTGGTACTACTGAAGAAGCTGCATGTTTGTTTTTGCCTGATGAAAGATTTAAATATTGGCCACTAGGAGCAACAATAATTAAATTTATCGAAGGGCCTGTAAAAAGCTTTTTTCTTTGGCAAACCGATTATGATTTAAATAATGGGAAGTCAACTTTTGGACAGAGAGGGCATGGAATAAATGGGATTATCGAATTTTATTCAGAAGAGATTGGCACTAATGATAAGGGTGTCATAATTAGATTTCTCGAATATTTGGTCAAAAATGAAGTTAAGGGGCATTGGTTATGTTACTGTGGTAGCGGGGAGAAAATGAGAAATTGTCATTTTGATAAATTGAAAGAGTTGAGAGCAAAAATATTAACGGATGATGCTTTAAAATCTTTGGTTTTTCTAAGAAAATAATGGTCGTTTTTATTTCCCGCCTTTCACTAAGTCTGCATTACTGAAAGCGCAAAGTATTTAAGCTTAATAGCGCTACCAATCCCACCGAAATATTCCAACCATGTTATTCCCTTCAATTGGTAGTTATAGATGGTAGAATTTTCTTAATTCTTTGGCTGCCAATGATGCCTTAAGTAAGTTCTGAATAATTTTAACTAAATCCTTTTTTTGTTCTTCTGGAACATTAGGCATGCCATCTTGGATATTGCCAACAGCCAACAAAGCTTTGTGAA
>CAZOSW010000018.1:23762-25714 GCA_964582765.1 uncultured Planctomycetales bacterium | reverse complement strand
ATAACTGCTACAAGAGCAGCAGGCGGAGGCAATGCTGGTGAAACCTTAACTTTAAATCAAATTGGGGTATGGGGAGGCACATTTACTCCATAATTCTAAATTTATATATATGCAAAAAAGCTTTACTCTTGTTGAATTAATTATAGTTGTAGTGATTATTGGCATTTTGGTAGCCTTTGCTTCTCCTCAGTTCGCAGTAACTAAAGAACGCGCACTGGATAAAGAAGCAAAGGCTATTATTTCACTTATTCAGGCAGCAGAAAAGATCTATAAGATGGAGGAAGGCCCGTATTATCCTTGGCCTACTGGAAGTACTGCTAATATTACTAATATAAACAATTTCTTGAGGCTTAGTTTGCCTGCTCCAGCTACTCCGCAATGGACTTATACCGTAAACTCTAATACTCAGCGGGTAACAGCTACCCGTCGCGGTGGCCGTAGATCTTGGGTGGCGGATTTTACAACTACATTAGATCCTACTTGTACACCTGCTGGCGGTGATACATGCCCTCCATAATTTCTATGCACTTTACTTTTCTTTTTTTGCACAGTAAGCATAAAAAAGGGTTTAGTTTGGTTGAGATAATCGTGGCAACAGTTATTCTTTCTCTGATTATACTAGGAATGCTTAGCGTTTTTCTTGCCGGCAATAAACATGTAATACATACTCGCGAGCGTATGACAAGCGCAGAATTAGGTAAGCTTTTCATTGATCCTTTGCAAATGGATGTTAGCTGGAATATTTGGTCATTAGGCGCTGCAGGCAACGCCCTTGCGCCAGGCACCACTTATTGTGATGGTGTTGTGGGGCACACGCAAAATAAAAATTGTCCACCTGTGGCCCAACGCAGGGTTAATAATAGAGTATTTTCAGCAACATATGTAACAACAGCTGTTGCCGATAGTAGCGTTGATCCGAATGATAATTTGCGCCGCGTGACTTCAACGATTGCCTGGACTGAACCATCCTCTTAAAACAAAAGATGAATAAAAAAATTAAGTCGGTTACTTTAGTTGAGCTACTTATCAGTGTTACAGTTGTTTCAATAATGATTTTAAGTTTTTATAGCATTGAGACATTTAGCCACAATCAGGTGATTAATTCGGATAGGAGGGCAAAAGTGCAGAATGAACTTTCCTATGCCGTAGAACATATGAGTAAATATGTTCTACAGGGTATAGGAAATAATTCGACTGTAAATAATCGAGCTATTCAAACATGGGGAACTGGTTTTCAGGTGCGTGTTGATTTTAATAATTCTCAAACTCCCTCGGTTTTAAGCGATGATGGCTGGATTCGTTATTTGCGTTCCGGTAATAACTTAAATGTAACATGCGTTGGGACTTGCGGTTCGTTTGCTGCAACGACATTAAGCTCAAAAGTTATGACTTTTACTCCGTTGCCAGGCGATAACGGAACTTCAGTGAATATTTATTTAGTTGGCCGCTATAATCCTAGCCAAGCGATTAGTCTAAGAAATCCTCAAGTAGAGGTGAGAACTAAACTAATCTGTAGCAGTTGTTCTATAAATTAATCCATACTTTAACATCAGTAATTATTGCAGTTTCATTCTCCGTTAAATACTTACGGAGTTTTTTGTTGAGTATTTGTGAGTATTAAGTATCTTTAATTGCTTATAATTTTCTGAATTAGTGGTAGAATATTATGGATCTTGATATATTTTTTTGAGGTTTTCTAAAAAAAGATATAGAAGGTAATTAAGGGTTGTTTGGGTGGCTAACTTAAGGTATCTGTAGTATTAAGGGAGCATAAGATGAAGATAAAGAAAATTATAGCAAGAGAAGGCTTATTTTTTTTGGGCGTTATAATCTTAGGTTTAGCTGTGTATTTTATTGGGAGATATTTAAATAATATTTATTTAATGCATCATCAAGAAGCTAAGTTTAAAGTTATACAAAATATGAAATATTCTCTTCTAGGCTATACTCCT
>CAZOSW010000018.1:0-23662 GCA_964582765.1 uncultured Planctomycetales bacterium | reverse complement strand
GATGAATTTATTATTGTTTCTAATTGTTATAGGGGTTTCCTTTATTACGGTGAGAATTGGGGCTATTGCATTTCAAATAACTGGCCTTCCTTGGCCTTTGGCTAAATTTCAAGCATTGTCTTGTTTTACAGGAACAGGATTTACTACTCGGGAATCTGAGTTGGTTACTGGTAATCCGCAGAGAAGAAAAATAGCTTCTATCCTTATTATTTTGGGGCATGCTGGTTTTGTGACATTAATCGCCACTTTCGCTAATTCATTGAGGACTGATTGGGTAACAGTATATAAAATTCCTTTCCTGCATTCAATCGTACCACATTATCTTGTCCCCTGGGTTAATCTAGCAATTATTATTTTAGGTGTCTATGCAATATATAGGGTTGTTATTAATTCTAGGTTTGCTGCAAAAATAACTAGAATCTTGAAAACTAACATTATTAAAAGACAGATAATTGAGCCAGTTTCTTTTGAAGAGCTTGTTGTAGCAACTGGTGGCTATGGCGTTTCCCGTATTGAAGTTTGTAAAGATAGCCCTGTTTTAAATAAAAATCTTGAAGAAGCCGGTTTGCCAAAATTTAATATTTTAGTCTTAGCGGTAGAAAGAGATGGCAAAATAACCCCTAATCCTACTCCGGATACTAAATTTATTTTAGGCGATAGCCTTATTTGTTTTGGAAAGTTTGGTGATATTCGTAAGAAGGTTTGTGCGGAGCAGGAAAAGTAATGTTAGAAAGAATTATAAAAAACAAGCGTTCCCCAGTATTTCTTTTCTAAATCTTCCGTAAATTGTTTACTTATCTTGCAATTTTTGGATTTGTCTTTAGAATATTATCTAAAGATGACTTATTAAAATAGAGAAAGGAGGAGTGATAATGGCAGTAGTAAATTATTCATTTCAAAAAAAACTCAAGGAGCAGACAAGAAAAAAGAAGCAAGAGGAGAAAAGATTATTGAAATTAAATAAAAAGCTGGCTAAGTTGAAAGAAAATTCGGAATTGACCTGATTCCTTTGAAAATAGTTGGGAAAAGCTAGAAGAAAAGAGTGTTTAAAAAAGTTTTTTAAAATAAAGTAGCTATATAAAATATTTATATAATAAAGGGGCTGTAGCTCAGTTGGGAGAGCATCTCGTTCGCAACGAGGGGGTCGGGAGTTCGATTCTCCCCAGCTCCAATTTAATTCTCCGATAAAAAAATTAAATTGGCACTCAAGTAAGCGTTAACGGGGCGACAAGCGCGGTAGCGAACGGAATGCCACTACCTATTGATCTTTATGTTTGTTCAAGCAATCACCTATCTAGTAATATTATTTTTGTTTTCCTCTTCCCTATGCTTTGCTTCAATAAAACAGCCGGATTTCGCTGGACAGTTTTATCCCGCTCAAGGAGAGGAACTATCAAGGGTGATCGATAATTTCTTGGAAAAAGCCGAGCCTAAGCCCGTAGTTGGTGAAATTCTTGTGCTCATTAGTCCTCATGCAGGTTACGGTTACTCAGGCCAGACTGCCGCATTTGGTTATAAGCTGATAAAAAACAAGCCATATAAAACTGTAATTATTTTAGGTACAAGCCATCATAAGGTTTTTAATGGAGCTGCTTTTTATGGCAAAGGGGCTTTTGAAACCAGTTTGGGAAAAATAAGTATTGATGAGGAATTTGTTAAAAGTGTCGTCGGAAAAGATGCTGAAATTTTTGTCGACGAATCAGCTTTTAGCAATGAACATTCAGTTGAAGTGCAGTTACCCTTTTTGCAGAAAGTATTGCCTAGTTTCTCCGCCACAAAGAAGGGTTGCTCAGCCGAAAGCTATGGCTGGAAGATTGTTCCGGTAGTTATCGGAGACTGTTCGTTAGACAGCTGTAAGAAGATTGCGCGCTTGATTAAAGAAGCAATCGGAGAACGCAGGGATGTTTTAGTGATTGTATCCAGCGATATGTATCACGGTTATGATTTTGAGGAGGCTGGTAAAATTGATGCATTTACTCTTGATTTGATTAAAAAAATGGATTATGAAGATTTGTATTATGCGCTTCGCGACGGTTCTGCACAGGCCTGCGGAGGGTTTGCTACAGTGATTGCGTTAAATTTAGCTAAAGAAAAAGGATATAAAGATGTAGAAGTGTTAAATCAAACTAATTCTGCGATTGTAACTAGGAATCTTGTTAAGGGTGAGTGGGTTGTGGGCTATGTTAGTTGTGTAATTATCAATTCGAAGGGAGAGAGTATGTTAAATACACAGCAAAGAAATGAACTCTTAAAAATTGCCAGAGACTCAATTGCTACATATTTGAAGACCGGAAAAAAATTACAAGTTAGTCAAACTGATCCGGTATTAAATCAAGAGACGGGTTCTTTTGTTACGCTTAATAAGCATGGCGATTTAAGGGGTTGCATAGGGAATCTCACAGGCAGGCAGCCTCTTTATCTAACTGTGCGCGATATGGCAGTTGAAGCAGCAGTAGATGATCCACGTTTTGGCGCGCTTAGTTTAGCTGAGCTTAAAGAAATAGATATAGAGATTTCCGTGCTATCGCCGTTAAAAAGAATAGCTTCGGTAGATAATATAGAATTAGGACAACATGGTGTTTTAGTGCGAAAAGGTATCCATAGCGGAGTATTTTTGCCTCAGGTGGCTACGGAAACCGGCTGGAGCAAAGAGGAATTTTTAAATAATCTTTGTGCTCATAAGGCAGGCCTGTCTGCGGATGCATGGAAAGATAAGAATACCGAACTTTACATTTTTAGTGCAGAGGTATTTTCCGAAAAGGAAAAAGGGGAATGAGCCGTTTTTTTATAGATAACATCAAGCCGTCCGGTAAGTATTTTATTTTAAATGACCCTGTGCAGCTGCATCATTTAAGAGATGTGCTTAGGATAAAGCCGCATGAAAGGGTAACAATTTTTGATAATTCAGGTAACGAATATATAGTTTTAGTCGTTGAAATCGGCCCGGCATCGGCAAGATTAGAGTTAATAGAGAAAAAACTTAATGATGATTCAGGGGTCAAAATTACCGTAGCCTGTGCAATCCCAAAAAACGCAAAGATGGACGATATTATAGATAAACTTACGCAATTAGGGGTAGAATGCATAATCCCTCTTGAGACAGAACGAGTAATTGTCAAATTAAATAAGCAGAAGAAACTAGATCGCTTGACCCGTTGGAATAAAATTGTTTTAAGTGCGGCTAAACAAAGCCAACGCAACAAGCTTCCGGTTGTTAAACCGATATGTGAATTAAAAGATGCAGTTTCAAAGACAGATGATTTTGACCTAAAACTGATACCTACTTTGGAGGGCAAGAGAAAAACTCTAAAAGAAATATTTGATAACGCACCCAAAAAGATTAATAGAGTTATGGTCCTCGTCGGTCCGGAGGGTGATTTTACTCCTGGCGAGGTTATTCTGGCAAAGGAGGAAGGTTTTATGCCAACAAGCCTTGGTCGGCAGGTGTTGCGGGTTGATACTGCAGCTATTGCGGTTGTAAGCTTTATAAAATTAAATGAAGAGTATTAGCCATTCGACTCTGCTTAAAATTAATCCTAAACGAATTCGTACTATTAAATTTTTTTCTCTCGGATGTAAAGCCAATCAGTATGATACTCAGAGTATCCGCGAAAGATTTCTAAGAAAAGGCTTCCGGGAAGTTTATAAAGGAGAATTACCGGATTATTTTTTGGTAAATACCTGCACCGTTACCTCAGGGGCTGATCAGAAATCTCGCAATATTATCCGCAGATGCATCCAGTCTAATCTTAAAGCAAAAGTAGTTGTTACGGGATGTTTGGTAGAAAATGATTGGCAGTCATTGGTAGATATTAAGGGTATTGGCCTGGTTATAAAAAAAAGCTTTTTCCCCGAAGGAATAAGCAGTTTTAGTCAGCATACGCGCGCTTTCTTGAAAGTTCAGGATGGCTGTAGTAATTTTTGTACCTATTGTAAAGTGGCTTTAGTGCGCGGTAGAGAGCGAAGTAAGGGCCTAAAAGAAATAGTTGAGGAGGCGACTAGGCTTATCGCCTGCGGGTATAAAGAAATCGTATTGACTGGTATCTGTCTTGGTGCCTATGGCAGGGGTTTTTACCCTAAAAGAAATTTAGTCGATGTTATCGATTCTCTGGAAAAAATCAAAGGCCTGTCACGAATAAGATTAAGCTCTATAGAGGCAGGAGACGTTTCTCCTTTATTAATCCAGCGCCTAAAGAACAGTAACAAATTCTGCCGGCATCTGCATATACCTATTCAGAGCGGGGATGATTCTATTTTGAAAATGATGAATCGCAAGTATACGAGCCGAAAATACTTAGATTTAGTTGCTAGATTAAAACGTAACATTGCGCAGCTTTCTATTACCACAGACTGTTTGATTGGTTTCCCGGGTGAAACGGAGAAGAATTTTAAGAGTACGGTTGATTTGGTTAAGAAAATTAAGCCTTTAAAGGTGCACATTTTTCCTTATTCAAGACGAGAGGGTACTAAAGCGGCAAATTTCAGCGGTTCAGTTGAACCAAAGATTATTGACGCCCGCTGCAAACATATGGAGGATGTTGCCAGTAGTTGCAGGATTAATTTTATGCGCGGGTTTCTTTCAAAGAATATGTCAGTATTAATTGAAGGCAGAAGTAAAAACAACCCGGGTTTTTTGGAAGGCCTAACCGATAATTACCTGCTGGTTAAATTACCATTTAAGCCTGATTTAAAAAATGAGATTGTCCGTGTTAGGCTCAAGCGTATGCTTAGGGATAACCTTGTCGGTGAATATGTTGACAATTTTTAGATTAAATGTAGAATTAAAATATGAAGAAATGCATCTATTATCATCATACTGATTGCGGGGGAGTAGTTTATTACGCCAATTACCTTAAGTTTCTGGAAGAGGCGCGAACTGAATACTTTGCGTTGAAAAACGCTTCAATTAAGCAGTTGGCTGATTCTGGTATTATGTTTGTAGTAAGCCGTCAGGAGGTTGATTATAAATTTCCGGCTAGATACGCAGACCAACTGGATATTCAGACTAAGACAGGAGAAATTACGCATGTACGCATTGAGTTCCTTCATGAAATCTATAATCAAAATAAGCAAATAATCGTCAAAGCCAAGACCATTCTTGTTTGTGTTGATAAGAACCTCAAACCGCAGGGCATTCCCGAAGTTTTACGTCAGAAAATTTCCACAAATTAATTAAAATCAGAGGTGAAAAAAATGAATGATCTTTTAAAGTTATTGAAAATCAGGAGAAGTGTACGGGTATTCCAAGATAAAAATATATCTAAGGATAAACTTGAAGAGATTGTTGATACTGCCAGGTTTGCTCCTACGGCAAGAAATGTACAGCCATGGGAATTTGTGGTAATTATGGATAAGAGTAGATTAGCCGAGATAGCTAATTTAGGCCAAAACGCAAAATTTATGGCTAAGGCAGCTGCTTGTATCGCTGTTTTTTCTGCCGATACGAATTATTTTCTGGAAGATGGAAGTGCGGCTACCTGCAATATACTTTTGGCGGCTACAGCTTTAGGGATAGGGTCATGTTGGATAGCCGGAGATAAAAAGCCTTACTGTCAGCAGGTCAGTTCTTTATTGAAAGCACCAACAGGATTAAAATTGATCAGTTTAATTGCTTTAGGGTATCCTCAGGAGGAAAATGCGTTTAAAATTGCAGAAAAGAGAGCCATAGAAGAATTGCTGCATTGGGAGAAATTTTAATGGCTAATTCAGGATTCGTCCGGATTGGCGGCTCGGGTTGTTTGCTGCCTTTTCTAATTATTTTTAACTTTTTTTTCGGGAAGTTTATCTTTCATTCGACCCGGATGTGGTTAGGTATTGAAGTTATATTGATACTGATATTAATTCTCAAGATTAATATTATGGCGCATAAGATTAACCAGCAATTCTGGCCAAAGGGCAGTGGTCGGGCCTCCAGTAGCCCGAGCCACAGGCCAGGAGGCGATGGTTCAGGCTCTAATAGCCAAAACCATAAGCCAGGGGGTGGTGGTTGGGCATCCGCTAATCCAAGGCATAAATCTAAAGGTGAAGTGATTGATGTAGAGGGGGATGTAGTTGAAGAGGATAAGAAATTAAGATAATTTAATATAGCAATTAATTTTTGTTTTGGTAATAACGGGCTTAAATTTTAATGGATTATGAGAGTTTATGGTATTTTAAATATAGTAATTGGTATTGACAAATAGTATGGTTGTGTTAAAGTATTGCCTAATTTTTCAAAACTAAAAAATCATAGTAAATTCCATATATTTTGAAAGGAGCGCAGTAAAAGTGGGTTTTGATCTTTTGTTGTTGGCACCGGTGGGTTCGATTTTAGCTTTAAGTTTCGCGTTTTATCTGGCTTTAAGCATTTTAAGAATGGATGAGGGTACAGATAGAATGAAGGAGATTGCCTGCGCTGTGCGTGTAGGTGCCCAGGCGTATTTAAAAAGGCAATATCTTGGCGTTTCCATGTTTTTTATCGTCGTTTTTTTTATTCTTCTGGCTATGGCCTTAAAGAATTATTTGGTTATATTTGTGCCGTTTGCTTTCTTAACCGGCGGAGTATTTTCAGGTTTATCCGGTTTTATCGGGATGACTATTGCTACACAGTCTTCCAGTCGTACTGCTCAGGCTGCTTCCAAGAGTTTGAATTCAGGATTGCGGGTAGCTTTTTCCAGTGGAGCAGTTATGGGGCTTACTGTGGTGGGATTAGGATTATTGGATCTAAGTATTTGGTATTATTTCCTGAACTGGTATTATTCTTGCCATCCTATTCCGTTATGCACGGAAAAAATCGCGGCGATTACTTCGACTATGCTTTGTTTTGGTATGGGGGCTAGTTCCATGGCGCTTTTTGCCAGGGTAGGCGGGGGTATTTTTACAAAGGCTGCTGATGTTGGCGCAGACCTGGTGGGTAAGGTAGAAGCGGGTATTCCTGAAGATGATCCGCGTAATCCGGCAGTGATTGCGGATAACGTAGGGGATAATGTTGGTGATGTTGCCGGTATGGGGGCTGATCTTTATGAATCTTATGTGGGTTCAATTGTTGCAACTTCTGCTTTAGGGGTTGCTGCTGGCCTGGGAGTGGCTGGAGTGACAGTGCCGATGGTTATGGCAGCGGTAGGCGTTATTGCTTCAATTTTAGGAACTTTTTTTGTCAAAAGCGGTGAACAAGCGAGTCAAAAGGTTCTTTTGGCGGCTTTACGTAAAGGTGTATTTGTCAGTTCTTTTTTGGTGGCAGTAATTTCATTCTTTTTGGTTAAGTATACCTTAGGTGTTGCGTATTTAGGTGTTTACTGGTCAGTTTTAGCAGGTTTAATCGCAGGTGTTTTAATTGGTTTATGCACGGAATATTATACTTCTAGTGGATTTAAACCCACTCGTTCTATTGCGGATGCTTCTTTAACCGGGCCAGCTACTGTAATTATCGGTGGTATTGCTGTAGGCATGATGTCGACAGCTATTCCAGTGATTATTGTTTGTGTTGCGATTATGGTCAGTTTTTTCGTATCTGGCGGGTCCTCAAACTTTAATGCTGGGCTTTATGGCATTGCCATTTCAGCGGTGGGTATGCTTTCTACTTTAGGTATTACTTTGGCTACTGATGCCTATGGGCCGGTCGCGGATAATGCCGGAGGAAATGCAGAGATGGCTAAGCTTCCTCCTGAGGTCAGAAAGAGGACTGATGCTTTGGATGCTCTTGGTAATACTACAGCGGCAACCGGGAAAGGTTTTGCTATTGGCTCAGCTGCTCTTACAGCTTTAGCCTTGATCGCTGCTTATAAAGATCAGGTTATGTTTTTTGGAAGAGATATAAATGCGAATATGATGAATCCTACGGTATTAGTAGGTTTATTCTTAGGCGGGATGATGCCGTTTTTATTCTGCTCTTTAACTATGCGCGCAGTTGGAAGGGCAGCCAGCAAGATTGTTGTTGAAGTACGCAGGCAGTTTAAGGAAATAATCGGTATTATGGAGGGCAAAGCTAAGCCGGATTATGCGCGTTGTGTAACTATTGCTACTGCAGCTGCTCAAAAAGAGATGATTGCGCCATCTCTTTTGGCAATTTCTGCTCCTATAGCCGTAGGTTTATTAGTTGGTATTGATGCAGTTGCCGGGCTTTTGGTTGGGGCAACTGTTACCGGATTTGTCCTGGCGGTTATGATGGCTAATTCTGGCGGTGCTTGGGATAATGCCAAGAAATTTGTCGAAGAAGGACATTATGGGGGTAAGGGTTCAGCTGCGCATAAAGCCACAGTAGTCGGCGATACAGTTGGTGATCCGTTCAAAGATACCTCTGGGCCAAGCTTAAATATATTAATTAAGCTTATGTCAATGGTTTCCATTGTATTTGCGTCATTTATTATAAAAAATAGCTTATTTAAATAGCCCAATGCAGGGTCAGACACCAAGCCAAAGCTAAGGGTGTCCCTCCAGGGACACCCTGCCGATTAGCTCAGTGTCTGACCCTTCTTTGCAAGTATTATTTCCCTGTATTTTTTTTGTTTGTTAAGGTATTTTAGTGCTATAATTATAGCCATGGATGATTTGAAGTTTGTCCAAGGCTGCCTTAAAGGGAACAAGCAATCCTGGTCTGAATTCCTTTCGCGATATTCTCGTCTAATCTATAACTATATCTATAGTGTCTTAGCTGTCAAAGGCCGCAATATTTCTACAGAGCAAATTGAAGATATCTTTCAGGAAATTTTTTATTCCTTGATTAAGGACAACTATAAGAAATTATCTACTTACAAGGCTAAAAATGGTTGTTCTCTTGCTAGTTGGCTTAGGCAGGTTACTATTAATTTTACTATTGATTATCTGCGTACACTTAAAACCATCTCTTCAATTGATGCGCAAGATGAAGAAGGTTTTAGCCTGGCTGATACTCTCCCGGATCTTTCAGCTGGAGCAGCAGAATTCCTTAAAGATCAAACCAGGCGTAAAACTTTACAAGAATGTATTAGTTTACTGGAATCTGATGAGCAGTATTTCCTTGAGTTACTTCTTAATCAGGAACTAACTTTGGATGAGATTAAGGAATGTTTTAAGATTAACCGCGGTGCAGTAGATATGCGAAAGGCAAGGATACTTCAAAAGTTGCAGGATTGTTTTAAAAAGAAAGGTTTTTTAAGTTAGATTTTATAGGTTAATACGTCTATTGAGATAGGGGAAAAAATATGTCTAACTATTTAGAAAAAATAACTAAAATTATTTACCGTCAATGGAAAGCTGCCCGGAGTTTTACGGGAAAAAATCATCCAAATGAAGAAAACTTAGCTTGTTTTCTTGAAGATAAACTTTCCGCTAAAGATAAGGATATGGTTCAGGAGCACCTTATTAGCTGCGATATGTGCGCCGAATATATAAGCACTCAACTTAAAGTTCAGGCGCATTTAAGTTTGGATGTCCCTGCGCCATTATTGGAAAAGATTAAAAAGCTAGTTGTTGAAGATTCCAAGGAAAATTTATTCGAAATATTTCTTAAGCTTAAAAATAAAGTCTTAGAGATTATTCAGACTTCCGGAGATGTGCTTGTTGGCCAGGAATTAGTTCCTGCCCCTGTTTTACGCAGCCGCCAGATTAATGAATTTAAAGAAGAAGTGAGTATCTTAAAAGACCTCCGAGAGATCAGGGTGCTCGCTAAGATTCAGAATAAAAACACCAAGAGCTTTAATCTTACAGTTACTGTTAAGGACAAGGTAAGTCAGAAAATACATAAAAATCTAAGAATAACCCTGATAAGAGATGGCGTTGAACTAGAGTCTTATATGGCCGATTCAGGAAGTAGTTCTTTTGAAAATATCCTGCCGGGTGATTATACAGTTGAAGTAAGCCGGCTCGGCCAAAAGATTGTTGTAATTGATTTAAAAGTTAAGGCTTAAGCCTATGCCTCAAGCGGAAGCGCTAGTCTTAGAAGTTTTTAACCAGGATGATTATCTTAAGATTGGCCTATTTGATCAGGGGCAAATTCTTCCCACTTTGCGCCATTACGGCCAGGTGGGAATTTCTTTTGATGAATTAAAGCAATTAAGCATAGAGATGCTTGATGTTCTAAACCTGCCGGCTAATGACCAGGCGGCTAAGCTCGACCAACTAAGAAGCCTTAAAAAAATCGGACAGTTATTTTGGAACCATCTGTTCAGCCGTTCAATTAAGGAAAAACTTAAAAATCATCCGTCTTGCGCATTAACCCTTTGTTTAGATGAAGAATTAGTTTATATACCCTGGGAGTTAATCTTTGACGGGGTTGATTTTCTTTGTCTGAAATTTAGCCTGGGTAGATTAGTGCGTAGTCAAGGAGAATCTACCCTGCTGCAATACCGTAACTTATCTGAAAGTTTAAGGATGTTAATTTTAGCTAATCCCACCGCTGATTTAAAATCTGCTTATTCCGAAGGTTTAAATATTAAAAATCAGTTTAATCATATATCTAAAAAAGTTTATGTTGATTTTAAATCTACTAATATAGATAAGAATTATGTAAAGAAAAATCTTTGTGATTATGATATCGTGCATTTCGCCGGACATTGCGAATTTGATAGGAAAGAGGCTCGCGACAGCGGATGGGTTTTAAGCGATGGGGCATTTAAAGTTGAAGATATTATTAGGATGGCCCATAGCTGTAGCCTACCTGCTTTAATATTTTCCAATGCCTGCTATTCTGCCCGGGCCTATCCCGCCGGAAGCCCTGCAGGGCATGGTGCTGTTGCTAAAGCGCTGATTGAGCCTGAGTACCAGAGGGCTAATTATGGTATGGCTAGTGCGTTTTTATTTGCCGGAGTAAGGCATTATATCGGTTCAATACGTAAAATCGAGGATACTGCCAGCTTAATATTTGCCCGGGAATTTTATATAAAACTTATTTCCGGTATAAGCGTGGGTGAGTCCTTACGTCTATCTAAATTAAAGTTAATTAAGGAGTTTGGTTTGGATAGTCTGCACTGGGTAAACTACCTACTTTATGGGGACCCGGGTTTTATCTTCTTTAAAGTTCTCAAGCGCCAGGAGCATAGGCATAAATTCAGTAAGTTTATTAAAAAATTTAAGGTTAAAATTGGTTTAGCCGTTATTTTTATTTTCATAAGTGTTTTCTCTGTTATTTTGCTGCCTAAAATTAATCCGGGGAAGCTTTATCTATTTTTTAGTTCTCAGGCTCAATATCGCAAAGGTAACAATCAAGCAGCGATAAATTTAGGCAAGCGGGTAATTAGCCAGGATCAGAATTTTTTAAGCGCCTATCCTATAATTGCTAACGCTTATCAGCGGCTCGGAGATAAAAATAAGGCTTTAAAATATTATTTTGAATACGTGCTTAAAAGCGAAAAATTAAATAATAAAAATCATCTTACCGTGGCCTATATAAAATTGGGTTGGTTTTATTATCTGGATGGTCAGTATGTTAAGGCGCGCCAACTATATGAAAAGGCAATAAGTTTAAGCCGGAAGTTAAAGAATAAGCAAAATGAGGCAGTGGCATTAAGGAAATTAGCTGTTTGGTACATAGATCAAGAGAATTATGAGCAGGCTTTAGATTTATTAACCAAGAGTGTCTCGATTAATCTTGAGTATCCTAATAATTTTGAGAATACCAAGAACCTTGCTTGTGATTATTTTGATATTGGTTTAGTTTTTGCAAATAAAAATGATTATGCAGCCGCAAAGGGCTTTTACGCCAAAAGCATGAAAATATTTGAGCGGCTGAATTTAAGAAACGAATTAAGCGATTGTTATTTTAATTTGGGAGAAATTTATCTTTTTGAAAAGGAATATCAAAAAGCGTTGGACTATTACTTTAATGGCTTAAAGATAGATCAAGGACAAGATAATAAAGTTAGTTTAGCCTGCGATTATAATATGATTGGAGAGCTTTATGTGGAGATGGATGATTTAACAACGGCAGAAGATTATTTTAAACGTTCATTTGTCCTGTCAAAGGAAATTAACAGCCAGCCAGACATAGCCAATGCCGGGTATAATCTTGGGTTATTGTATAAGAGGCAGGGGAAAAAGAATCTGGCAAGGGAATATTGGCGCAAGGCGCAGGAGATATTCCGTTTAGTTGAGCCTGATAAGTATCATGAAATCCGCACGCAATTACAGGAACTCGATACAATTTAGAGTCGAAACTGTTTCCTGCCTGCAGGCAGGCGCAGCTGATCGGTAAACGGAGAGGGGGCAATAAAAAATAAAATAATTACTTGACAATTATTATTTTTAGGTTATACTCTACTATGTTTATAGAGTTAGTAGGGAAGAGGAGAAAAGGATGAAAATTACATATAAAGGTGATTACGCGCTAAAGGCATTATTAGATCTGTCTTTGCATTATGAAAAAGGTTTATCTACAATTAATGATATTGCCAGGCGTATTGATGCTCCAGTAAAATTTTTAGAGCAAGTTCTCCTAGATTTGAAAAAAGGTGGGTTTGTGGAAAGTAAGCGCGGAAATGTCGGAGGATACCAATTATCCAAGGATCCGGTAAATATAACTATTGGCCAGGTAGTCAGGTTTATTGACGGCCCAATTGAGCCTATAGGCTGTGTGGAGAAAGGCTATTCTAATTGCCTTGATCTGCATAAATGTGTTTTTAAGAATGTCTGGCAGAAGGTAGCCCGCGCATCTTCGGATATTATAGATCATATTAATTTTGCTGATTTGAAAAAACAGGTTAATTTTAAACAAGAGGCGTTGATTTATTCAATTTGATGATTAAGGAGGAGGTAAATTGATGACTAAAATTGACAATAGATTAAAGTTAGAAACACTGGTTTTACATGGAGGCCAGGATCCTGACCCGACCACAGGTTCCAGGGCAGTGCCGATATACCAGACCACTTCGTATCAGTTTAAGGATACGGAACATGCTGCTAATCTTTTCGGCTTAAAAGAGTTTGGTAATATCTATACCCGTTTAATGAATCCGACTACTGATGTATTTGAAAAACGGGTGGCATTGCTAGATGGCGGAGTTGGGGCTTTAGCTGTAGCCAGCGGGCAATCGGCGATTACGCTTGCTCTGCTAAATATTGCCCAGGCCGGTGATGAAATTGTTTCTGCGGATAATCTCTACGGCGGTACCTATAATCTTTTTCATTATACTTTTCCGCGCTTAGGCGTAAAAGTTACATTTGTCCCGTCGAATGATTTGGCCGCTTTAGAAAAAGCAATTACGCCTAAGACAAAAGCTATATATGCTGAATCTATCGGAAATCCTAAGCTTAATGTTGCGGACCTGGAAGGAATATCGAAAGTAACACATAGGAATGGAATTCCCTTTGTTTTGGATAATACGGTGTCACCATATTTATTAAGGCCGATTGATTACGGGGTAGATATTGTGGTCTATTCGGCAACCAAGTTTATCGGCGGCCACGGAACAAGCTTAGGCGGAGTAATTGTTGATTCCGGGAAATTTGACTGGACACTTGGCAAGTTCCCTTTAATTTTCGGTCCAGATCCAAGCTATCATGGAATTAATTTTGTCGAAGCACTTAAACCGCTTGGAAATATTGCCTATATTATTAAAGCTCGAGTTACTCTCTTGCGTGATTTAGGCCCTGCAGTTTCGCCATTTAATTCCTTTTTATTTTTACAGGGACTTGAGACTCTGCATTTGAGGATGCCCAGGCATTCTGAAAATGCTTTTGCTGTAGCAAAATATTTGAAGAAGCATCCGAAAGTAAGCTGGGTCAATTATCCTGGTTTAGATGATAGCCCGGAAAAGGAAAGAGTAAAAAGATATTTACATAAAGGGTCAGGGGCAATTTTAGGTTTTGGAATTAAGGGTGGTTTGGAAGCCGGGAAAAAGTTCATCGATTCTTTGGAGCTGATTTCTCATCTTGCTAATGTCGGAGATGCAAAAAGTTTAGCGATTCATCCGGCTACAACTACTCATCAGCAGCTATCTAGCCAGGAGCAATTAGCTACCGGAGTAACGCCGGATTTTATCCGTTTATCGATAGGCCTTGAGCATATCGATGATATAATTTCTGACATTGAACAATCGCTAGGAAAAGCGTAAAATATATTCATTGGCATTCCGTGTTTATTAGGTGTTAAGCGGGTGTGTCCTTGTAGGCAAAGAGAATAATATGAGTAAAATATTTGCTGATATTACAAAAACAGTTGGCAATACCCCTTTAGTTAAATTAAACCATATTACTGAGGGTCTTGGAGCTACGGTATTAGTAAAATTGGAATCATTTAATCCTCTTTCGAGTGTTAAGGACCGGATTGGTGTAGCGATGATTGAGGACGCAGAGAAAAGAGGGTTATTTAAGAAAAATACCACGATTATTGAGCCGACCAGCGGTAATACCGGGGTTGCTTTAGCATTTGTTGCCGCCTCCAAAGGCTATAAATTAATTCTGACTATGCCTGATACGATGAGCATAGAAAGAAGGCAGCTTTTAGCGATCTTAGGAGCGAAGTTAGTTTTAACTCCCGGTGCAGAAGGGATGAAAGGGGCAGTAAAAAAAGCCGAGGAATTGGTTAAAGAGACTCCTGATTCGATTATTTTGCAGCAGTTTAATAATCCGGCTAATCCTGAAATACACCGTAAGACTACTGCTGAGGAAATCTGGAAAGATACTGACGGAAAAGTTGATATTCTAGTTGCTGGAGTTGGCACGGGAGGAACAATTAGCGGAATATCAGAAGCAATTAAAAAGAGAAAACCTAGTTTTAAAGCAATTGCGGTTGAGCCTGATGCCTCACCGGTTCTATCCGGTGGCGCTGCTGGGCCACATAAAATTCAGGGGATTGGTGCAGGATTTATCCCGCAGGTTCTTAACCGGAGCGTTATAGATGAAGTTATTCGTGTCACCAATGATGATGCGGGAATTATTGCTCGTACCCTGGCAAAATCAGAAGGAATTCTTGCGGGTATTTCAAGTGGAGCAGCTTTATGGGCAGCACTAGAAGTTGCTAAACGTAAAGAAAATAAAGGGAAAGTTATTGTAGCTATCTTACCTGATACTGGCGAACGGTATTTAACTACTTGGCTTTTTCAAGAGGTAAAGGTATGACTAAAGATAAAATAATAAGGAAAGATAGCGTAGGAATTGTGCAGACTCAAGTTTTTACCTTTGATTCGCTTAAGCTTGAGAGCGGGGAGAAGTTTGGGCCGGTTACTTTGGCTTATGAGACTTATGGTTTTTTAAATAAAGAAAAATCTAATGCTGTTCTTATTGTGCACGCCCTTTCCGGCGACGCGCATGCAGCTGGCATACATGAAGGCAAGGATAATCCTGGTTGGTGGGATGAATTTATCGGGCCGCAAAAGGCTTTTGATACTGATAAATATTTTGTTATTTGTTCTAACATTTTGGGTGGATGTAAGGGGTCAACCGGACCGTCAAGTATTAACCCTAAAACAGCTAAACCGTATGCTTTGGATTTTCCATTGATTACTATTAACGATATAGTTAATGCCCAAAAGCGTTTGGTTGATCATTTAGGGGTAGAGAAGTTGCTCTCGGTGGTTGGCGGTTCAATGGGGGGACAACAGGTTTTATCTTGGCTGGTGAATTATCCGCAGAATTTACGAAGCGCAGTACCGATTGCTACAACCATTAAACATTCTCCGCAACAGATTGCTTTCAATGAAGTTGGTAGGCAGTCAATTATGGCTGATGCGTATTGGAAGTCCGGTAATTATTATGAAGGCGTAGCTCCGACTAAAGGTTTAGCGGTAGCTAGGATGATCGGCCATATTACTTATATGAGTGATAAATCAATGGCGGAGAAATTCGGCCGGGCTAAGAAGGATGGAGCAGAACCGTTCAAATTCACCGCTGATTTTGAAGTAGAGGGGTATTTGCGTTATCGCAGCGATAATTTCGTGAAACGCTTTGACGCTAATTCTTATCTTTACATTACTAAGGCGATGGATAATTTTGACGCTTCAGGCGGCCGGCCCTTGCAGGAAGCGTTACAGGGTAGTTTGGTTAAGGTTCTGGTTATTTCTTTTAAGTCTGACTGGCTGTATCCGGCGTATCAGTCTAAGGAGATAGTCAAGGCTTGTAAGCTCGCTGGAGTTGAGACCACTTATTGTGAAATTGATTCAACTTATGGACATGATGCTTTTCTTCTAGAAGTTGAAGAAGAGTCTCATCTAATCAGGCATTTTCTTAAAAAAGTTTTTTATGCTTATGAGGTGACTGGTGAATATGGCGCGTAAAGATATTCAATTGGACCATGCGGTTATATTGGATTTGATTAGGCCGCAATCTACTGTTTTAGACTTAGGTTGCGGAAACGGGGACCTTCTATTCCTTTTGATTAAGGAGAGAAAAGCCCGCGTTCAGGGTATTGAAATTGACGAACAGGAAATTTATAAGTGCGTGGCTAAAGGATTAAATGTTTTTCATGGTGATGTTGATAGCGGCCTGGCTGAATTTAACGATAAATCTTTTGATTATGTGATACTTAATCAAAGCCTGCAGCAGATTCTTCACGTAGATA
Organism: uncultured Planctomycetales bacterium; assembly: GCA_964582765.1. Taxonomy (GTDB): domain Bacteria; phylum Omnitrophota; class Gorgyraeia; order Gygaellales; family Profunditerraquicolaceae; genus UBA6249. Next base: position 7,215 of record CAZOSW010000018.1, on the reverse strand, counting down.
AGGTGCTTATTGATGCTTTGCGGGTAGGAAAAAAGGTAATTGTGGGTTTTCCTAACTTTACGCATTACAAATCAAGGTTACAGATGTTTTTCCAAGGCAGGAGCCCTGTAACCGGGGCGCTTCCTTATCAATGGTATGAGACGCCAAATCTGCATTTTTTAAGCATATCCGATTTTAAGAATTACTGCCGTTTAAAAGGAATTAATATTGAGCGTAGCGTTTGTATCGGGCAGAGAAAAAAGATTCCGTTTTTACCTAATTTATTTGCGCAAACAGGGATATTCTTGATTTCAAAGTAGTACCCGGTTTTATTGGAGGAGCTGGTAAGCGTATCTTACGTAGGAGGGTATATGCCATATATTAATCTTAAATTGGTAGGAAGGCTTAGTAAAGCGCAGAAGGAAAAGATCGCTACGGAATTTTCTGAAACAATCTTAAAAGTAGCGGGAAAACCTAAAGATAGCCTTTATCTGGTAATTGATGAGGTAAACGGGAAAAATTGGGCTAAAGGCGAGAAATTCTTTGGTTAGAGGCATTGTTACTTATATGATAATAAGGTATATTTAATATATGAGTTTTTCCTTAAAGCCATTAATTTTTTTTATCGCTATTGATATCATTGCCCTCCCCATTAAAAGAATTATCTATTGATCTTTATTTTAAATATGTTCTAATAAATGAAAGGGGAGGTTGCTAAAGCGGCCTGAGAGTTCTGCGTGATAAGCAGATTACCCTTGTACCTGATCTGGATAATGCCAGCGTAGGGAAGAATTTTTTACCCTTATGTATTGGCATAAGGGTTTTTTATTGCCGCAGATAGCGGCACACCGGCCAATCCTTTTAAGTCGGGTCTAATTCCGCAGGAAGCGGCACACCTGTTTTTTAAGCAAGACGGATTAGTGAGATAAAAACATAAGGAACAATTTATGATTATAACCATAAACGGCAAACCTGAAGAGGTTAAAATGCAATTAAATCTCGCTGAGCTCATATTAAGCAAAGGTTTGCCTGCGAACAATCTTGTTGTTGAGCATAATTCTCGTATTCTGCCACAACACCAATGGCAGAATATAGCCTTGAAAGAGAATGATACTATTGAGATTGTAAGTTTTGTTGGCGGAGGATAACTATGGAAGATTTTTTGGTCTTAGCAGGTAAGAAATTAAGCAATAGGCTTTTTATCGGGACAGGAAAGTTCGAAAGCTTCGCAATAATGAAGCGGGCTTTGGAGGTTGCTAAAGTGGAAGTTGCTACGGTTGCTTTAAGAAGGGTTGATGCCGATTCCAAAACAGAGAATATCATAGATTATATCCCGAAATCTTCTCAGATAATGATAAATACTTCCGGTGCCAGGAATGCCGATGAGGCAGTACGTATTGCTCGGCTTGCTAAAGCAGCTGGCGCAGGGAATTGGATTAAAATAGAAGTAATTCGCGATAATAAATACCTGCTTCCTGATAATTTAGAAACGCTTAAGGCAGTTGAGATTTTAGTTAAGGAAGGTTTCGTAGTTTTTCCTTATATGAGCCCGGATTTATCTATAGCCAGAAGAATGGCTGAAGCAGGTGCAGCCGCGGTTATGCCATTAGGTTCTCCGATAGGTAGTAATAGGGGAGTTAAAACACGTGAACTTATTGAAATAATGATTAATGAGATCAATTTGCCGATTATAGTTGATGCAGGTTTAGGAAAACCTTCGGAAGCTTGTGAGTGTATGGAGTTAGGGGCAGCTGCTGTTTTAGTTAATACTGCTATCGCTGTTTCTGATGAACCGGTAAATATGGCGCAAGCATTTAGTAAAGCAGTTTGCGCAGGCAGACTTGCTTATTTATCAGGAATTCCTGCAAGAGGAAAAATCGCCAGTGCTTCAAGCCCGCTTACGGGATTTTTAAGAGATAAAAAATGAGTTTTTATGATATTTACCTGCAATATAAAGGCCTTGATTTAGAGAAAATTTTTAGCGTTAACTCGCCTATTTCTATCCAAACTGTTTTAGAAAGAGAACATCTTGATATAGATCAGTTTATTTCCCTTCTTTCTCTGCAAGCTGAAAATTGTTTGGAAGCTATGGCTCAAAAAGCGCATGCGATAACCAGGCAAAATTTCGGCAATACTATTCAGCTTTATACCCCGATGTATTTATCAAACTATTGCGATAATTCCTGCATCTATTGCGGTTTTAATTTAAATAATACTATCGGAAGAAGGAGGCTTAGCCTGGAAGAGGTAGAAAAAGAAGCTCAATATATTCGGTCTTCGGGATTAAAGCATATTTTAATTTTAACCGGAGAGTCCCGGGTTAAAAGTCCAGTTAGCTACATAAAGGATTGTGTGAGGGTATTAAAAAAACATTTTTCATCTATATCTATTGAAATTTATCCTTTGAGTGAGAATGAATACGCCGAGCTTGTTGTGCTAGGGGTAGATGGTTTGACAATTTATCAGGAGGTCTATGATGAACGGCTCTATGCCCAAATGCATATTTGCGGCCCAAAAAAAGATTATAAATTCAGGCTGGATGCTCCTGAAAGAGGCGCAAAAAGCAGGATGAGAAATATCTCTATTGGAGTTTTACTTGGTTTAGGAGATTGGAGAAGGGAAGTGTTATTTCTTGGGTTACATGCGAAATACCTTCAGGACAAGTATCCGGATGTAGAGATAGGGATATCCGTTCCCAGGGTCCAACCGCAGGTTGGCGGTTTTAAACCAGTTAATCAAGTAAGCGACAAAAATCTTGCCCAGATAATTTTAGCTCTTAGGATGTTTTTACCCCGGATAGGCATTGCGTTGTCAACTCGCGAGAATCCGGTTTTTAGGGGAAACCTTATTCCGCTTGGTATTACAAAAATATCCGCCGGTTCTACTACGGTTGTTGGAGGGCATACACTTTACCAAAAGCAAGGGCAGAAATCTTCACAATTTGAGATTCAGGATCAAAGAAGCGTGGATGAGATTAAAGGTATGCTTGAAAAAAAAGGATACCAGCCTGTCTTTAAGGATTGGCTGGATATGTGAAATGAATTCATTTTACGAAAATCTTATTAAAAAAATAGGCAAGGATAATTTCAAAAAAATTCAATCCGCAAAAATTGGTTTGGCGGGCTTAGGTGGATTAGGTTCAAACTGTGCCTTGAATCTTGTGAGAGTAGGTTTTAAGAAGTTAACCATTGTGGATTTTGATAAAGTTGAGACTTCAAATTTAGACCGGCAGTTTTATTTTTTGGATCAAGTGGGGATGGATAAGGTAGATGCGCTTAAGGCTAATCTGATCAAGATAAATCCGGATCTTGAACTTAGGGTAGTTAATAAAAAAATTGTTAGGGCTAATGTAGGAGAGTTATTCGGCGACTGCAGCGTTATTGTTGAATGCCTTGATCAGCCGGATTATAAAAGTATGCTTGTAGAGACTTTGCTCGGTTTAGGCAAATTTGTGGTAGCAGCATCCGGGGTTGGAGGAATTGGTTTAAGTGACGATATTAAAGTGCATAGAATAAAGAATAGGCTTGTGATAGTCGGTGATTTAAAATCTGATATAAGCGAAAAACCGGCTTTATCCCCGCGTGTAAACATCGCCGCGGCAAAACAAGCGGATTTGGTGTTAGATTTTGTTATTAATAAGCCTTGAAAGTTTATTTCTTCTTGGTTAAAGATTTGGAGTATGGTAAACTTATTCTTTATAGGTGTTTAAAAAAATAAACGATTGACTGCATAAGGATGCATTATTGATGAAAAAAATATCATTGTTACAAATTAAGGAAAATGAAAAAGTAAAAATTCTGGAAATTGCAGCCGGTACTAATTTAGAAAAAAGGCTTATGAGTATGGGTGTTTATAAAGGTAAAGAAGTCGTCAAATTAAGTCATATAGGATTAAGGGGGCCGGTAGTAATTAAGGTTGGCAGGAGTATTCTAGCTTTAGGCCATGGTGTTGCGGCAAAAATAATCGTAGAAAGATAATGATAAAGAAGATTTATTTAATTGGTAATCCAAATGTCGGTAAAAGCGTTGTATTTTCGCGTCTTACCGGAGTCCAGGTAATCTCTTCTAATTACCCGGGTACAACTGTTGAGATTGCTAAGGGATACTTAAGGCTTGATAATGATAAGGTTGAAGTTGTAGATTTACCGGGCACTTATTCATTAGAGCCTAGTTCTTCTGCTGAAGAAGTAGCAGTATCTTTATTGAATGAGCTTCCTAGGGAAGAGATTGCTGTAATTAATATTATTGATTCTACTAATCTAGAAAGAAATCTCCTCCTAACCTTGCAGCTAATTGAAGAAGGATTTCCGGTAATTATTTGTATGAATATGTGCGATGATGCCGGCCACCGGGGTATCCATATCGATGTCGGAAGGCTTGAGGAGTTACTAAAAGCGCCTGTTATTTCAACCTGCGCAGTAACGGGTGCAGGTATAAAATTTCTAATCCAGAGGATAAAGGAGGCAAGGCCTTCTTTAAGGGGCAGGCTTACACATCAGGAGCGTTGGTTAGAAATCGGTAAAATCGTTGAGCAGACCCAGCATTTGGAGCACCGACATCATAATCTTAGGGAAATTTTGGAAGATGCATCAGTACGGCCGATAACCGGATTGATTATGGCAATGGGGGTTATTTATGCCGCATTTAAATTTGTGCGTTTTATCGGTGAAGGAATTATTAATAATATAACCGACCCGATTTTTCTGAATTTTTACCAGCCTATTTTAGAAAATCTTACTTCTCAGTGGCAGGAAAAAGGTTTTTGGTTTCATCTGTTGATCGGCGATTTAATTAACGGCAAGATTGATTTTAAGCAATCTTTGGGAGTTTTGACCACTGCTCCTTATATTGAGCTGGGAATGGTTTTGCCATATGTTGTCTCATTTTATTTTATTTTAAGCCTTTTGGAGGATATCGGATACTTGCCGCGTCTTGCAATATTATTGGATAATTTTTTGCATCGTTTAGGACTGCACGGTTATGCGGTAATACCCGTACTTTTAGGTTTTGGCTGCAATGTCCCAGGAATTTTATCTACTCGTGTGTTGGAGTCAAAACGTGAAAGGTTCATTGCCTCAACGATTATTTCTATTGGTGTGCCTTGCGTTCCCCTGCAAGCGATGATATTTGGCCTATTAGGAAAATTCGGGGGGTTTTATGTGGTTGGAGTATATTTAGTATTATTTTCTTTAATTATAATTTTGGGAATAATCTTAAACCGTACTTTAACCGGTTATAGCCCGGAATTCTTACTTGAGATCCCTCCTTATAGATTTCCCCCATTACTTATGCTGTGGAAAAAATTGTATTTTCGTATCAGAGGGTTTTTGATAGAAGCAATGCCGGTTGTGTTGTTGGGGGTATTGTTTATCAATATTCTATTGTATTTTAGGCTATTCGATTTTGTAACTGGTATTTTTGCGCCTCTAATCCATGGTTTGTTTGGTTTGCCCAAGGAAGCGGTGGTTGCTTTATCTATCGGATTCTTAAGGAAAGATGTTGCGGTGGGCATGTTGATGCCGCTTAGCTTGACTGCGAATCAGTTATTTATTGCTGCAACGCTATTGGCAATATCTTTTCCCTGTGTAGCTACATTTTTTGTCTTAGCTAAAGAATTAGGTTTAAAAGGCCTACTTAAGGCAACCTCAGTTATGGCTCTAATCGGTATAATTGTTGGGTCTTTGCTGCATTTTGCAATTTTACGCTAAGGATTAAAGTAAAAGAAAAATTGGACGATTCCCTTTAAAAAAGGAAGCGTCCTTTTTTATTTTATTTTTTTTAGTTAGATTTTTTAATCTCTTACGTCAATTATTGTAGGAGGTGGCGAAATGTATAAAGTGTTTAGTTTTATTATAGTTTGGTTGAGCATTACGAGCAATGTTCTACTGGCGCAGGAATTGGTTTGGGAGGATATTGGCAGAGGTAATCTTAATATTCAGGTGGTTTTAGTTAATCCATTTGATAATAAAATTATCTTTGCAGGGTCTATGGGGAATTTATTAAAAACTGATAATGCTGGAAAGAGTTGGCGCAGTGTATTGACTATAAGGGGCCGGATGCGTAATATCAATGCCTTGGCGATGGACGCTATTAATTATAACGTAATTTATGCAGCTACAGATAATGGTTTGTATCGGAGTAATAATTTAGGCGGCCGCTGGGAAAGGATTTTTAGAGGAAAGAATAATTTAGAGAATCAATGTAGGTCTGTGTTTAATACTTCGCAAGCTATATTTGTCGGCACAAAAACCGGGCTCTTTATTAGTTACGATAGTGGCAGAAGCTGGCATAAGGAGGAGGCAGGAATAGGTAAAGAGGCCGTACTTAATATTGATGCTGCGTTGCGACAAAATTCGGTTATTTATTTAGCTGCTGTAAATGGGGCATTTAAGTCAGTAGATAACGGTAAGAATTGGGAGAAGATCTATATAACTTATTCTTTGGAACGCCCTAACGATGAATCGGTAAGCGATGAAGAGAGTGCCCCGGAGAAAGAATCCGAGCTTCGTTTTGTAAAAGCAGGTATTAATAATATTAATCTATTATATCTCTCTAGCGCAAAGGGCATTTATAAAAGTTTAGACCAGGGTAAGAGCTGGGAGAAGATAAACGAATATGGCTTGTTAAATCGTGATGTGAAGATGTTATGTATGTCAGAAAATTCCCAGATTTTTGCGCTTAGCCAATCAGGAGTGTTTTCCTACGATAATTCACATTGGGAAGAAGTCTCTTTTGGGTTGGCCGAGAGTAAATTAAGTTATCTTACTTTGGACAATAAATCTAATATTTACATTACGGGAGAGAGGGGGATATTTAAAGCTAACCTGAAAAATTTTTCTTCTCCCTCGAGCCATTCTTTGATGCGGGAGTATCTTAAGTATGAACCAAAGATAAGGGATGTGCAGGAAGCAGCGATAAAATACGCTGAAGTAAGCCCTGAAAAGATATCTGGGTGGAGGAAAAAGGCAGCAAAAAAATCATTATTGCCTAAAGTTAGCATTGGCTTAGATCGTAATTCAACTGATTTATGGCATTGGGAAGGCGGCTCAACTACTAAAACTGATGATGACACTTTACGGCGAGGCCAGGATAGCATTGATTGGGATGTTTCTTTATCTTGGGATTTTGGTGATTTGATTTGGAACGATGCGCAGACAAGTATTGATGTTCGTTCAAAACTCATGGTCGAGCTGCGGGATGATATATTAGATCAGGTAAACAAACTTTATTTTGAACG
>CAZOSW010000017.1:2290-26093 GCA_964582765.1 uncultured Planctomycetales bacterium | reverse complement strand
GCTGACCACCCTCTCAGGCCAGCTACCCGTCAAAAGCCTTGGTAGGCCATTACCCCACCAACTAGCTGATAGGACGCGAGCTCATCTCTAAACGGAAACTCTTGCGAGCCTCCTTTACTTACAACTGCTTATGCAACTGTAAACACATCGGGTATTACCCTCGCTTTCGCAAGGCTATCCCCGACTTAGAGGTAAATTACTCACGTGTTACTCACCAGTCTGCCGCTATATCTTTTTTCCCTCAACAGATCAGCCTTGCGGCTTCACCATCTCAAGAAAAAAGTATCGCTCGACTTGCATGCCTAATCTACGCCGCCAGCGTTCACTCTGAGCCAGGATCAAACTCTCCGAAAAATCTATGGAAAAATTTGTATAAAGGCTCTAGTGATTTATTTAATTTCAAACCTCATAAAATTGACCTTTGCGAATATTATTCGCTTAGGCCTCGCTTGGCAATTCAATTATCAAAAGAACAGGTACCCCACACAATCTGAAGGGCGCTACCTTAGCTTACAAAAAGGTAAATACGCCACTGCTGTGCAGGTATGCCGCCTCTGCAGCATAAACAAAAAAACGTCCCGACAAATTGCCGGGACGCCTAAGCCTATCGCGCCCTTATTGTCGATACGAATTAATCAGAAGGAAATTGTCAACCGCGTTTTAATTGTCTTCACAATAATTTATCCCTCTTTAGAAGGGAAGTTGTATTCTATTACAAAACGCTTTTTTGTCAAGAACTTTTTTTGACTATTTTTTTATTTAATTAACCCCTAAGTTATTAACTTTAAAGGGGATTTATCTCTACTTACCTAATGCGCCATAAGCTGAGAAATTTTAAAAATAGGCAAGAATAACGAGATAACAATGCCTCCAATAACAATGCCTAAAAAGGCAATAACCAACGGCTCTATCATGCTGGTCAAAGCGCTGGTTGCAGCATCCACCTGATCATCATAAAAATCAGCAATTTTAGAGAGCATTTTTTCAAGTTGGCCTGTTTGCTCACCGACATTAATCATCCGCGTAACCATGGGAGGAAAAACCCCGCTTTTAGCAAGGGGCTTAGAAATCAGCTCTCCGTTACGCACGCTCTTAGAACAATTAATTACCGACTCCTCAACCACTTTATTCCCAGAAGTCTTGCTTACAATTTCTAGGGCACTTAATACAGAAACGCCGCTTTTTACTAAAGTAGAAAATGTCCGAGAGAACTTAGCTACGGCTAATTTACGCAAAAGTGGGCCAAAAACCGGAAGTTTTAATGCCAACTGATCAAACTGATATCCCCCTTTTTCAGTTTTTATATATTTTCTAAATAAATAAATGCTGACTCCCATAAAAATCAAAGTATATAAGAAATACTTCCTTAAAAGATCACTAATAAAAATTAAAACTTGAGTAGGCAGAGGTAACGTCCCTCCTAAGGAATCAAATATCCCTTTAAAAGTAGGCACTACCTTAAGCAGAAGCACTGCAGTAATAAGAATGGCCATACTTACTACTACCGCCGGATAAACAAGGCTTGAAATAATTTTGCGGTTAAGCGCTGCCTGTTTTTCCATAAACGTAGCCAAGCGGTCAAGGATATCATTCAGCATACCGGAAGCTTCTCCGGCCCTTGTCATATTCACGAACAACTCAGAAAAAACTATCGGGTGCTTAGCCAGGGCATCACTTAAGCTCGTGCCAGCTTCTATGTTTTGCCGTACATCATTAATAATGATTCTAAGGCCTTCATTTTCAATCTGCTCAGCTAAAATACCCAAAGCATTAACCAAAGGAATACCAGCATCAATCATAGTCGCAAGCTGGCGGGAAAATATAACTAGATCTTCAAGCTTAACTTTCTTATCGCTTACCTTAGACTTTGCAGCAATGGTCTTAGCGATCTCTACGGAAACAACCACCAACTCTTTTTTATGCAGGATATCAGCCACCTCTATCTCTGAAGCGGCCTGAATTCTTCCGTTGATGGTCTGACCTGCCTTATCTTTTGCAATATATTGGTATGAATTCATCCTTCGATTTACTCCTCACCTTGCTCGTCGTCCACTCAGGATGACCCTGAGCGAGCGAAGCGAGTCGAATGGGTCATAGATTATCTGATACTTTCAAAAATGCATCAACAATTTTCGGGTCAAACTGCGTACCGCTATTTCGTTTAATCTCTAATATTGCTTCTTCTTTGGTAAAAGGGACCTTTCTGTAAGAACGCGCCGAACGCATGGCCTCATAAGCGTCAGCAACATGAATAATCCGCGCACCCAAAAGAATATCTTCCCCTTTTCTTCCTTCAGGATAACCGGTACCGTCATAATGTTCGTGGTGCTGCCTAACCAAGTCTACCACTCCGTTTAAGAAAGTCAATGGCTCTAAGATCTGCGCTCCGATAGTCGGATGTTTCCGGATTTGTTCCCATTCCAGCGGCGTAAGAGCAGAAGGTTTCAATAATATACTATCCTCAATGCCGATTTTGCCTAAATCGTGCAATTCGCAGGCTTGACGCAATATTTCAATTTCTTTTGTAGGAAGCCTTAGGTAATTCGCAATTGTTACAGCATAACGCGAAACATTTTCAGAATGGCTGTGTGTGTAATGGTCCCGGGCATCAATTGCCTGCGCTAAAACTTTAATCGTACGCATATATGTAGAACGCAGATTCTCATAAAGACGGCTTAAATTAGTAGTAGCCTCTTCGATTCTTCTGGCTAAAAGCATATTTTGTTTTTCTAAAGCCTGGTTATTTTCTTTTAGCCCTTGGGAGAATTTCCGGTTAGCTACAAGCAAAATGTAGAGCTTAATTCCCTTTTCAATAAGGAACTTGAATTTTTCCCTATTTACCGGCCGGCTTAAAAACTCATAAATCCCCAACTCGCTAAGCTCTTTTATCTTCTCTTCCTGGCCCGGATCATAGAGAACAATTATCACAGAATCAAGATTGATTTTCTTAAACTCATTAATCAAAGAAACCGTATCAATTTCTGGCATCCCATACTTTATAAATATCAGTTCGTAATTATTCTGCTTTAAATTCGAAAGGCCATCCTGGGCAGTAAATTCCGTAAAAACTGAACAGTTCCCTAAGCTAAGCAACTGTTCCTTTATATAGTCAGAACAAGAAACATCGTCACAAACTAAAAGTATCTTTCCCGAAATTTCCATAGTTATTCCTCTGTAGTAATCCTTATCGCCTCATCCAAAGTAGTTAATTCTTCTTTAACTTTAAGGAAAGCATCATCACGCAAAGTCTTCATCCCCTGCTTATCAACCATATAAGCTTTAATCTCATCTATTGATTTCTTACGGATAATCATCTCTCTGGCTGCATCATCAATCAAAACTGTCTCCAGCACCGCAATCCTTCCATAAAATCCGGTGTTATTGCAATATTTACAACCTTCCGCGGCATAAAAATTAGCCTTAGCATGAAATCCTATCTTTTTTAAAAAATCCTCGGAAATCTCAATTGGCTTACGACACTTAAGGCAAATCTTGCGCGCAAGGCGTTGGGCACACAGCATAATTACACTGGAAGCTACTAAAAACGGCTCTATTCCCATATCAATAAGGCGAGTGATACTTGAAATCGCATCATTAGTATGCAGGGTAGAGAGTACAAGCTGGCCGGTAAGCGCCGCCTTAATCGCAATATCCGCAGTTTCAGCATCTCTTATTTCACCAATCATAATTACATCCGGGCTTTGCCGCAATATAGAACGCAGTCCTGAAGCAAAGTCCAGACCTATATTCGGCCTGACCTGTAACTGAGTAATACCATCTACCTGATATTCTACGGGATCTTCAATAGTAATGATATTTCTCTCCGGAGTATTTAATTGATTTAGTACAGAATAAAGCGTAGTAGATTTACCTGACCCCGTTGGCCCGGTAACCAGCATCATTCCGAAAGGCTTTGCAACCGCTTTCTTAAAAACCGCAGCAGGCTGTTCGCTAAACCCGAGTTTATCTAAACCGATGGAAAGATTGCCTTTGTCTAAAGCACGTAAAACAAATTTTTGCCCAAAGGCCGTAGGAAGGCTAGAGACGCGAAAATCTACTTCTCTTCCTTCTGTTTTTACTTTAAACCTTCCATCCTGCGGAATACGATTTTCAGTAATATCCAAATTAGAAATGATTTTAAGGCGGGCTAAAATCGCATTTTGATTTATTTTAGGAACCCTTAAAACATCATGCAGTGAACCATCTACGCGGTACCTAATACGCAGGCAATCAATTTCCGGCTCAATATGTATATCTGAAGCCCTTCTCTTTAAAGCCTGAGCCAACACAATATCTACTAATTGCACAATAGGCGCCTTTTCGCTCTCCATAAGGACATTGGACAATTCAATTTCATCTGTTTTAAGTAATTCTAAATTCTTATTTTCTCCGGCTTCCCGGGCTTGAGCTGTTTCATCAAGGATATTCTGCATGTCTTTGACTTCTTTATGGTACTGGCTATCAATAGCATGAGCAATCTCATCTTCCGGGCTTAAAACGATATCAATATTGCACCCGGTAAAATTACTTAAATCATCCAGCGCGAAAATATTTAACGGATCAGACATCGCAACGGTAAGGGTACTGCCAATCCTGGATAGAGGAATCGTATTGTAAAGTTTAGCCATGCGTTCCGGTATCAAATTAATTATATCAGTATCGAACCTGAATTTAGCCAGACGTAAAGTAGGCATATACAGTTGCTCTGAAAACAAGGAAAGTAAAACATCCTCGGTAATAATCCCCTCATCAACCAAAACTCTCCTTAAAGGCACACCTTTCTCTTTTTGCAAACTCAAGGCCCGGTCCAGCTGGTCTTTATTTATATGCTTGCTTTTGAGAAGTATTTCTATTATGTTTTCTTTAAGTGAGTGCATTATTCCCCTTAAAACATTCTTGGTCTATAGACAATTGTCGATTGTCAATAAAACCTATTCATCATTGAAATTTTTATCGTCCATAGTCCATAGACTACCGACCCTGAATCTTTTATGAAACTCATTCATCCGGCGCAGTTACTCGCAGAACCTCTTCAATTGTAGTCAATCCCTTTAAAGCTGCCTCTAGTCCGTCTTGGCGTAAAGTCCTCATCCCCTCAAGGCGCGCCTGCTGCTTAATAAATTGCTCCTGTGAACCACTAAGGATTAATTCCCTAATCTTCGGGCTAATCGGCAGGACTTCAGCAATTACCGTTCTTCCGGAATATCCTGTATTAAAACAATGCTGACACCCCTTGCCTTTGTAAAATTGTAATTTAACATTTTTTTTCGCATCTAGTTTTAAACCATCAGCGATCTCATTTTTAAGGATATAGGTTTCTTTACAATATGAGCACACCTTTCGCACCAACCTCTGTGCTAGTACACAGACTAAAGAAGAATTAATTAAATACGGTTCTACTCCCATATTCACCAGCCGCACCACTGCACCCGCCGCAGTAGTAGTATGTAGAGTCGAAAGCACCAGATGGCCGGTAAGCGCACTTTTAATTGCTATATCAACTGTTTCATAATCACGAATCTCTCCAATCATTATCACGTTAGGATCCTGACGCAGGATAGAACGCAAGGCTGCGGCAAAACTAAGCCCGATTTCAGGCCTAGAGGTTACCTGATTTATGCCTTCTAATTGGAATTCTACAGGATCTTCGACTGTAACAATATTCTTTTCCGGGCTGTCTACGGATTTCAACACCGCATAAAGCGTGGTAGTTTTACCGCTTCCGGTCGGGCCGCAAACTAAAATCATCCCATGTGGCAATACAGAAACTTTGGCTAAAATTTCTAAAGCATGTTCGCTAAAACCTAATGTTTTTATATCTAAATTCGCCTGAGATTTATCCAAAATACGTAAAGCAACCTTCTCTCCATAGCTAGACGGTAAAATAGAAACACGAAAATCTATCTGGCGGTTAAGTATCCTTATTTTAAAACGCCCGTCTTGGGGGAGGCGGTGCTCAGCAATATCCAACTCCGACATAACCTTAACACGCGAAACTATAGAAGCATGCATATTCTTAGGCGGAGCCTTCTGCTCCTGAAGAACTCCGTCGATACGAAAACGTATACGCAACTTTTTATCAAACGGTTCAACCAAAATATCAGAAGCCTTCTTTTTTATTGATTCTTCCAAAATCATATTGACAACTTTAATTACCGGAGCCTCATGGCTAATTCGACTTAGCTCCTGATCGCTAATAGAAACTTCCCTCTCTTCTTTGACCAACTCAATAGAAGAAACTGTCATTTCTTTAACTAAATCATCGATAATTCCTTTAGTAGTATCCGGATAAGATAATTCAATAGTTTGGTTGATATCTTGAATCGAAGAAATTATAGGATTTATTTTAAAACCGGTAAGCGATTGCACGTGATCAATGGCAAATATATTTAACGGATCAGCCATGGCTAGGGTAATAGTATCTCCCATTTTAGAAACAGGAATGATCTGGTAATGGCGGGCGATATCAACAGGGATTATTTTTACAGTATCTAAATCAATCTTAACGCGTTTTAAATCAATTAAAGGCAGGCCCAACCCCTCGCTTAAAGTAGTAATCAGCTCATTTTCTTTTACAAATTTAAGCTCTACAATAATATCACTAAGCTTGCCGCCTTTAGTGGTCTGTACTTTAAGCGCGAGCTTGAGTTGCTCAACAGTAATAAGCTTGTTGTTAATTAATATTTCGGTGAGCCGATCCTTGAGTGATAACATATTTTAGTCAATAGTCCATAGTCGATAGTCAATAGTCCTAATAACTATAGACAATTAACCATAGACTATAGACCAATTCATTCCTTGTCTTTATAATATTTTTCAATCGCTCTTTTAATATCAGAAGAGGTAGAAACAAATGTCTGCACGCTGCATCCGCTAAGCAGCTCCACATCTTCAATAGCCTGAACATTCAAAGGATTGGACATGGCCAATGTAAGGTTATTGCCGATTTTATCAATTGGCACAAGTAGATACTGCCGAGCGACTCTACCCGGTATGATGCTGGTAATATCTATATTTACATCATAATTACTTAGGGGTAAATAAGGAAAACCATATTGGGCGGTTAATGACTGAGCGATATCGTCTTCTTTGACAAACCCCAGATCAACTAAGATTTCACCAATTAACCCGCCTTTATCCCGCTGAACGCCTAAGGCCTGATCTAGCTGAACCTGGCTAATTATTCCCCGATCAAGCAATAATTCACCCAATTGTTTATTATTGACTCTTCTTATCATCACTTTTTGTTATATCTTGCTTAAAAGACTACTACCTGATTTTTACCGTTAGCTTTTGCTTTTTTTAACAGCTCTCTGGCTTTTGTAATCAACTGCTCTGCTTGAACTCCATCCAGCGGATTTTCACTTACCCCAGCGCTAAAAGTAAGACAACCGTTAATATCCTGAGCTTGAGAAAAACTTGACTGGACTTTTTTACGAATCTCCTCAGCGACCTCCAAAGCCTGCCGTTTATTTCTTTCAGGAAGAATAAGCGAAAATTCATCAGCATCCGTCCTTCCGACCCGGTCAACTTCAGTAATTGAATCCTTCACTAAAATAGCAATTTTCTTTAAAGCCGCCTCTGCGTTAATTAACCCTAACTTTTCACGGTAATTCTTAAAATTATCAATATCGAAAACAACAAATGCACACGGCCTCTGATAAACAATTGCCCTCTTAATTTCTTCCTGCAGGCGGCTGGTAATAAAGGCCTTATTATAAAGCCCGGTAAGAAGATCTTTTATTTCAAGCGACTCCACACGGTGAGCTAAAATATCATTTTCAATAGCAATGGCTATCTGTTTTGAGAATATTTCCAAAAGCTCAATATCATCTCTTGAGTAAGAGAAATTTTCGCGGTTATTGGCAATTCCTAACACAGCCTTAACTCTCTTCCTTAAAAATATAGGCATAGTTAAACAATTTTTCATCTGGAATTTAGCAAGAAAATCTAAAGTAAGATTATCACTTAATAAATTTTGTTTATCTAAAATAAGAAGTTTATTTAAATTAAGCCCCTTATTGTAAATATCTTCTTTTGGTCCAAATTCTAAGGTGTTTAAATAATCTGCTTTCGCCCCATCCGAAACCATTACGCGGAAAGATTCTTCGTTTTCCTTTTTGAAAAGCAAAAAGGCAGTTTCCGAATTAGCTAAGAGCCGGGATTTTTCAATAGCGATTTTTAAAATATCTTCAAATTTTGCCCCTTGCGAAATAAGTGAACTAACCTGCATTAAATTGGAAAGGATGATTATTTTTTTCTGAATTTCTAAGTTAATCTCGGTTGTTTTTTCGCTGTAGCGCTTAAGCTCATCCATATTACCGCGAATACGCTGGGTTAGCTGATTTAACACATTACCTAATTCTCCGACTTCATCCCCATGCTCTACTTCTAATTTACGATTGATATCTCCAGCGGCGATAGATTTTGCCTGTGTAGCAACTGAAGTCAAACGATCAAAAACTTCCTTGATTACTAAAAGGCCAACCAACGCCACAAATATGCTGACAACAAGAGAAACAACAATATCAACCTTAAGCCCGAATTTAGGTAGAATGTAATTTGAAACAAGATATACGCAAACTAAAAACGGCAGGATAGACATAAGCTGAAAAGCCACCATAAGCTTCTGCTTAATTGTCCGTGAATTTAAAGAAAAACGATCTATTTTCTTATCCATGTATACTCCATGTGCTTTAATTTATCAATTAGTCTTCTTTATGTGTAGTAATTATACTCTTTAACCCCTTATATAGCAATAGATTTGTTACTTTAACCCTTAATTCATAGCGCTCGTAGTTCGTGGGAACCTAAGGGCTACGAACCAAAAGCTATGAGCTGACGTCAACACATTTGTTATATTCATCAAGCAAACTTACCTTATCTATTCCTGTATCAATAAAATCCCAGGGGAGCAATGCAACAGTTGATCTCTGATCAAGGTATCTCTGCGGATCAATGCCTTGTTCTAGAAACGCCTCCTGCCACTTAGCAAATGAAAAATAATTTGACCAGGCATCAAATTTTGCCCCCTTTTTATAAGCTGCCAGAATAACCTTGCTCAATTTTCTATCCCCCCGAGAAAGCACCCCTTCTAGATAAGCCATTTGGAAATTATGAAAATTAAATTTAAGCCTTTTATTTTTACTATGCGATCTTAAGTATTCCTGCTTTTCTTTCATCGATTCAATCGAAACCATTTTAAGCCACTGTAACGGTGTATGCGGTTTGGGAATTAACGGATTTATGCTTATATTAATTTGAGCAGGTGAGCCGTTTATTTTCCTTTTTAATTCCGAAGCCTCTTTAGCAAAATTAATTATTCCCTTAAGGTCCTCTTCTTTCTCTGTGGGCAAACCAATAAGAAAATATAATTTTAGATGCTGATAACCTGCCTGATACGCCTCCCCTATAGCCATAAAAAATTCATCCTCCGAAAAATCTTTTGCCAACCCCTGGCGCAATCTTTGTGTTCCGGCCTCAGGGGCAAAAGTCAGGCCGGTTTTTTTTATTTTAGCGATCAAGCCAGAAACATTACCTAACAAAGATTTAGCTTTTAGTGAAGGTAGCGATAAGTTAACAGACTGTTCCTTAAAAATACCGGTTAGTTCAGAGACTAAATTTACCAAACCCGGATAGTCGCCTATGGATAAACCCGCTAAAGATAATTCCTCGTATCCGCTAGAAGCATACGCAAGATTAGCCAATGAAATGACTTTTTCCTTAGTCCTTATCCTTAAGGGGTAATATTGAGACCTGGCCTGACAAAAACGGCAGCGATTAGGGCATCCCCGCATAATTTCAATGGTAATCCGGTCATGAATCGTCTGCACATAAGGGGTAATCCAATTACAGGGAAAATAAGCTGAATCAAAATCAACCACTGTGCGTTTTTTTATTTTTAAAGGCAGGCCTTTAAATTTTGGAGAAAAATTATTAAGCTCTCCCGCTTCATCATAATTAGCTGCATAAAGCCAAGGCGCATAAATACCTTCTATTTTAGATAGCTCAATTAAAAGGCCTTCCTTTGTTAATCTCCCCCCCCTATAATCAGCCTTAAATTTACGGTATATATTTAAAAATTCAACAATTGCTTCTTCGGCCTCACCGATAATGAATAAATCGAAAAATTCAGCCATAGGTTCCGGGTTAAACGAACACGGCCCTCCACCGATAACTAAAGGATGCCTGTGGTCTCGCAGGCAGGATTGCAAAGGTAGGCCGGCTAGCTCTAGAATATTTAATACATTAGTATAATTTAGTTCTGAACCGAGAGAAAAACCTAATATATCAAAATTGAATAATTCCTGATTTGTCTCCCAAGAGAAAAGACGTAAGTTCGCGTTTTTTAGCGAAGCCTCCATATCGGTTTCCGGGGCAAAAAATCTTTCGCAAGTTACATCGGGAATATTGTTTATTACTCCGTAAATAATACGCAGGCCCAGATTGCTCATCCCTATCTCATATAAATCCGGAAAGCCTAACGCAACGCTTATAAAACAAGAATTAAAATCTTTTCTATAAGCATTCCATTCATTGCCTAAGTATTGGCCTGGTCGATGCACATTTATAAACAAATCTTCAATCATAGCCTAAAAAACATTCCTGGTTCGGTCGATATTTACCAAAATCCCTAAGGCAATAAAAGTAATTAATACGCTTGAACCGCCATAGCTCATCAAAGGTAGCGGCAGGCCAACCACCGGGGCCAACCCCATATTCATAGCAATATTAATAAATACCTGGATTGCCAATAAGAGAGATATGCCATAGGCAAGCAATCTGCCAAATGTATCCTGCGTTCTTTGAGCGATTTTAAAACCTTGACGGATAATTAAATAATACATTAATATCAATAAACAGCTACCCAAAAAACCCCATTGCTCGGAGAAAGTGGCAAAAATAAAATCCGTATGCGATTCCGGTAAAAAATATAACTGACTTTGAGAACCAGAAAGCCAGCCTCGGCCAAAAAACCCTCCGGAACCAATAGCTATGCGCGACTGAATTATCGTATACCCTGCGCCCAAAGGGTCAATATTTGGATTTAGGAAAACTAACAGCCTCTGTTTCTGGTAATCGCGTAAAAAGTGCCAAAAGAAAGGAAGAGGTAAAATTAAAAAAACCAGAAACGTAAAAATATATTTTAATCTAACATTAGTTAAATACAACAGACAAACGAAAATAAGCAAAAGTATCAGGCCGCTGCCTAAATCCGGCTGCTGGATAATTAAAAACATAGGAACGGCTACGAATATAAACGGTAAAATCAAACCCTGAAAAATCCCGAACTTACCCGATAATAAGGATGTATCATTAACTGACTTCCTGCTGAAATAACGCGCTAAAAATATTATAATCGCAAGCTTCGCAAATTCAGAGGGCTGAAAATTAAACCAGGCAAATTTTAGCCAGCGCTGCGCCCCTAATCTTACTATACCCAAAATAAAGACTAACGAGAGAAAAAATAAAGCTGCTGCATAGATAAAATAATTAGCATCCCAAAGCTTTCGATAGTTAAAACCTGATATAATAAAGAAGCAAATTAATCCGATTGACAGCCAAAGCACCTGGCGCATATATATATCCTGCCATACTCCTTCTTTCTGATAAGTGCTGCTGTAAATAGATAAAACTCCTAATATGGCGATAATTAAAGCTAGAATCAGAACATTAAAGAATGAATTCCTTATCATATTAACCCCTGATTATTCATTGATTCAATAATTTTTTTAACGGTAACTGCGGCAGCATGCCCCGGGCCGCCATTCTCTAAGAAAACACAGATTATAAATTTTGGTTTATCAAAAGGGAAAAAACCTACAAACCATGCGTGAGTAGCTCCGCGAGAAACCTGTGCGGTACCGGTTTTTCCGGCAACCGCAATAGGCAGGCTAGATAAAACATTGCCTGTACCCGCCGTATCAGAAACCACTCTACGCAAACCCTTTGAAATAGTATCTATGGTGCTTTTCTTAAAATTTATCGCCGTAAGTTTTTTCTTTTTTGCCGACAAATCTAAACCGCCTACTGCTTTAACAATATAGGGACTTAATAAATATCCCCCGTTGGCAAAAGGAGCGATCATATTGGCTGCCTGTAAAGGAGTAACCAAGCATTCACCTTGACCGATACTTAAATTGGCAGTATCCCCATCAAACCAACCCTGAAATTTATTTATTTTTCTCCATAAAGGAGAGGGTATAAAACCACTAGTCTCATATGGAAGCTCAAAACCTAAGCTTCTGCCTAAGCCCAACTTTAAAGCATAATCATGGATATTTTGCGCGCCCAGGAGTAATCCGGTTTTATAAAAAAATACATCGCAGGAATGCGCAATTGCCTGAGAGATATTCTCTGGACCATGCGTATCCCAACAGGCAAACCTTCTTGACCCGACCATTGTCGAACCCTTGCATAAAAAAGTTGTAGAAAGGTTTATTTTATTTAATTCTAGGCCGGCGGAAGAATCCACTATTTTAAAAATAGATGCCGGAGGATAGCTTGACCCTATTGCCCGGTTGATTAACGGTGCATCCGGATTATTGAATAGCTTGGTAATAAGCGCAGGACTTTCATTTACAAAAACTGCCGGATTAAAATTCGGATAATTGGTTAATGCCAAAATTTCTCCGCTTTGCGGATCCATTAAAATTATACTTCCTTTTCTGCCTAAAAGGGCTTCTTCTGCAATTTTTTGGATTTTAAGGTCCAAGGTCAGCTGGATATCCTTTCCGTTCTTCGGAGCTTGAAAACCCAAAACACGCATAAATTTTCCCCGGTGGTTTACCTCAACAGACAATCCTCCCTCCTCTTGGCGCAAATAATAATCGTATTTTTCCTCTACTCCGCCAAAACCCACAATATCTTTAGTTTTGTAACCGTAATCCTCCAGTTTAGTCAGGCGCCAACGATCAATTTCGTTAACATAACCGATAACATGACAGCCCAGAGTTCCGTATGGATAATGCCGTAATGGCTTAGACCTAACTATAATACTCGGCTCCTCAGCCTTATATTCTTCGATTACAATCGCTTTTTTAAGTTCTATGTTACTTGCAACAGTAACAGGGACGCTTATAGAAATAAAATTCCTTTTAAAAGCTGCCTTTAGCTCTTCAGCCCCTACGCCCAATATGCGGCTTATCTTGCTTAAGACCAGATCAATATGATCTAATTCTTGCGGCAAAATCATTACGTCATAAAATAGTTTATTATCCACAATAATTTCACCATTACGATCCAGTATATTCCCCCTTGCCCCTAGTTGCGATATGAGACGAATGCAGTTACTATCGCTCTGCTTACGGAATTTCTTTCCTTGTAATATATCAAGGTTAAATAACCCAGCTAATAGAGCGGCAAATATAAGAATAATTATTAAATTTAATATGCGTTTTCTTTCCATATTAATTAAATTATACGGTTATCTTTTTAATAATTTTAAAAACTAAGGGCGATAATGCTGTCGCATAAACCGGAGGAATAATAAGATTTCGTAAAAAAATACCTACGGGTATAATACTGCCGGAATTTAGAATTACTAAACCAGATATTATATTATTTAAAAAAACTGTAACCAGCACAATAAAAAGACGCACATAATTATTCTCGGTAGAGATCTGGCTAGATAGCCGATAGATTAAATAACTCCATAAGCTAAAAGAAATTGTATTTATTGCAAAAAATGAAGGTAAGAACACGTCTTTAGCCAGGCCGGCTAAAATACCAAAAATTAAGGCTGTTTTAAAATCCGAATAAAAAACCAAAGAAACAGTAAAAACTAAAAGAAGATCCGGCTTACAATTAAAAAAGATTAGAAAATCCGGCCAGGCCAATTGAAAGATAACTGAAATAATTACGGCCAAAAAAAGCAAACATTTTTTCATGGAATAATTACTAAGACTTCTTCGATATTAGCAAGGTCAACTGCAGGCCGGACAATAGCATAGCGGTTAAGCCCGGAAAATTCGCTTTCGACATTAATTACCCGGCCAATGAGCAAGCCTTTAGGGAAGAGCCGACTTAATTCTGAAGTAACGATAATATCCCCGACAGTAATCTGCGCATCAAAAGGAAGGTATCTCATAATTAAGTTAACCCCGAGAGTCCCGCTAATTAAGCCTTCCTGCCGGCTGCGTTGAACAATACTTGAGATTCCCTGGCTAGGGTCATTAATCAGCAAAATTTTACTAACACTATCTGTGCTCTCCGTTATTCTTCCTATTAATCCTCGATAGTTCATTACCACCATCCCAGATTTAATCCCGCTACTTTTTCCCTTATCAATAATGACATTAGATGACCAACTATCCATAGAGCGTCCGATAACTCTTGCAGGAATAAAACGCAGAGTTGATTTTTGTTTAAAACCTAGCAAATTTTTAAGCCGGGAATTTTCCTGATAGATTTCCCGTAAATCAAATAACTTTGAGCGTAATATTTCAATCTGAACACCTAATTCTTCGGCTTTAATCATATTGCGGTGGTAAAAAATAATACCTTCCAGTTCATGTTTAAGCAAGCTGATAAAAGAAAGCTGAGGTTTAAAGATCTTGTGTGTGGAATTTTTAAAACAGGATAAGGAATGAGAAATCAAAAATACTGCGCAGGAAACAAGAACAATATTAATTAAGGTTTTACGGGGTAACTTAAACACATTTAGGCAGCAATCTATGGTTGGCTCTGGCTTACACCCCGCGCGGATTGGTGTTGCGCGGGTGCCCTCCTCGTGGAGGGATTTAATTACGCATTTCGGTTTTAACCGATACGGTCACTTTTTTAAGGTATTGAATTTCACTAAGAACGACGCCCGTACCATTAGCAACCGCAGTAACTGGATCATCAGTTATATGCACCGGAAGTCCGGTTTCTTCAGAAATTAATTTATCCAGGCCTCTTAATAATGAACCACCTCCGGCCATGACTATACCGTGGTCAATAAGGTCAGCAGCAAGCTCAGGAGGAGTTCTCTCTAATGATATTTTTATAACTTCCAATATGGCGCGCAGAGGTTCCTGTAAAGATTCACGGATTTCTTCGCTGGTGATTGTTACTGTCTTAGGCAGGCCTGCAACCAAATCCCTTCCCTTTACCTCCATACTCATCTCTTCCTCTAAAGGGTAGGCTGAACCAATTTTAATCTTAATATCTTCTGATGTGCGTTCACCAACCATCAGGTTATATGTCTTTTTAAGATACTCAATAACTGCTTCATTCATTTCATCTCCACCAATACGAATGGACTTCGAGAAAACTGTACCACAAAGCGAAATTACTGCGATCTCCGTAGTTCCGCCACCAATATCTATAATCATATTGCCTATAGGCTCCTGGATAGGCAGCCCTACGCCAATAGCTGCGGCAATAGGCTCCTCGATCAAAAATACCTCTCTTGCCCCGGCTCGTTCGGCAGAATCTTTAACTGCCCGTTTTTCTACCTCAGTTATCCCTGAAGGAATGGCAATTACAATTCTAGGCCTAACTAAAACCTTACGGTGATGCACCTTTTTAATAAAATAGCGAAGCATAGCTTCAGTGATTTCAAAATCAGAGATAACCCCATCTTTCATCGGCCGGATAGCAATGATATTACCGGGAGTGCGCCCAAGCATACGCTTTGCTTCATCACCAACAGCTAAAACATGCGAAGTCCCACGTTCGATAGCTACTACAGAAGGTTCACAAAGAACTACTCCTTCCCCTTTCACAAAAACCAGAGTTGTAGCCGTTCCCAAGTCAATTCCCATATCATTGGAAAACAGACCAAGTATATAATTGATCCCCTTTTTAAGCTGTTGGCTGAATTTTTCCATATTATCTCCTAGGGTTAAACAGTATGAGAATTTTAACAAAGATTAAACTCTTTGTCAAACATAATATTATCAATGTTTAGCGCGCTTTAGTTTTTAGCTCGTAGGTCTTAGCTAGTAAAAACCAACAGATGATACCTAAGAGATAAAACTAATCTACCATCAAGAATTAACTTCTGGATAAACCATAAAGAACAGTTAAGAATCTGGGGAAGGATTTGCTAATACAGCTGATATCATCGATTTTTGACTCTCCTTTTGCTGCTAAAGCAGCTATAACCATGCTCATAGCGGTACGATGATCTCCAAAGCTTTTTAAATTAGCGCCACAAAGCCTGTCTTTACCCTTTATTATTATATTCTCTCTTGAATTAATTTTTTTCACCTGAATATCCGCTCCCATACTTTCTAAATTTCTAACCATGGAATTAATGCGGTCTGTTTCCTTCACCCTTAGCTCTCCTACCCCTTTAATTATAGTCCGGCCTTGCGCAAAACAAGCAGCAACCATAAGAATAGGCAGCTCATCAATTAAGGAAGGTACCTCGTAAGGATAAACCACTGTTGCCTTAAGCTTACTTGCGCTTACCATAAGATCACCCGTAGGCTCAAAAACTTGCGATTTATTATCTTTTGGATGTGTTGTTTTTATCCTGGCCCCCATCCTTCTGAGAATTCGAATTATTCCGCTACGGGTGGGATTAGTCCCCACCTTCTCAATGATAACTTTAGCACCGGGAATTATTACTGCCAGGACTATAAAAAATGCTGCTGAGGAGATATCCCCCGGAATATAAATTTCTGGTGGCCCAACTAAATCCTTATCCGGATTTAAAATTATGCTTTTATTTTTTATAACTACATCTGCGCCAAAAATTCTAAGCATGCGTTCAGTATGATCCCGAGTAGATATCTTCTCAATAAGATGGGTCTTTCCTTGAGCAAATAATCCCGCCAGCAGAATCGCCGACTTTACTTGCGCAGAAATAACAGGCAGTCGATAAGTAATGCCCCTAAGGTTGCCTCCACTGATAACTATCGGGGCATATTCATCGTTACCCTTGATTTTTGAGGTAATCTTAGCCCCCATCAGGCGTAAAGGCCGGTTTACTCTGGCCATTGGCCTAATAGATAGATATTTGCCAGCGGTAACTTTAGTTCTAAAATTCTGACCGGCTAAGACACCCAGAAGTAAACGCAAGGTAGTACCAGAATCCCCTGCAAAAATCAACTTTCGGGGTTTAGTCAATCCGAACCTGCCCTTTCCAAAAACTAAAACCTGCTTATCTTTACGCACTATTTTTATTCCTAAAACACTTAAAGCGCCTAAAGTAGCTAAAGAATCATCGTGAATTGGAAAATTTCTCAGGATTGTTTTGCCGCAGCTTAAAGCGCTTAGGATTAGCGCGCGATGGGCTATAGATTTATCACCGGAAGGAGTAATCTTACCCTTAGGTATAAATTTATTCTTGATTAAAAAAGGCTTCACTTTGCCTTCTGGGCTATCTTATCGTTTTCTTTTATTAAATCTTGTAAACCGACAGCAAAACCTGCCGCGGACATAGAATCATGCACCTTCTCTATTTTTATTTCCCCGATAGATTTACCGTCGCGTGATACTAAAAATTCATCTCCAGACTTAACGCCATCCTTGGCGCCTAAATTAATTACCGCAAAATTAAACTCTCTGTTTACCACCAGAACCTTACCTTCTAAACTTTTCCCTTGAGGAGAAACTGCTTTTTTATCAACTTTCTGAGCTGGGCTGGATTTACCTTTAGCAGGATTATCAACGGTAACAACCGGTTCATTATTAACTACGACCTTACCTAATTCTACGCTACCAGTACTGACTTCGGCATTTTTAATTTTTTCTTCCAGCTCAACCTTCTGCTGCTGAATAATTTTCATCTGCTCTTTTATTTTTTTACCGTCATCTTGTGCTGCTTTAAGTTTATTTTCAAGATCCTGGCGTAAAGATTTTTGCTGCTGGAGGTCTGATTTATACTGTTCCAGCTGATTTAGCGTTTCAGTATGCGCTGATTTTTCCTTAGCCAATTCCTCAGTTAAAGAATTCATCTTAGCCTTGGTTTCCTCTAGGTTAAGCTGAGATTCTGCGGCTATTTTTTTAGATTCTTCGAGTTTGCCTTCAGTAATTTTTTGACGGCTCTCCAAATCAGTAATCTGAACCTGAAGCTGGATGTTTTGCGCATGTTCTTTTTGATATAAATAGAACAAACCCGCAGCAAGCACTAAAGAGATAATAAACAAAACAATCAAAATGGGTAATAAAACTGTGCCTTTACGATTCATCTTACCTCCTATAATTGCGTTTATTAACCATTAGTGTAACACTAGTTAGGTAAAAATCAAGAGTTTTTATTAACCCTTTAGGTCTTAGCTCTTGGGTCTTAGGTCGTAGGTATCATTGTAATGATTTTTCCCAAGAGCTATAGGCTAAAAGCTACGAACTAAAACTATATATTCTTCTTAATGAATTCCTGGAATTCTTGAGGGATTTTGCTTGTAAAATGCAGAATTTTATTTGTGGAGGGATGCGTAAAACCAATCTCCAGCGCATGTAAGGCGAGCCGTGAAAAGCCTTTATTCTTTCCATACTTAGTATCGCCGAGAATAGGGTGCCCCAAATGCGCCAGGTGCACTCTTAATTGATGGGTTCTACCGGTAAAAGGTTTTAATTCCAAAAGGCTAAATTCATTCCCCCGTTTTAAAGTATGGTAATATGTCTTGGCATATTTTGTGTTCTTTAGAAAACTAATTGCCATATTTTTTCGCCTTAAAGGATCCCTGCCAATTGGCGCCTCGATTATATCTTCGTCAAACTTAACCCTGCCGCAAACTATGGCGATATATTTCCGTTGAATAGTATGCTGGGAAAACTGTTTAGCTAACTTTAGGTGGCTAGAATTATTTTTTGCCACAACCAAAAGCCCGCTTGTTTCTTTATCTAAGCGATGAACGATACCAGGCCGATTTTTATTTATATCCGACAAATGCATAGAGCGACCAAGCAAGGCATTGACTAAAGTATGCTGGCGGTTGCCCGGAGCCGGATGAACCACTAAACCCGGCTGTTTATTAATAACCAACAAATCATCATCTTCATAAACAACATCTAATGGTATTTCTTCCGGTAAAAATTCCGTTTTTTCTTTCTCAGGGAGTATGACTCGAATATCATCTTGTAAAAACACCCTATAATGAGGCTTATCTTGCACTTTAGAATTGAGAAAAACTTTCCCTTCCCTGATTAGCTTCTGAATATTTGTCCGGGACAATCCCAAATTATTAGCCGCGGCATAATCAGCCAGAAGCAAATCCAGCCGCATTTTTACCTGTCCGGCTATTACTTGTACTAACAATTCATCCATATTATTTTTTCTTGACGTAAGATATCCGGGTAAATAACAAAAGGGAGGAAATAAACATTGCCAGAGATAAAATTTGAAAAAGAGTCAACCCATAAAATATCTTAGGGCTGTCGGCCCGAAAGAATTCAATAAAAAAACGTTTTATAGAATAAAGGAAAAGGTAGCTGCATAGGATTTGCCCCGGAAGATGCGGTCTGTCTTGCATAAACCTTAAGATAATAAAAATTAAAAGTAAAAGCAACGAAGAATAAAGTTGCGTAGGTATTAAAACCTGATCAAAAACTGCAAAATATATCCCAAACTTAGAAACCTTACCAAAACAACAGCCGTTTAAAAGACAACCTATCCTTCCGATCGCCTGGCCTAAAGCAATAAATGGAATTAATAAATCCAATGTTTTGAGCAGATTGATCTTATTTTTTCTGATAATTATAATCGCAGTAACTGTGCCAAAGATCAAACCACCGAACCATGCCATCCCCCCGTGCTGCAGCATAATAATCTCAAGCGGATGGTGAAAGTAAAAAGAAGCATTATTGAAGACATAGAATAGACGGGAACCAATTATTCCTGAGAGAAAAATATAGAAACAAAGATTAAAGATTTTATCAGGATCAATTTGCTCTTTTTTTGCTTGAAGGCTTGCCAGAGAAGTAGATACAAAAAAAGCAATAACCATCATAAGGCCATATGAATAGATGGTAAAGGAACCGATTTTACAAATTTCAGGAAACATTTTTTCTAAATAATAGCTCCCATATTATTAAAAAAGCGGCGATGGTTATAACGGAATCCGCCAGGTTAAAAACAGGCCATACACGCAAATCCAAAAAATCAATCACAAAACCAAAACGCAGCCGGTCAATTAAATTTCCTATAGCACCCCCTAAAATCAGGCTTAAGGATAATTTAAAAATTGTTGAATTTCTCTTATCTCTTAAATTATAAAAAATAAGCGCAATAGCAAAAATTGAAATAAAAATAAGCAAAAACAGTTTATTCTGAAAATTCCCAAAAGCCGCCCCGCGGTTGTGCACTAGTGTAAAATTTAAAAAATTTTTTATAATAACTACCGGGGTATTTAAGTGCAGAAATTTTGTGGCAAGAAATTTGCTACCTTGATCTAAAAAAATAATACTTCCTACGATGATAAAAATCATCTAATAAATTGAGCACCTTATAGGTTTTATCTAGCGAAATCCTGCCGGTTTAGAAGGCAGGGTTGGCACCTTAAAGTTTTTATTCAACGAAATACTTACGAGCGTAAGTGAGTAAGTATGGGAACCTTATAGGTTTTATCTAGCGCACTTGCTGTGCGAAATTTGAACACCTTTTAAGTTTCTATCTAGTAAAATCCTTGCGTGAAGCGCAAGGGCCTGCCGGTTTAGGAGGCAGGATTGACACTTTAAAGTTTTTGTCTAGTGAAATTAAACCCTAAAACTTCGCCTAGTGAAATCTTCGCGCGAAGCGCAAGGACCTACCAGTTTATGAGACAGAATTGAGCACCTTAAAGTTTTTATTTTTTTTCTCTCTTCTGCTGGCACTTAATACACAGACGCGCAGAAGGAACTGCTTTTAACCTAATTTTAGTAATAGCGCCTTTGCAATCATCACAAATACCAAAGGAACCATCTTCTATCCTTTTTAGTGCATCATCTAGCTCATAAATAGATTTTCTTTCAGCCGAAGCTAATCCTAAAGAAAATTCTCGGTCATAATTATCGGTAGCCACATCAGCCATATGATAGGTATAACCGGAAATATCACCTGAAGCTTCTTTCTGAGACTTCCTCAATGTATCATCAGATATGTGCTTAAGATCATCAAGAATCTCCTCTTTTCTTCTTTGTACAATTTTCTTGAAGTCTTTTAAATCTTTTTTAGTGTATTTTTTCTTCACTTTCATTGCCCCCTTATTGCTGTCAAACAGTTGCCGCAGATCAAAGGATGAACTTCGTCTTTACCTACATCAAGCGTATAGTTCCAGCAACGCGCGCATTTGGTGCCTTCTGCCTTAGTTACTTCTATTTTTATTTCCTCAACAGGTTTATCCTCTTTTATTATCTCTACCTGTGAAACCTTAAAAATTTCACACAGATCATCTTGAAGGCTGGATAAGAATGTATAACGTTCCTGGCTCTTTGTCAATAGTTTTATTCTAGCATCAAAAGAACTGCCAATCTCGCCTTTTCCACGCAGCTCTTCCAAGGCCTTAGCAGCTAAAGGTATTCGTAATATTACTTCACCCAAACGTAAATGAACATCATCTTCTGGAATAAAAGTTTCGGGTTTAGGCCATTCTAAAAGATGCACGCTTAAAACTGATTTTGAATTTTTATCTTTGGGCATATGCTGCCAAATTTCATCCGCAGTAAATACTAAAATTGGAGCAATCGCGCGAACCAGCATATCCAATACTTCAAAAATAGCCGTCTGAACTGAGCGCCTTTGACTAGTTTTAGCTCCAAAAGTATATAAGCGCCCCTTTACCATGTCCAAGTAATACATAGAGAGCTGCTCGTTACATAGATCATAGATAGATTTATATGCTTTATGGAATTCGAAAGAATCATAAGCGCTCTTTGCCTGTATCAATACTGATTTTGTTTCCTGCAGTATCCACTTATCTATTACTTTTAAATCGGCATAAACCACCTTATCCGTTTCCGGATTAAAATCATATAAATTACTTAAAATAAACTTGGCGGTATTGCGAATCTTACGGTAAGCCTCAGAAAGGCGGGTTAAGATCTCCTTAGAAATCCGGATATCCTCATTGTAATCACTGGAGGCTACCCACATCCTTAAGATATCCGCGCCATAATCCTTGATAATCTCAAACGGAGAGATAACATTCCCACTAGACTTAGACATCTTCTTGCCTTGGCCGTCAACAACAAAACCATGGGTAAGCACATTCTCAAATGGCGGCCTTGAATCTATTGCCATTGCCGGAATAATCGACGACTGAAACCATCCTCTATGCTGGTCAGAGCCTTCCAAATACAGTTGCGCAGGAACCCCGCCTAACTCTTTTCTTTTTTTTAATACTGATTGGCTGCTTACACCGGAATCAAACCAAACATCAAGAATATCCGTCCCCCGGGAAAAAGATTTTCCTTTTTTGCATACGGGGCATACCAAATCTTCGGGAATAAAATCATTTATACTGCGGCTAAACCAACAATCAGAACCCTGGCTGGCGGAAAACTGAGCGAATTTTTCAATTACTTTAGATTCAAAAAATTCTTCCTTACACTCTTGACAAACCAAAGCCGGAACAGGCACGCCCCAGTATCTCTGGCGGGAAAGACACCAGTCAGGACGTAATTCCACCATCGCAGAGATCCTCTCTCTACCAGATGCAGGAATCCACCGCACATCTTCCTTTATAGCTTTTAGTACACTCTTACGTAAATCTTTATGGTCAATAACCAAAAACCACTGTTTTGTTGCCCGGAAAATTATCGGGGACTTACAGCGCCAGCAATGAGGATAAGAGTGGGAAATCTTTTCTTCTAAAAGCAAAACTCCTGTGTTGTTTAGTTTTGCTATAATCGCCTTATTGGCATCATATACATTCTGCCCGGTAAATTCTCCAGAGGTAGAATCAAATTTACCGCTGGGGCCAACCGGCATCACAATATTTAAACCATACTTTAATCCGGTCTGATAATCCTCTGCGCCGTGTCCGGGAGCAGTATGTACTAACCCAGTACCCTCCTGCGAAGAGACATAATCCGCCAAAACTACTTTTCCCGAACGTAATCCAAACGGATGGTCATAAATAACGCCCTCTAGATCTTTCCCCTTTAGAACTTTTATAACTTCATATTTGTCAATGCCCATCTGTTGTAATACTGACAGGCGCACATTAGCGATAATCAAATTCCCCTTACTCGTTTTTATATAAGAATAGTCAAACTCCGGATGTACTGAAACGGCAACATTAGCGATCAAGGTCCATGGCGTGGTAGTCCAGATCACAAGATAACCATCTTTTAGCCAACCCCTGTCCTCTTTTACTTTAAATTTTACAAATACCGAGGGAGAGGTATGATCTTCATATTCCACCTCTGCTTCAGCCAAAGCAGTCTCGCATTTAAAACACCAATTTACCGGCTTAAGCCCGCGCTGAATAAACCCTTGGTTATATAAATCGTTAAAAGACCTGATAATCGCCTCTTCATATTCATGGCTTAAGGTCAAATAGGGATTATCCCAATCCCCAAGCACTCCCAAGCGCTTAAATTGCTCCCTTTGATTAGCAACATACTTCATGGCATAATCATGGGCCTTCTTCCTAAACTCAAGCTGTAGAATCTGGTGTTTAGCTATTTTTAACTCTTTAAACAACTGGTGCTCAATCGGCAAACCATGACAGTCCCAACCGGGAACGTAGGGGCAATCATATCCCTGCATAGTTTTATATTTTATAACTATATCTTTTAATGTTTTATTTAAAGCATGGCCGATATGTATATCGCCATTGGCATAAGGCGGCCCGTCATGAAGGACATATTTCCCTTTAGCTGCGGGTTTATTACGGATAAGCCCATAAAGATCTTTTTTATACCAATCCGCAAGCATTAGCGGCTC
>CAZOSW010000017.1:0-2190 GCA_964582765.1 uncultured Planctomycetales bacterium | reverse complement strand
CCAGCAATCGTAATCAGTAATACAGGCAAGCGTTGAATAGCATATCTCTGCCTCACGGCAAAGCTTAGCTTCAGCCAAATTAGTCATACCAATTACATCCATGCCCCAACTACGATAAAGTTTACTCTCTGCCAAAGTAGAAAATTGCGGGCCTTCCATATTAATGTAGGTGCCGCCTTTATGCATATTTAAATTTAGTGATTTACCGGCCGAATATAGACTCATATAAAGCTCCGGGCATACCGGATGGCTAAAAACAATGTGGCTGACAATTCCCCGGTTAAAAAAAGTCATAGTCCGGCCAGAATTTGTGCGATCAACAAATTGGTCTACAACTACAAAATCCAGCGGCTTCATCTCTTCCCTTAAGCTTCCACAGGCAGTAACCGAGATGATCCTCTCTACCCCTAATTTTTTCATAGCAAAGATATTGGCCCGGTAATTTATTTCGCTGGGAGATATACGATGGCCAACTCCATGGCGCGGCAGAAAAACTACCTCTTTGTTTTCAAGTTTACCAATAGTAAATTTATCTGAAGGCCTACCAAACGGAGTTTTAACAGCCACCTGTCTAATAACTTCTAATCCTTCGATTTTATACAGCCCGCTTCCGCCAATAATACCGATTCTATACATATTAACTCCTTTGCCCCAATTCATCTGCTCGCTTACATGCGCTCCTTACTGCTTCTTCAAGGGAGCCTCCTGAATTTAATACATCGAGGCCGGCTTGGGTTGTTCCGCCTTTAGAAGCAACCATTTTTATTATATCCACACAGGATAAATTTCGCTCTATTAACATGACAATAATACCATCAACGGTTTTTTCAGATAAAAATTCAGCCTCTTTCCGGTCGAAACCAAGATTTACCGCGGAATCAGTCAGCATTTTAACAAATTCATCCCGTTTAGAAACTGCATTTTTCCTTTCTTTTATGTAGTGGCAAAAAAAAGCCGGGCCGCTTCCGGAAACCGCAGTTGCCGCGTCAATCATCTCTTCTTTATCTACAGCTAATACCGAACCTAAATTACTGAAAATATCATGGGCTAAATACCAAGCTGAATTCGGATCATCTTCCGTAGCGATTGAGCCTTTAAATATAACAGAAACTCCCTGACCAATTTGAGCAGGCATATTAGGCATAACCCTAACGATACGAACCTTATCTCCTAATCGGTTTCTTATATATTTCGTAGTAACCCCTGCAGCTATAGTAATAAGGAACTTCTCCTCTAGGAAAGGTTTAATTTCATTAAACAATAAGTCGAAATCCTGAGGCTTAACAGCCAGGATAATAACTTCCGATTGTTTAACCAGCCTAATAACATCATCGGTAACGGTAATATTTTTTAACCCAGAAACTTTACTTTTGTCCTTATCAAAAACGCAGACCGCATATTTATCTTTTATGCGCTCTGCGATCGCTTGGCCCATGTTTCCGTGACCGATAATACCGACGTTTTTCATCTTATCAATTAAATATAGCCCTGCCCAATCTTATTATATTTGCGCCTTCTTCTATCGCTACCTCAAAATCATCCGACATCCCCATCGAAATAAGCCATTCGGGATTTAACTTATCACGTAATCGCCTAAGTAAAGAGAAATATTTCCTCGCCTCTTGCGCATTATCCGCAAAAGGCGCAATAGTCATCAGCCCTTTTATATTTACGTTACTTAATTTATAAATTTCGGCAGAAGCAGCTTTAACTTCCTCCGGAGCAAAACCAAATTTAGTTTCTTCTTCCGAAGTTTTCACCTCAAGGAGAACATCCTGAATTTTGCTTATCTTAATTGCCTGTTTATTGATTTCTTCAGCTAAACCCACGCTATCAACCGAATGAATCAAATCAAATATTTTTATAGCTTCTTTTACTTTATTTGATTGCAGGTGGCCAATCATATGCCACTTAATAGTCGATAGCCCAGAGTCAATGGTCAAAAGTGCTTTATGTTTAATAACGGCCTCCTGCACTCTGTTTTCGCCGATATCCTTATAGCCTAAACTAATTACTTCCGAAATCTGCTTAAGCTGTTGGCCCTTAGTTACACAGACTATAACAATTTTATCCGGATCAGCATCAACCTTTGCACAAGATACAACAATACGCTCTTTAACTCTCTCTATATTCTCTTTAATCATAGATTAGATTATTATATTATACACAATAACCTGCGAGGGTCAAATG
>CAZOSW010000016.1:0-27359 GCA_964582765.1 uncultured Planctomycetales bacterium | reverse complement strand
TTCGTCATAAACCGTAGGGCCGCAAACATACATTTTAACCTCTTTTCCTTTTGGATCTAGAGGCTTAAATGGTTCTTTATCATTTCTTTTAAGGGAATTATATATAAAAATAGGCATGAACAAGCACCTTATGTCTTTTATCTAGCTTAGTCCTGCGAGCGTAAGCGAGCCAGGACAAGCACCTTATTGCTTCTATCTGACGCAGTCCCTGTGTAAACAGAGACAAGCCTTACTTCTTTTCAATATTTTTAATTCTATTCTCTAGCTCTTCAATTGACTGCATAATCGGATCCAATATATGCACATGGTCAAGTGAGACGTCCATTTTTTTACCATCCTGCTTAGTGACTCTTCCCGGAACACCGACAACCGTAGAATTGGGCGGAACATCCTTAACCACTACTGCGTTTGCCCCGATATAAGAATTATCTCCGATAATAATATTACCCAGAACTTTTGCCCCTGTGCCGACAACAACATTATTACCGACAGTCGGATGCCGCTTTCCTTTTATTATTCCGGTACCGCCTAAAGTTACCCCCTGATAAAGCAACACATCATCTCCGATAATCGTTGTTTCTCCGACGACAACACCTAGGCCATGGTCAATAAAAAAACGCTTGCCAATCCTGGCCCCGGGATGAATTTCAATACCGGTAAAAAATCTTCCGATCTGTGATAGAAACCGCGCAAGAAAAAATAAATGCATTATATATAATGCGTGCGCAATGCGATAATAAACCAAAGCGTGCAGCCCGGGATAAAGCAAGATTACCTCTATAAAGCTTTTTGCCGCAGGATCCCTTTTCTGCGCTGCCCTTATATCTGAATAAAAGAAGATGGCGATAAGCGTAAGCTTTATTATTAAAATCGCCAGCAATATAATTAATATATTTATAATGTAAGCCATAATTAAACCTCCCTGCCTGCCGGCAGGCAGGCTTTAGATAAAGAAACTATCGCATACGCTACAATTGCCTCTTTATTACCTACTGCCCCCAGGCCTTCGTTAGTTTTTGCTTTTATGTTAAAAAGGTCTTCTTTTAAATCAAGCAGCCAGCAGATTTTTTCTTTTATCTGTTTTTTAAACGACATAAGCGATGGCTCCTGAGCAATAACAATTAGATCAAGGTTATTAATTTTATAACCGCTTTTATCCACTAACCCCTTGACTACTTTTAGTAGCTGGCTGCTTGCGATACCCTGGTATTTAGGATCGGTGTCCGGAAAGTGCTCACCGATATCCCCAAGGGCTAATGCCCCTAATAAAGCATCGCAAATCGCATGGATTAATACGTCACCGTCGGAATGCCCGAGAAGGCCTTTAATATAAGGAATCTCAATTGCGCCTAAAAATAATTTCCTTCCCTCAACTAAACGATGAATATCATAACCTATACCAACCTTATATTGCATTCTTTTTAAACCTCTTAGCAATTAACTGCGCCAAACACAGATCAACTCCTGTTGTGATCTTTATATTGTGGTACGACCCTTCGACAATTTTCACCCTGTTACCTAACTTCTCAACCAAAGAAGCATCATCAGTAACATTTTCTTCTCTATATTTCTCGCATGCTTTAACGATAAGTTGTTTTTTAAAAACCTGCGGCGTTTGAATCTCCCAGAGATTGCTTCTATCTACTGTTTTATAAACCAGCCTCCCACAACGGACACTCTTTACGGTTGCTTTAACCGGTACGCCTAAAATAGCTGCGCCGGTTTTTTTTGCCCCTTGAATAACCCTGGTAATATATCTGCTATCAATAAATGGCCGCGCAGAATCATGAATCAATACCCAATCGTTCTTTTGGCTGACCACTTTAAGGCCGTTATATACTGAATCTTGCCTCCGCCGGCCGCCGATAACAAAACACTTTATCTTTTTAAAAGAACAATTCTCTATTGTCTGAATTATTTGTTTCTTATTTTGCCTGCTATAGACAACAATAATCTCATCTATACCCGGATGCCTGCTAAGTGCCTCAAGCGAATAATTTATTAAAGGCTTATTGTTTATTTTTACCAGAGGTTTAGAAATTCTGCCGCCAAGCCTCTGGCCTTTACCTGCTGCTAAGATAATTGCGCTAAGCATTATTTCTCGAGCTTTGTAAATATCATCCTGCCTGCTTGAGTCTGCAAGACGCTTGTTACTGCGACTTTAACATCTTGGCCGATTAGCCGGCGTGCATCCTCAACCACCACCATTGTACCGTCATCGAGATAACCAACTGCCTGATTATGTTCTTTACCTTCTTTAATCAGCTTAATATGCATCTCTTCCCCGGGAAAAACAACAGGCTTTAAGGCATTTGCCAATTCATTTATATTTAAAACCTTGATACCCTGGATGCTTGCGACGCGGTTTAAATTAAAATCAACTGTAAGAATTTTAGCCTCAAGCAATTTAGCCAATAAAACTAATTTTGCGTCGACCTCGCTTGTCTCCGTAAAATCCTGCTCATGGATAGTGATATCTATCCCCGGTTCATTCTGAATAATATTAAGAATTTCTAATCCGCGCCTGCCTCTCTGGCGCTTAATCGGATCAGTAGAATCAGCAATCTGCTGCAGTTCCCTTAACACAAACTTTGGAATAATAATCTTACCTCCTAAGAAACGTGTTTTATAGATATCGACGATTCTGCCGTCGATAATCACGCTGGTATCTAAAAGAATTACATCCTGCGATTGATCTTGCCGCCTGAGACGCACATAAGGGATTATAATATTAAATTCGTCTTTACCGCGTAGAGCCATAACCATGCCAAGGTAACAAAAGATTAAAGTTAAGCCTACCCGGATCCTGGAAAGCATGTCCGGATCAATAGATGCAAGGCTAAAAGCATCTCCTACTAACTTTGCCATGATTAAACCTAAAATTAACCCAAATACAGCGCTGGATAAACCGCTTACTGATACTTTGCGTAAACCTGCTTCGATAAAAATCATAACTAATGCTACTAAAGCACCGATTAATAAACCGATAAATCCGCTCCCTGCCTGATAGCCGATAACCATACTGCCTAAGATAAATAAAAGCCGTGCTAATAATAAATTCATTATTTTGCCTCCTTGGCCATAAGCCCATACCCGCCACGAGGCGGCACTGGCCCAATTCCAATCTGGGCCAGGTGCCGATCAGCGCCGGGTGCCTTACTGTTTAACTGATTCCCCAAGTATAATATCTAAAGCTTCTTTTAGAGAAGAAACAGGAATAATTTCCATGCCGGATTCTTTAAATTTCAGATTTTTGATGCTGTTTTTCGGTAATATACAATGCTTAAAGCCTAATTTTTCCGCTTCATTTATGCGTGTAAGCACCTGCGAAATACTCCTTATCTCGCCACTAAGTCCCACCTCGCCCAAAACTACCGCCCTAGGCATTACCACCTGCTCACGAAAACTCGAAGCAATTACCGTACATACTGCTAAGTCTGCTGCAGGATCCTCTATTTTTATTCCCCCTGCCACATTAACAAATATATCCTCTGCCTCAAGAGCCAAACCCATGCGTTTTTCTAAAACTGCTACCAAAAGCGAAAGCCGGTTAAAATCAAAACCTTGCGCACGCCTGCGGGCATAGCCGAATGAGCTTCTTGAAACCAGCGACTGAATCTCAACTAAAAGCGGCCGCGTTCCCTCTATTATTGAAGTTACAATTGTTCCGGAAACATTGTTTGGCCTTTCAGAAAGAAATATCTCCGAAGGGTTTTTTACTTCAAGTAGGCCCTCAGGACCCATTTCAAATACGCCGATTTCATTGGTGGAACCGAACCTGTTTTTGACCGCACGCAATATCCTGTATATCGCAAAACGGTCACCTTCAAAATATAACACTGTATCAACTATATGCTCTAAGAGACGCGGTCCGGCTAATGTCCCTTCTTTAGTAACATGTCCGATAATAAAAATTGAAGTTTCCGTAGTCTTGGCTAACTGTGTAAGAATCCCTGCGCACTCTCTTACCTGGCTGACACTTCCGGCGGATGAACTAATACCGGAATCAAAAATAACTTGAATAGAATCAATAATTACTACCTGGGGTTTTAATTTTCTTATGTATTCAACAATTAAAGATAAATCCGTTTGATTAACTATATAGAGATTATCTGACCCTGATTCGCCCAGACGCCTTGCACGCAGCTTAGTCTGAGCAACGCTTTCTTCGCCGCTGACATAAAGTACGCCGATACCTTGCTTTGTAAGATGGTTTGAAACCTGTAAAGAAATCGTAGATTTACCTACGCCGGGGTCTCCTCCGATCAAAACTACTGAGCCTTTAACAATCCCTCCGCCTAAGACCCTGTCCAGCTCATGGATATTGGTTTTTAACCTATCCTCATCGCGAGCTACAACATCCTTTAAAAGAACCGGGCCATCTTTATACAAAGAAACCCTCTCCTTAGTTCCGGAGGAAGGAGCGACATAGTCTTCTTCGTTAAAAGAATTCCAATTGCCGCAATCCGGGCATCTCCCCAGCCACTTTGGCGATTGGTATCCACAGCTCAAACAGCTAAAAACCGACTTTGTTTTCACCCCACCAATTCTCCTTATATTATTAACTTTAGCCTCTTTAATAAGAACGGCATACGATTATTTCTTTTCTTTAGTTTTGAAAAATAATTTCCAGGGATTCTTGCGGATATCGGTAACAAAAGCTTCCAGCTGATTATAAACGTCATCATCATAAATAAGCTTCCCTAACGAGCCTTCTTTATTCCTAATCTGAGATAACCCATCATCCAGATTATGCATTATATTCTCAGCCCTGTTAAATATGGCGTGTATTGGCAGGGGGTCAACTCCGGTAATAGATTCGTTATCTTTCAGGCAATTGGCATAATCTTGTCCGGGTATTATCTCTATATATTTTTCGCCTAATAACCCTAAGGTATTAACCCAAACAGATGAATCAGAAGGTATCTTGATAATATCCTTTATCCACACCATAAGATGCACATTGGAGCGGTTCTCCTGAGGGACAAACTCCAGGTTAATTTTCTTTACTTCACCGACATCGACTCCTGCAAAACGTACCGGAGCACCTATCTTTACACCGTTAACAAAACCAAAATCTATATTGATCTTATAGCCTGAACTCCAGGTTTTAAATCCCCCGATTGACAATAAAAAAACAACTAAAATTATTAAACCTATAAAAACAAAAATCCCTACCTTTAACTCCAATTTAGTTTTGCCGAATATCATTTTGTTTGCCTCCTTGCCCACAAGGGCACACCCGCGCAACTCCTTTAAGCGCGGGGTGGTTTATTTAAAAGTATCAATTGCCTCGGTTATCGGGCCTTTGGAAAGCCCGTTAATAAACTGGTGTACTACCGGATCGGTAGTTTTCTGAACCTCTAAAGGCGTACCTTCAAGAATTATTTTTCCTTTATACATCATGGCAATTTTATCGGCGATATGGTATGCGCTCTTCATATCATGTGTAACTACAAGAGATGTAACTTTTAATTTATCGTGTAATGAACGTATAAGCTCGTTAATACTATCTGCGGTTATAGGATCAACTCCTGTAGTTGGTTCATCATAAAGGATAATTTCGGGCCGTATACAAATTGCACGGGCCAACGCCACGCGCTTCTTCATCCCTCCGCTTAATTCCGAAGGTGTTAGGTTGCCTATTCCGCCTAAACCCACCAAGGATAAAGATTCTTCCACGCGCTCTAATAATTCCTTGCCGCTAATATTAGTATGTTCGATAAGGCCAAAACCAACATTTTCGGTAACATTCATAGAATCAAAAAGGGCCCCGCCTTGAAAGACCATGCTGATTTTTGCGCGCAAGGCAGTTAATTCTAATTCGCCTAAAGTAGCAACTTCCTTGGCATCAACTAAAACCCTGCCGCCATCCGGCCTTAGCAAGCCTACGATATGTTTTAGTAAAACAGACTTCCCGCAACCGCTCCTGCCGATAATTACGCAAGTCTGTCCGGTTTTCACATTTAGGCTCAGGCCGTTTAAAACTAAATTATTGTTAAATTTTTTGCTTAACTTTTGTATTTCGATCATTTTTTAAGGAAAAATAAAATAGAACAATGCGGTAAAGAAACAATCTGCCGCAATTATCATAATAAAAGTAAAAACAACCGAACGCGTAGTCGCCTTGCCTACTCCTTCTGCGCCTCCGGTAACATTGAAGCCTTCATGGCAGCTTATTAAAGCAATAAGCATACCAAAGATCCAGGCCTTAAATAATCCGGTGAATAAATCCTTATAGAGCAGCGAATCAAAAGTTATATTCATATACATGCTGCTGGTAATCCCCAGCTTCATTACACAAATTATGTAACTTCCTATTATTCCGATAATATTGGCATATAACGTAAGAATTGGAAGCATTATACTTAAAGCTACAAAACGGGGAACTACCAGATATTTTATGGGATTGGTAGCCATGGTTTCTAAAGCATCAATCTGTTCGGTAACCTGCATTGAGCCTAACTCTGCGGTGTTAGATGCGCCGACTCTTCCTGCGACTACCAGCGCCGTAATCACCGGGCCCAACTCGCGTACAATAGCAAGAGCCACCAGGCTTGCAATATACATCTCTGAGCCGAGCTTCTGCATAAAATATGCAGATTGCAATGCAAAAATAAAACCGATAAACAGCGCGACTACTGAAACAATCGGGAAACTGTCATAGCCGGCTTTTTTTAACTGCACGATTGTGTGTTCATATTTATACGGGGGCTTAAATGTCAGATAAACAGTTTGTGCAGCTAAACTGGTTAAACCGCCGATAAAATACATAAAACCGAGCACTTTACGGCCTAAGTCTATAAAAAAAAGCATCAGCATTATTCGAAAATAAGCTCTTCGTTCTTACGCGATACCTTAATCACAGAGCCCTCCTTGTATTTTTTAGAAATAATCTCATTGGCTAACGGATCTTCTAAGAAACGCTGGATAGTCCTTTTTAGCGGACGAGCACCAAAAACCGGATCAAAACCTTTCTCAATCAAAAGATCCTTTGCATCTTTAGTGACCTCTAAAGAAATATTTTGATCTTTCAGGCGCGCAATAACATATCCGATCTCAATATCAATAATCTTGCCTAAGTCTTCTTTGGACAACTGCTTAAATACAATAATATCGTCGATGCGGTTCAAGAACTCCGGCTTAAAAGCATGTTTAACCGCCTCAAGCAGTTTCTCCTTCATATCTTCATAAGCACCCTCTTCTTTCTGCGCCCTAAAACCAAGTGAACCGGTTTTACGAATCATCTCCGCGCCGACATTAGAGGTCATGATAATAATTGTATTTTTAAAATCAACCTTACGGCCGAAACTATCTGTAAGCCGTCCTTCCTCAAAAACCTGCAGTAATAAATTAAAAACATCCGGATGTGCTTTTTCAATTTCATCAAGGAGAATAACCGCATAAGGCCTGCGCCGTACGCGTTCCGTAAGCTGTCCGCACTCTTCATATCCAACATAACCCGGAGGAGCACCGATTAACCGGGAGACATTAAACTTCTCCATATACTCTGACATATCAAGCTGCAATAAAGCATCTTCATCGCCAAACATAAATTCTGCCAGCGCCCGAGCAAGTAAAGTTTTCCCAACGCCGGTAGGGCCCAAAAATATAAATGAACCGATAGGCCGCTTAGGATCTTTAATTCCTGCACGAGAACGCCGTGCGGCATGAGCAATAGCATTAATCGCCTCATTTTGGCCGACTACGCGTTTATGCAGCTCTTCTTCGATCTTAAGCAGTTTTTCGCTTTCTTTTTCCTCTAACCTAAAAATCGGAATCCCCGTCCACTGCGCAAGGATCTTGGCAATATCCTCGGCACCTACCTCAGGACGCATTTTATCTTTTGCCTGGCTCCATTCCCTATTTAACTTTTCTAATTCCTGGCGGCTCAAGCGTTCCTCATCCCTTAAGGAAGCGGCTTTTTCAAAATCCTGGCTCTTAATGTAAGATTCTTTTTCTTTTCTTAAGGATTCGACATTAGCCTCCATCTTTTTTAAATCCTCGGGGACAATCAAAACATTAAGACGTGCGCGCGAACCCGCTTCATCAATTAAATCAATTGCCTTATCCGGCATAAATCTTCCTGAAATATAGCGGTCAGATAATTTTGCCGCAGCCTCCAATGCGTCATCCTTAAAAGTAACCCGGTGATGTGCTTCGTATTTATCGCGCAGGCCTTTTAAAATCTCAATAGTCTGTTCTACTGTAGGCGGCTCAACCATAATAGTTTGAAATCTACGCTCTAAGGCCGCGTCTTTTTCAATATATTTGCGGTATTCATCCATAGTCGTTGCGCCGATACATTGCATTTCTCCCCGCGAAAGCGCGGGTTTCATAATATTAGATGCATCGATTGCTCCTTCAGCAGCACCCGCACCAACTAAAGTATGCAATTCATCTATAAAAATAATTATATCTTGTGAACGCTTAATTTCTTCCATAATTGCTTTTATTCTTTCCTCAAACTGGCCGCGATACTTAGTCCCTGCAACCATCAGCGCCAAATCTAGGACTATCAGGCGCTTTCCTCGCAATACCTCAGGGATATTGCCTGCTATAATCAATTGTGCCAAGCCTTCAACAATAGCAGTTTTACCTACTCCGGCTTCTCCTAAAAGCACAGGATTATTTTTAGTGCGCCGGCTTAAAATTTGAATTACCCTTTCAATCTCTTGAGCACGGTCAATTACCGGATCTAATTTATTTTCACGGGCCAAAGCAGTAAGGTCGCGGCCAAAAGCATCAAGAGCAGGTGTTTTTGTTTTAGCTGCCGCAGCTGCACCCTGATTCATCCCGGGTAAAGCTGAACCCAAAAGGCCCATTACTTCATTACGTACAGAATTTAAATCCATACCTAAATTCAGTAACACCTGAGATGCAATACCTTCGCCTTCACGGATAAGCCCAAGCAAGAGATGTTCAGTGCCGATATAATTATGCCCAAGGCTCCTTGCCTCTTCAGCTGCTAACTCCAGAGCTTTTTTAGCGCGGGGAGTAAAAGGAATATCTCCGATAATCTGGGTAGTTGGCCCAGGCTGAACTAATTTTTCAATTTCAAGCCTGATATTTTCAAGCGAAACATCAAGTTTCTGCAATACTGCAGCGGCTACCCCTTCTCCTTCTCGAATCAAACCCAACAATATATGCTCAGTACCGATATAGTCGTGATTAAAACGCCTGGCTTCTTCTTTGGCTAAAATAATTACCTTCCTTGCTCTTTCAGTAAAACGATTAAACATAATTCCCCCTTAAGTTTTATCCAGGAAAATCCTGGCGAAGCCAGGGTCCCCCTTAATTTTTGTCCAGGAAAATCCTAAATCAGCGTAAACGAATCAGGACTCTCTTTATAATAAGTTTAACTTTTTGCGGATTAACTCCGCCCTTTTTAAATCCCTCTCCTGCGATGAAAGTTTTTTATTCTCCAGCTTTTGCAAGTGCGCCGGCTGGGTAATAATAAAAAGTTCATTTATTGTGCGGCGGTCTATATCCTTAATCATACCAAGATCATTTCCCAGCCTAATCATTGACAACAATTCAATTGTCTCCTGGCTTGTAATAATACGCGCACTTTTTAAGATACCCAAGGAACGATTTATCCTATCCTCTAAGACTTCTCTGTTTTTAGAAAGCATAATTTCTCTTGCCTGGGTTTCCTGTTCGATAATCTGTCGAATTAAACCGTTAATATTTTCAATAATTTCATTTTCGCTGTGCCCTAAAGACACCTGATTAGAGATTTGGAAAAAATTGCCGCTTGCCTGCGTGCCTTCGCCATAGAGGCCGCGCGTAGTAAAGCTTAATTTGGCTATCGCAGCCAAAACCCGCTCAATCTGCCGGCTCATTACTAAAGCGGGTAAATGCAACATTACTGAGCCACGCATACCGGTGCCGATATTAGTGGGGCATGCCGTAAGATAACCAAAATCGGGCAGAAACGCGTAATCCAAAAGCTTTGCTAAAGCATCATCAACGGTATTAATAATATTCCATGCCTCAAAAAGATTAAACCCTGACTGCATTAACTGGATGCGTAAATGATCTTCTTCATTAATCATTACCGAGATTATTTCTTCTTCGCTGACCAAAACAGCCTTATGCTCTGTTTTCTGCGTATGCTCAATAGACATAAGGTGCCTTTCTACCAAAAACTGTTTATCTATACTGTCTAAATTAGCTAATTCGAAAAGTGTAGATTTCTTAAGCAGGTCGACATTAGCCATTGCCTTGACTGCCGTACTTACAACTTCATCCAATTGCGCTTTATCCGCCCAATTAGGAAAAGGAAATTTATTAAGATTCCTTGCAAGGCGAATCCTGCTGGAAATAACAATATCCGAATTCGGGCCTGTACCTTTTAACCATTCACTGGTGTGATTTAATAAATCATTAATCTGCATATTCTGGTC
This sequence comes from uncultured Planctomycetales bacterium, assembly GCA_964582765.1. Lineage (GTDB taxonomy): Bacteria > Omnitrophota > Gorgyraeia > Gygaellales > Profunditerraquicolaceae > UBA6249. The sequence goes on along the minus strand of CAZOSW010000016.1, from coordinate 16,950 downwards.
ATCTTTTCCTATTTTTACCCTATTAGAAATCCCGTAGCGCACGCTGCCGCTTCTAACGGGGTTTACTCTCAATCCCTTTTATTATGTCGCGCAAGCGCGCTGCTTCTTCAAAAGCTTCTCTCTGGATTGCCTCCTGTAGCTGGTTTTTTAATTCCTGCAGGTCAGCTTTCTTTTTATAAACCCGAGAAGTAGTTTTTACTTTTAACGGGGTTTTACCGAGATGTTGATTTGAGCCATGTATGCGTTTTAATAAAGGGGCGAGATACTTGCGAAAAACATTATAACATTCTCCGCAGCCAAGCCTTCCGATTTTTTTAAAATCAGCGTAAGTTAATCCGCAGCTAGGGCATTTAATAGTAACTGCTTCTTCTTTTTCGGTAGAAGGCTTTTCAAAATCAGCCATACCTGCCAATAGGTCACTTAAACCAAATTGCTGCTCCATAGCCGCGCTTTTATTCCTTGCGCAATCTTCACATAAATGCAGCTCATTCATCTGCTCATCAATGATTTCAGTTAAATGCACTGTTGCCGGGTTCTTTCCGCAAATATCACAAAGCATGATTATTCCTCACGTGAAATAGACGATAGTCGATGGACTATAGTCTAATAGACTGCTCAATATTTAACCCCGCCTTTTACAGTTAACTCTTTAAACTTTTTCATAAGAGACAACGTAAGCTTACCCGGCAAACCTGTCCCGATAACCCTACCGTCAACTTTAACTACAGGGACAACTTCTGCGGCTGTGCCAGTCAGAAAACACTCATCAGAAATATAAACCTCATGGCGAGTAATTACATGCTCATGCGCCAAAATTTTTTCTTTGCGGGCAATCTCTAAAATAGAATCCCGGGTAATCCCGCGCAAAGTCCCCATACACTGCGGAGGGGTATAAAGATGCCCATTCTTCACCACGAAGATATTGTCTCCGGTGCACTCCGCAACAAACCCCAGAGAATCAAGCATAATTGCCTCATCGCATCCGGCGTTACCCGCTTCAATTTTAGCCAGGATATTGTTCAGGTAATTCAAAGACTTAATCTGTGGATTAAGCGCCTCAGGCAGGTTACGCACTGTGGGCACAGTAACAATGCTTAAGCCATTGCGATATAACTTATCCGGGTATAAAGCAATTTTATCCGCAATAATAATAATTGTTGGGCCTTTATAGCATTTACGCGGGTCAAGCCCTAAATCCCCTTCTCCGCGGCTAACAACTAAACGGATATAGGCATCATCTAATTTATTGGCGCGAAGAGTAGCTACCACAGCATTGATTAAATGCTCTTTACTTAAAGGAACCTTTAACATAATACTTTGAGCAGATTCAAAAAGCCGGTCGATATGTTCTTTTAACTTAAACACGCGGCGGTTATATGCACGGATACCTTCAAAAACTCCGTCGCCATAAAGCAGGCCATGGTCAAACACAGAAATCTTTGCATTCTCTTTATCATAATATTTACCATTGATATAGACCTTCATTCAAGCCTCCTTGTGTACGTACACAACACTGGCGCAATGCCACTTAGCGCCGGGTGTCTCAATTTAGAATAATTCCGTCTCTCAAATGCAATATTCTTCCTGCGACAGAAGCAATATCTTTATCATGAGTAACCATAATAACAGTAATCTGTTGGTTTTTGTTTAATTCATTTAAAAGCTGTAGAATATTGATTCCATTTTCAGAATCAAGATTACCTGTCGGCTCATCGCAAAGCAAAAGCTTAGGTTTATTAATCAATGCCCGGGCAATCGCTACTCTTTGCTGTTCTCCTCCGCTTAAAGCCTGCGGACGATGCGTTAACCTGTCTTTTAATCCCAATCTTTCTAAAAGTGTCGTGGCGGTTTTTAAGCTTTTCTTTTTCTCCCACCATGATCTTAAAATACTAGGCAGTAAAACATTTTCTAAGGCGCTTAATTCAGGTAAAAGATGAAAAAACTGAAAAACAAAACCTACTTTGTGATTACGAAAATCGGAGCGCGCATTTTCATCTAAATTATAAATATCCGCTCCTTTGAAATAAACTTTCCCTGAAGTAGGATTGTCTAATCCGCCTAAAATATGTAAAAGCGTAGATTTGCCTGCTCCCGAAGGCCCCTGGATAACCAAAAATTCACCCTCGCTAACGGTAAAATTTATATTTTTTAATATTTCAAGGTTACTTGATGCATCACGGTAACTTTTACAAATCGCATTAACTCCGATTACTTCCTTATTCATGCCGAACAGCCTCGCTGGGAACTATTTTTGTAGCATAATATGCCGGATAAATACTGGCAACCAAGGTTATCACAAGGGCCGACACTACAATTAAACTAATATCCCCTGCATTAATATTTACCGGAATACGGTTAAAATAATAAATATCCTGCGGGATCAACTGTCGTCCGATTACGCCAGATATAAGATCCACCACCTTGTCTAGGGAAAGCGCTAAAGACACCCCCGCAGTCAATCCTAAAAGAATACCAGCTATGCCAATCACCATACCCTGAAAAATAAAAATCTGAAGAATACTTTTAGTTTTAGCGCCCACAGAACGCAGGATACCTATATCTTTAATCCGGCTCATGACCGACATAATCAAAGTGCTCACAATACCGAACGCGGCAACCACGGTCGTCATCGTTACTACGATAAACATAACTATTTTCTCAAGCTTTAAAGCTTCAAGAAAATTTCTATTCGCATCTATCCAAGTACGCGCCTGATAAGTTCCAAAACCTGTAAAATCCCGGTATAATTTTTCTTTTATTGTTTCAACCTTATAAACATTATCTACCTTAAGCGCAATACCGCTTACCCTGTTGCCGATTTTGTAAAAATCCTGCGCGCCTTTAATACTGGTTAAAATAAGGTTTGAATCGTATAGATACATCCCGCTATTAAAAATACCTTTAATAAGAAAATCGGTTTTAGCCAAAGTAACCGGAGAGATCAAGCTTATACTATCTCCAATCGATATCCCCAGGCGTAAAGCAAGCTCCTGGCCTACCGCTATTTGGTTACCAATCAAATCGTAGCTTCCTAATTTTAAATACTCATTAATCTTCGATGTTTCTGCTTGCAACTTCGGGTCTATGCCTCGCACCTCCACTCCAAAAATAGACTTATCTTTTTTTACCAAAGCCTGGCCATCGATAAAAGGAGATGCGCCTAAAACATAAGAAAAAGTTTTTAGTTTATCAATCGCCGGATAAGGATTATCTGAACCACCATAAAATTCAAGCGATAGATGAGCATTAGTGCCCACCATTTTATCCTCTAAGAACCTGTCAAATCCGCTCATTACCGAGATAACAATAATTAATACCATTACCCCGATACCAATCCCGATAACGGAAATTAAAGCAGTAATAGAAATTATCTTTTCTTTTTTTCCCGCCCTCAGGTACCTCTGACTGAGCCATAATTCCGAAAACATATTAAACTTTCCCCTCTTCCTGCACAAGAGACCGAAGAAGAGGGAATAAAATCACGTCCCTTATCGATGGCTGATCCGCAAGTAACATAACTAACCTGTCGATGCCTATGCCAAGCCCTCCTGCCGGAGGCATGCCATGCTCCAGAGCTAAAATATAATCCTCATCAACATTTTTCTGGCTTTGCCTATCGGAAGGCAAACCATCGTTGTCTAACTTATTTTCCTCAGAGGCAAGATCTTTGATCTCTTCTTCAAAACGTCTGCGTTGCTCCAAAGGGTCGTTTAACTCAGAATAAGCGTTAGCAACCTCCATTCCTGCCACGTAGAGCTCAAACCTCTCTGAAATCAATGGGTTATCTTTTTTATTCTTAGCCAACGGGCAAAGACTGCTAAAATAATCTGTGACAAACACAGGGTTAACCTGTATATCCTGCTCTAGAGCATCCTCAACAATCTTATTTACCTGAGAGCGGCTTAGGCGGTTTTTATCCCGGGCAAACCCTTTAGCCTGTAATTTTTTAAGCATAACTACTGCATCATCCTGCGGTTCTATGCCGAATTTATCTTTAACAAGAGCGGCAAATGACTGCCTGTTCCATGGAGTCTTAAGGACAATGGTTTTACCCTGATAGACTAGCTCTTCTTTGCCCAAGGTTTCTTTTACAACATGGCAAATCAGGCTTTGGGTTAAATCAATCATATCTTCATAATCAGCATAAGCCTGATAAACCTCAAGCATAGTAAACTCAGGATTATGCCGCGTTGATACACCTTCATTACGAAAGGATCTGTTAATCTCATATACCCGGTCAAGGCCGCCCACTAAAAGGCGTTTCAAATACAGCTCCGGGGCAATCCTTAAAAATAAATCCATATTGTATTCATTATGAAATGTTTTAAATGGCCTTCCGGCTGCGCCTCCGGCGATATCATGCATCATCGGAGTTTCAACTTCCAGAAATCCTTTTGCGTCGAGAAAATTGCGGATGGATTGAATAATTTTAGCACGTAATAAAAATACTTTTTTTACCTCTTCATTAGAAAGCAGATCAAGATAACGCTGCCTGTAGCGCAGCTCCACATCTTTTAAACCATGCCATTTCTCAGGTAAAGGCCGCAGGGCTTTAGATAATATAACAAAATCTTCGACCTTGAGTGTAAATTCACCGCTATGTGTCTTAAAAAGTTCACCGCTTGCACTTATGATGTCGGCAATATCTAACTGCTCGAGGAGTCCGGCTTTTTCAACTCCGACAATATCCCGTTTGACATAAAGCTGAATTTTACCGGTAGTATCCCGAAGGTCCATAAAATTAACCTTGCCATGCGCTCGATTAGCCATAACCCTGCCGCAAAGAGTAACTTTCTTGCCTTCTTCAAAATTACTCAAAACCTGCCCAATTGCACTGTGTGCGGATACTTCCGCAGGATATAAAGCTACCTTTTTGGCGCAAAGCGCCTCTAATTTAGCAGTTCTCTGCTGAATAATCTCATTAATGTCCATAGTTTATTGATTATATAGTATATTAGAGATTATGTCAAAACAAAAAGGGGGTAGCTCCCTCTTAAAAGGAAGACACCCCCTCCTATCCATTTTAGTTAATTTTTAACTCTTTTAAGCCTTATATTCTGAGAGTTTCTTGATACGCTTAAGCATATTAGGATGCGTACTTAGAAGTTCAAGCATCCTATCCCCTAGATTTAAGCGTATATTTGATTTTCTAAGCAGATCCAGTTCAGAAGCATCAATAATGCCGTTTTTATCCAAATCCAATTGCGATAATTCTAAAACTTCTTTACGGCCCTGTGATGGATCATTAATGAAAAAAGCTTTCAACCCTTCTGCCTGCTTTAAAGATTCCTGATTTAATTTTGCCGATCCGTAAGCAAGCTTATAGAGGCTGGATGCCAATGCCTTAGGCTGATTCCCTAAAAGCACGCTACCGCGATCCGCAAAATACTCGCGGATACGCGAACCATAAAGCACTAGGAGATTTGTTAGGAAATAAAATAAAAAAGCTGCCAGGCCAATTAACACGGTATTGCCCCCGCGCTCCTCGCGTCTGCGCCCATAAAACAAAAACTGCCATGCAATCTGATACATAATCATCGGAATTACTGAAAGCATGGTTATAGTAAGCACATCGCGATTCTTCAGGTGAGTTAATTCATGGCCGAGTACCGCTTTTAATTCCTCATCGCCAAGCAACTTCATAATTCCGCTTGTTACGCAAACCCTGCCGTCTCTTATGGAACGGCCAAAAGCAAAAGCATTGGGAATCTCAATCTGGGCAATGCCGATTCGTGGCATAGGAATATTTGCGCGCATGCTCAAAGACTCTACCATTTGGAACAAACGGGAATTCTCTTCTCTTTTGATATATTTTACGTGCATGCTCCATTCTACAAGTTTAGGCCCGAGCATATACTGGATAAACATCATCACAAGAGAGATTACCAGGTAGAAACTAAAACCCCCGAAGTGCAGGAAACTTCTGCCTATAACTACCACCGAGGCGTAGATAATCCCGAATAAAAGAGTTATCAATAACCACATTCTTAACTGCAATGGCCACATTTTACTCACCCCTCCTTAACTACTTGTGCAATAATCGTAAATTTAATTATCAGCATATCCGCATTATCGGTATTCACATATACATATTGCTTAACCTCTCCTGAATAACCTTTCGAATTAAAGGTTACCTTTATAGTAGTACTTTCCTGCGGCAGCAGAGAGTTTTTATCTGCTTTTGAAGCCGTGCAACCGCAAGAAGTATTAACGCTATTTATTGCAAGAATATCATTAGTCTCGTTTTTTAACACAAAATCGTGTTTTAAAATCTCCCCTTGCTTAACCCGGCCAAAATTCCACGCATAAGGATCAATCTCCTTTTTTTCTGCATAAACCGGCTGCAGAATAAAAATGTTCAACAAAAATAAAATTACCCATTTACGCATTAGGCCCCTCGAATTAAAAATATCCCTAAACAAAAAAACAAGATAGCCATGAAAATCTTTATCGCCCCTAGGTTCCTTTTTAGGAAACCGGAAAATTGCGCGCTGGTCGTACCAAAAAGCGCGAATATAAAAATAACAATGAGGGGAATTACAAACATAATATTATACAACAGGAGATACCCCAAAGCTTGAAATTTAAGATTAGTGGCCTTCAAAACAAAAGAAATCGTCGGCAAATACACCTGTCCGGTACATACTGCTTCTAACAGAGAAACTAAAAACCCGGTGATAAAAGCGCTTATAATGAGTTTGCCCAAGCCAGGCCCTCTTTTATTCTCTTTTTCACTAGAGTTCTTTCGGTAAAAAAATCCCACAACCTTTTGAATTCGTGACTTTATCGATTTGGGCAACTGTAAAATTAATTCATCGGTTGAACCTGTTCTCTTAAATTTAATAAAATCATAGACCGCAAAAATACCGAACAAAATGCTAAAAGCACCGATAACCGTATTCAAAAGGCGAGTAATTAGCCAGAAACCTTTAAAACTGTAAAAGAAATTAAAAATCCCGAGGCCTATGCATAAATAAGTAAGGAATACGGAAAAAATAAATGAAGCTGCGATAAAAATAAGCTCTTTCTTGCGGTACCCCTGCAAAGCTAGAAATGATACAAAAAATACGATCACTGTAAAGGCGCAGGGATTAATCCCGTCCTGAAGGCCTGCAACGATGATTCCCGCCGGGACAAAACTCTTAAAAATTGCCACTAAATCTACTGGGGCTTTCAACATATTGGGATTGCTTTTCTCTGATAATCCCCCCAGAATGAAATTACGTAGATTTCTTCTAAGGTCACCCTTGCCAGGTAAGAATTTATCCTCAAAATAAAAAAGCGGGACCTGAAAAAAAATATTTTTACCATTTTTCTGCAATAAACCTACAAGCATTTTATAATTCTCTGTATCTCCTGTATCGCGGTATTCAAAAATTACCCTACCCTTAAATTCATTCTCTATCCCAGGCATCACCTCCTGTTTTAACTCAATGCACCTATGGCAATTAAGCGAATGAAAAGTAATTAGCTTGGGAAGGTTTTGCTTATCAGACGCTAATAAAGGCTGCGGCAGAAACAAAATTGAAAATAAAAATATAAGAAAATACCGTATTATTTTACACATAGGGTTAAATATATCATATTAAATCCAATAATCAACGAAAAATAGTAAACTTGCCAGGCCCTAATAAAATAAGTGCAAGGCAAGCTGAACCGATAACAAAATTATACTCAAAACCGCCGTCAGACAAAAAGAATCCTTTGCCTAAATGTACCTTAATTGCGGCAGTAAGAATAAAGATCAAAAGCAAAGTTGCAGACCCCCTAGTCTTTACCCCCAGGATCAAAAAGAGCCCGCCGAAAAATACCGTATACGAAGCAATATAGGACCAGAATATTGCCGGGAAAAACCCTAAACCCGAAAGCATTTTAGAAAAACCTTTGATTCCCGGGCCGCCGAATAAACCAAAAGCCATTTGCAAACCATGTGCCACAAACATAATGCCTACTCCCAACCTTAAAATCAAAATTCCCCAGTCTATCACTTAGCACCTCCCTCATCTACCGACAACCAGCTTTTAATTAAATTATTTAAGATACCAATTTTATTTTTTAAACCCTTTGAAAGAAAAATACACATACTAAAATGTAAAAATGTCGCAAGCATCCCTGAAACATTTAAACCTAAAACCCGGCCGCAGGACTTATTATTAACCATAGGAATAATATAGCCTAAATCTAATGGCCGATATTTTTTAAGCGGGATATTTTTAATACTGTTTACTATATTTTCGGCTGCGTGTTTTCCTTCCGTCATGGCAAACTGAACAGCCATCCTCAAGGAATTATTATTTTTAGCAAAAAAAACCGTATCTCCGGCACAAAAACAATGTTGATTAACCCTAAGGTATTCATCAACGGCTATCCTCCCTTGAGGGCTTTTGTTAATCTCAAGCTTCTGAATAAAATCAGCAGTCCTTACTCCGGGTACCCAGATAAGCATAGGATGAGTAAAGAATCCGGCGCCAGAAATCGTAACTTTATCTTGCTCGATTTTTTCAATAACCGAGTTTGTCAAAACCTCTATACGCATCTTTTTAAGATTCTCTTCGACATAAAGCTTCATCCAGTCCGGCAAAGGCCCTAATATCGCAGGCGAACGCTCGACAATAGCTATTTTCTTGCTAAGGCCTTTCTTTTTACAGTATAGCCAAAGATTAGCCGCTGCTTCTATTCCAGTATATCCGCCGCCACAAACAATAAAATTATCAAATTTATTTTCACAAAGCGCATTAATTACTGCTCTGGCATCAGTTACGCTATTTAAAGTAAAACCATAACGCTGCGCATCCTGATTTGAAAAAAAATTAGTCTGGCTGCCGCTGGCAATAATTAAAAAATCATAGTTATAGGTAGAAGCCTGCGTAGAAATCTGTTTAGATTTAAAATCGATAGAATTAACCTCTTCTTTAATGAATTTTGTTTTTAACTTCCGGCAGGAATATGCAATATCATGAGCAAGTAATTCCGGGTTAATACCCCTTCCTATACAATCAGGGACAAGCGGCAGGAAACCTGAGTAATCTTTCTTATCAAACAGGGTAATTTGGAGGCCTAAACCACACTTAGACAACTTATTTGCCGCGCTTAACCCTGCAAAACCAGCACCGATAATAATAATATTGTTCATATTAAAACGGGGGTAGAAAAACAAAACACCCCTTTTTCTCTAATTGCGTAATAATACTTTATATGTTAACATAAGCCTATGTTTTTGAGAATTAAAATCCGGATTGAAAAAGAACTCTCTGCCTATGTGCGCTCAATAGATAGATTATACTCTCTTAATAAACTCTCTCCTACACTTTTTAAGAATATAAAAGAGTTTATCTTGCGTGACGGCAAAAGAATAAGGCCGATATTGTTCTGCATCGGCTACCTGAGTTTCTCCAAAAAGACACCTGCGGGGCTCTACCGCTCCGCACTATCCTTAGAGCTCTTGCATGATTTTATGCTCGTCCACGACGATATTATTGATAAATCCGATATGCGCCGCGGTAAGCCTTCTATGCATAACCTATTAAAAAGCTGTATTAACAAAAACAAAGAAGCCAAGTTTAACGGAAAAGATTTAGCTATAGTTGCCGGGGATGTCATCTACGCTATGGCATTAGAAGCCTTTTTAGCAGTTAAAGAAAATAAAATCCGCAAAGAGGCTGCCTTAAGAAAGCTTATTTTAGCATCCCTGTACACAGGCAGCGGAGAATTTATCGAGCTGCTTTTAGGGATTAAACCAATAGAAAAAGTCACTCAGGGAGATATTTATAAAATTTATGACTATAAAACCGCGAATTATACATTTGCCTCTCCGCTCACTATGGGAGCAGTTCTTGCCGGAGCAAAAACCAACCAGGTTAAGAAACTATATTCGTACGGGATGCTTTTAGGGCGGGCTTTTCAGATTAAAGACGATATCATCGGAACATTTGGGGAAGAGCAAGAAACCGGAAAATCGAATCTTACTGATATTAAAGAAGCTAAAAGAACCCTGCTTATCTGGTATGCCTTCCATCAGGCAAGCAAAAAAGACAAACTAATAATCAAGAAAATCATGGAAGGTAAATTAGCCCGAAACGCTGAGCTTCTTAGAATACGCAGCATTATTGTTAAAACCGGAGCGCTGGCTTATGCGGAAAATCAGATAAAATACTTATATCTAAAAGCTGTAAATCAAATTAATGGCTTAAAGATAATTGGCCGATACAAAAAAGCACTAAATAAATTTGCCCAAAAAATACTTAAAGTATAACTACTCTTCTCCTGCGGTACAAATAAACTTACAGCGTCCGCTTAGAGTATCCTGAGCTAACTCATTCTTAGGGTCAATCTCTAAGGCTTTATCCATATAAAAATCATATTTTTCTTTTTCCCCTCTAATCTTGGCTAATTGTGCGAGGCGCACATAAACATCCGCAAAAAGAGGATCTACTTCAGCTGCTCGATTAAGATATTCTTCGGCTTTAGATTTATTACCGCCGACAACTACAGGCGCCAATAAATAATAACTGCCTAAACCAAACAAAACTGCGGGAGAATTTGGTTGCAACCTTTGAGCCTTGTCTAAATTTTTCTTTACTGCCAGTCCGTCTATCGCCTTAGAGAGCAATCCGCCGTAATGCGCTAACATTCCTTTTGAACCGGCATACATAGCAAATGCACGCGCATAGTTACTTAAATCCACATTATCCCTCCCCTTCCGTATAACCCTTAAAGCTAAACGCAGTGAACCCGTAAAATCCATTTTAAAATATCTTATGTAAGCTAAACTTATTAACGCCGGCGCGAAACTATCATCCTGATTGATTACCTCATTTAACAAACTCTCTGCTTTCTGAAGATTATGCTGACGCCGCAGAGATTCCGCTAATCCCCACTTTGCTTCAATCATATCTTGATTATTTATTAAAAGAGCATTAAAAATTTGATAAGCAGCCTCATCCTGATGTAGGTTAAGATAAACCAGCCCCAGAACATACTTATTTGAAGCTGAATTGATACTGCTATCCACAGCCTCCTGAGCTACCGAAAAAGATATATTATCAGCATTCTCGTGTAAACTCTTCCAATCCATGGAATAGGCTATAGATAAATGAGTAAACATGACCAAGACAGATAATATTATTCTTTTATTCATTGCTTTTTTTAAAAAGCTCCCAAAAAATAATAGTTAAAGAAACCATACTAAAACCAAAAAGAAAATCTTCTAATGGAATACTGCCTAATCTTAACCCCGTGAAAAATTTCGAATTATACACGACTATATTGGTACTGGTTAGATACCCATTCACCAAGAACTTAAAACCCAAAATAACTAAAATAAAAAAATAAAATTCTTTTTTCTCTAAAATATTAATTTTAGTTATTTTATCAACCAGCACAGTTAGGGCTACAAAACACATAGCAATTAATGTATACTCTCTCATTTTATCTTTTCTTTCATGAATTTAAGTGCTTCCCAGGTAAAAATACAACAAAACGGGATAACAATGAAAAATAGCCATTCTTCAAGTGGTAAATTAATTATCTTGAACCCAATTATACCTTGGGGGTCAAAATACCAGTGGGCTCGCCAAGTAGCAAAGACATCCCAGGCCCCAAAAACCACGACTATAATACTTAAAGTAAAAATAAGCGCTTTTAAATTATGCCAGAATTTAAGAGGATGATAAAAACTGAACAATACCGGAAAAACTCCGGATAGAATTAGCACGATCATATACTTAGACATACTGTTATTTTATTACTAACTTGCCTATTTATCAATTAGATTCGCCTATTTTTTAGCTTGGTTTTTAAATTATTTGATTTAGAATATAACCATGGATGGAGAGTTGCTGGCCGGATTCAAAAAAGCAAAAAAAATCACTAAAAAATTTGCCAAAACATTCTACCTGGCTTCTCATTTTTTACCTAAAGATAAGAGGTATGCCAGCTATGCGGTTTATGCTATCTGCCGCCTAAGCGATGAGTCGGTGGATGACCTACCTGTAAGCGAACAAATAAGCAGCCTAAAGGAACTGGAACAAAAAATAGCTACTGCTTATTCAGAAGACAAAATTAATGAGTACCTATTAGTTGCTTTTCGGCAAACAATAAAAGATTATAAGATACCCAAAGAGTATTTCGATGAACTAATTAAAGGAATGCAAATGGACCTGGAAATAAAACGTTATCCAGATTTTCCGAGCCTTTTTGAATACTGCTACAGGGTAGCCGGTGTTGTAGGCCTAATTATGCTAAAAATTTTGGGGCCCAGAGATAAAGCAGCAGAAGATCATGCCGTAAAATTAGGCGTTGCCATGCAGTTGACTAATATCTTACGGGATATAAAAGAGGACTTTATCCGTGGCAGAATATACCTTCCCCAAGATGAATTGCTCCGGTTTAATCTTTCAGAGGAACAATTGTCTAAAGGTAAAAATAGTGATAATTTTAAGAATTTTATGCGTTTCCAGATACTGCGCTGCCGCAAATTTTATAATGAATCTCTGCAGGGAATCAGGCTTATTGATAATCAAGCTTCTAGAGTTGTAGTATTAGCGATGAAGGAAAATTATTCTCGGATCCTTGATTCAATCGAAATAAACGGCTATAATGTTTTTACTAAACGCGCGCATGTAAAAAAGTTAAATAAAATACTTGTTATACTTAAAATATTATGCAAGAAAAAATACTAAAAAAAATAAATCTAGCAAAATCAGCGGGATTCTGCTTCGGAGTAAAAAACGCTATCGCTAAGGCCCTGGAAACGGCAAGGACAAGTAAATCAGTAGTTATGCTCGGGGATATCGTACATAATGAAGATGTGGTCAAGCAAATCCAAAGTTCCGGAATTAAAAAAATTAACCGCTTATCTAATGGCCGGGGTAAAACATTATTAATTCGCGCGCATGGCTGCTCCAAGCGTACTTTAAAACAGGCGCAAAAATCAGGATACAGGATTATTGACGCAACCTGCCCGATGGTAAAAGAAATACATAAAATTGCATGCAAAATGGAAAACGACGGCTACCGGATAATCGTCATCGGAGACAAACTCCATAATGAAGTGCTGGGAATCATAGGGCAGCTTAAATCAAAAGCAATTGTAATTGATAAACTTAAAAATATACCTTTGGAAAAAATTAAAGATATTAAAAACTGCGGGGTGGTCGTTCAATCAACTCAAAACCTGGATAATGTGCTGGAAATTGTAGAAGTACTGCGTAGGTATATTCCATTCATAAAGTTTCATAATACTATCTGTAATCCTACCAGAACTAAACAAAATGAAGTCAAGATCATGCCGCTAGATAACGATATTATGATTATTATCGGATCAAAAACAAGCGCCAATACTAAAAGAATTTACGAAATATCAAAATCTCTGAATAGAAACAGTTACTGGATTAACTCTGCCGGAGAAATAAAGAGAAGCTGGATAAAAAATGCTTTAAGTATAGGAATAACTGCAGGCGCCTCTACCCCAGAATCAACCATTCACAAAGTCACGCAGCGAATCAAAACTATTTTGTCTGCTTAATTAAATCCGCCACAATTTTAGAGCTAGCAATAACTACCGGTAACCCACCGCCTGGTTGAGTGCTGGCTCCGACATAATATAAATTCTTTATTCTTGAATCAAAATTAGCCGGACGGAAGAATGCGCTCTGAGTTAAATTATGCGCCAGCCCAAAAGTCGCTCCGAATTTAATGTTATAACGACCGATGAAATCTTCGGGGTAGAAACGGTGTTCAACCTCAATCATCTCCTCAAGATCACACTCGCAAACTTTATTTATCTTATCGAAGATTAGCTTCCTTAAACGTGATTCATGATTTACCAGAACATCCCGGGTATTCTGTAAATTAGGAACCGGAACCAATAAGTACAAAATATCTTTACCTTCCGGCGCCAAAGACAGATCAGTTATAGTAGGTAGATGCACATAAAATGAGGGGTCGGCGGGATTACGCTTAGTTTTAAATATTTCATCCAAATTCTTTTTCAGATCCTTAGCAAAGAATAAATTGTGATGGACTAAGTTTTTTAGTTTTTTATTTATCCCTAGATAGATTAAATAAGTTGAACAGGAATATTTGAAATAAGGTACCCTGCGTTTTAGTAGCTGCTGCTGCGCATAAGGGTAGTCGGCATTTACTACCGCATAATCAGCTTTAATTTCATTTGATCCATGCCGCAGCAGGATCTGCCCTTTTTCCCGCTTAATACCCTCTATCTCCGAATCATAATATATCTTCGCACCCAATTCCTTAGCTAATTTTTCTAAAGCCAGCGGTATTTGGTACATCCCTCCCATAGGATGGGCAATCTTCTGCGCATGGTCAGCGTAACTAATTACGCTATAAAAAGCCGGAGCCTGATACGGCGATACCCCCATAAACATTGCCTCAAACGTGAATGCGTAACAAAGTTTATCACTTTTGAAATACTTACGGGCTAACTGCCAATAAGACTGAAAAGCGCGGATTCTTCCTATTAAACTCCAATAATGAGGATTAACTAATGATTTGTAAGTTACGCATTTATAGAGGAGCGGTCTAACAATATCATATATTCTGGCAGTTTCCCGGAGGAACTCATCAAATTGCGCAGATGAACCATTTTCTATCCGCTCCAGCTCTACTTTAGTCTGCTGGCTATTTCGATATACACTAAGAGTCTCTTCGTCAGCATAAAAAATTTTGTAACTAGGGTCGATAATACGTAAATCTAAATAATCTTTAAGCCTCCTGCCGCAATATGAAAAAACTTCGGCAAAAAAATCCGGCATAAGCACAAAAGAAGGGCCGGTATCAAACTTATAGCCCCGGTCATCGATTATGTTATTGCGGCCTCCGCAACAGGATAATTTCTCGTAAACTTCAACACTGTATCCGTCTTTGGCCAGGCGGCAAGCTGTAGCTAAACCGCCAACTCCTGCACCGACTATAACTACCTTTTTAACCAATCTTATATTCCTTTTACTCTTTTCTCTGCCTCTCTCCAATCATCCGCCGAAGTACTTCCCTGCTTGCCTTTACTTTCCCAAATAGAACGGGCAACATTTTTGATTTTCTCTTCGATCTCCTCCCTGCTCTCCTCAATAATCCTGTTATAGAGCAAGGCAATAGCGGCTCCTACGCAAAACGCAAAAGAAAAACATAATGCAGAGTTAAAAATTACGCTAAACAAAGTCGGCCTATAGCCCAAATAGATCATCGCCATCGCCCTGTTTAATCCGCTTTCTAAATAAAAGAGTATATTCAAAGTGCCTACTACAAAAGAGATTGCAGCCGCAATAATACCAAAAGCAAACCCAAATGCCTTCACGTATAACTTTGCCATAACCTACCTCCTTTTTTGTAAAAACACAACACCGAGTACCTATTAAAAAACTATTGTTTTGTTTTCGTATTTAATAATACGATAATCAATGTAACTGGATATTGCTCCTGCCAATGCTTTTTTCTCTAAATTCTTGCCTTTTCTTATTAAATCCTGACGGCTATCTTTATGTGATACATTTTGCACTTCCTGAGCGATAATCGGGCCTTCATCAAGTTCATTATTTACAAAATGCGCAGTTGCACCGATAACCTTAACTCCTTCCTTAAGTGCCCTGGCGGCCGGATCAGCCCCTTTGAAAAAGGGAAGAAAACCATGATGGATATTAATGATATCCTTATTATACTTCTGCAAGAAATCGGGAGAAAGCATCAGCATATAACGTGCAAGCACCAAAAAATCCGTTGAGGCAGCATAAGATAATAATTCCTGCTCCCGGCGATTATCTTTATCCGCAGGCACATAATAAAACGGAATATTATAACCGGTTACTAATTTACGATGCTTTTCAAAATTACTTAAGACAAATGGGATTTTGACTTTTAACTCACCCGAGCTCCATAGATATAACAAATCCACCAGGCAATGATCCGGCTCGGATACAAATATACCCATGCGCAAAGTTTCTGATTTATCATAAAAATTCCAATCTGCGCCAGGCTCATTTCCTATAGGCGAGAACGCCGAGATTAGGTCTTTTTTAGTATATTGTTCTTTATCCAAAACAAACTCAACGCGTATAAAAAAATGCCCGCCTTGCGGATCAGTACTATATTGATCAGCGGTAACGATATTACCGTCATGCTTTAAAATAAAATCAGAAATCTTGGCAACAATTCCCTTCTGGTCAAGGCATTTGAATAATAAAATGAAATTCCACATCTGGCCTCCTGTTAAAAACCATCATACCTTTTAAAACTATTGTATCTAATATATTAGTCAGAAACTCCGGATTTAAGATGGCCGTACATATTATGCACTGGGCGTTGGATCAATCTACCAACAGCAATAAACACGCCGATTAAGATCCCAACCATAATCACATATTCTAGCGTACTCTGCCCTTTCCTATTCTTTTTCATCCTTACTCCTCCGTCGGTAAATAAATAACCACCGTCTAAGTACATCATAGCACAATTTTTAAAAAAAATGTTAAAAAAATATTTTCCAGATATAAATTTTAAAAGTTGTTAATCAAAATTAAATCGGGTGCCGCGCAAAAAATTTAAACTTTAAACATTTCCTTCCAGAGCATAAAATAAATAAGGCCATAAGGCCTATAACCGCGATCTACCGCGCCCTTCTCATGTTCAGAGATCAACCTTGATACTCCCCTCGAAACTAAATGGTTTCATCTCGTCAAGGAATTAATTCGATAATCTTCTTCCCTATCAATGCTTTGTGTCCTGTAATAAACTCCTCCTATTGGACGAGTTTTTTTAAGCATATTAATATAACGATATAACGAAATCTCACTGATTTTTAGCGGGACGCAACTAGTGTAAGACAAAAAGAGGCAGAAAACTGAGCAAAGAATCTCTTAAAATCCAATAAGGTTACCTACCAGAAACATTGAGCAGTTTTGTTTTCTTTTTTAATATCAGGCAAATTAAATATAT